>CAZAWP010000001.1:0-35997 GCA_964488855.1 uncultured Sangeribacter sp.
TTGAGCAAAAGGAGCTCCGCATCCTCAACAACGAGCAGTCGAGCTTCACCGCAGCACAGGACGTCCTCGACGCCTACTATGCTTCGCTGCGCGGGGAGAAATGAGGATTTTGTAAATTTTTGTTAAATTTCCAATAAAAATCGGCTTCAGATTTGGCAGTTTGAGAAATTCTCACTACTTTTGCATCGCATTTCCGGCAAGCGGCAGCCGTAAAGCTGTAAGTCTTGCACGGGATAATGTAAAGGAGAGGTGGCAGAGTGGTCGATCGCGGCGGTCTTGAAAACCGTTGAGGGTAACACCTCCGGGGGTTCGAATCCCTCCCTCTCCGCCAGAAAGCCCTGAATTTCAGGGCTTTTGCTATTTTAGAGGGAGGGATCGGCCCAAGCCAATCCCTCCCTTTCCGCAAAATCTCGCCTAACTAATTGATTATCAATTATTTAGGCGGTTATTTTTTAAAGACAGTCGTAAACCGGGACGTTTTTGGGACGTTTTTGGGACGCAGACTTGCAAAAATAACCTCCTGAAAGGGGCGCTTCTGAGATCATATCATTTATGTTTAATTGTAATCCATGATGAATAAATTTCAATCATGGATAAAAAAAATTTGTCCAGCCTCAAAGCGTGTTTCACTGTATTAGGGTATACGATACCCGTTGTGCATCAGGGCAATAACCCGTACATTGATTTTTATTACCTGAGTCGAATCACCCGAACCAAGAAACGCAAAAAAATTATGCTGCCGGGTATCCTTAACAGGCTCAAAAAATCGGGAAGAAAGCGAGACGCAACGCGGATGATAAATCAGTTCATTTCTGATCTGACCGCTAAACTTGAGGCCGGATGGCGTCCCGATGAAGATTACACCACTTTGCCGGTAAAATCCGGCGTTGAAATTACATCAACAAAAATTGACGAATCTGTTACTGTTTCTTTGAGTGATATGCAACCCGCGGAACCGGCACAGCCGGCAAACCGCCAAAAACTTGCAGACCTGTTCGACCGCTTCATTTTATCTTGCGGCAAGAAATTACGGCCAAAGTCCCTGAAGTGTTATGAGAGCGGTGTGAACGTCTTGCGCCGGTATAACGACGAGCTCGACGAACCGATCGTCTATGTCGATCAATTCACCCGGGAATATATTGCAACGTTCCTTGAGCATATATACCTTGACCGCAACAGTAATGCCAGGACCCGAAACAATTATCTCGGAATCTGCTCCGCATTCGGCACCTACCTCGAAGAGAAGGGACTGGTCGAGGTTAATCCGACTTTAAAGATCTCAAAACTTGTACCCCCTCCCAAACGCCGGCAACCACTCACCGAAGAGATGCTCAAGGAGCTGCACGATTTTCTATCAGAGCATGACCCCTACTTCCTGCTTGCCTGTCAGATGCAATATTACACCTTGATCAGACCCAACGAGCTTGCACATATTCGCCTTAGCGACATCTCTCTCAAGGATCAGACGGTGACTGTTACCGCCGAGGTGTCCAAAAACAAGCGCGGTGCCAAGGTCGGATTATCCGCCGAGGTAATCCACCTCATGCTGGATCTGGGAGTCCTTGACAATCCCCCGGGATGTTACCTCTTCAGCAAGGACTTCCGCCCCGGTGTGGACTTGCAAAGTCCCGACATCTTTAACAAACGCTGGTGCAAGTGGCGCGCCCGCCTGAAGTGGTCGCCGGATTATAAATTCTACAGCCTGAAAGATTCCGGAATCCGCGACCTTGCCAACTCCGAGGGCATAGTGATCGCCCGAGACCAGGCCCGACATACCGATATTGCCACTACCAACAAGTATTTAGGTCAGATCTCGGGTGCACACGAAGAGACCAAGAAATTTAAAGGGTTTCTATGACCCGATAAAATTCGCCCGAGATGGTGCGGTTCCTTTCGGTGCCTCCGAGCTGAGTGCTGATCTTGGAGCATACATAAAGGGCGCCGTCGATGAGATAGAGGCGGCGGGGATCCGGTACCATGGTCAGCGTGTCCGGCAGCCACGAGAATTTATATTTTAACCTGTTGTCGATAGCCACCCCCGACCTTAACGGGGTGGCTTTATTGTATGCGTTGAGGCGTAGGGAGTGGTCACATCGGCGGACGGTACCGTCGGCATCAAAGAAGTACTCCGAGACAGCCGGCACACTGTCGGCGGCGTTGTCTGCCACCTGTTCCGGACTGAATAACCCGACATATATCGTCGAGTAGTATGCTGGGGTCTTGTCACTATACTCACTCTTCTGGATGGCGAGTGCTATCGGGGTCTGCTCCTCGACATCGAGATCAACATCGGCGGCGGTGTTGTCATCAGAGGGCACGGTTCCGGACATCTCGTTATATGATCCGAAAGAGAGCACCGGGAAAGACTTCGGCAGATACCGGGTCTGACTGTCGAATTTATGGACGGCAAACGGTACCGGCACGATATTGATTTCTATATCCGGACAGCCGTTGTCCTCCTCATGAGCGGCACCGTAGGCATATCGAGGTCCGAAAGGGTTCACCTCTACCGGTGAATATACATAGACCTTATTTTTTTGAGACACCACATCCTGAATCCGGAAGGTGTAATAAGTATCGAGGTCGCGGATGTAGAAAATCTTATAAACCGACATCTGTGTGTTGTATGGATCCCGGTGGTCGCTTATCCACTTCGATAGATAGACCTGTCGGGCGTATTCGACAAGTCTGTCTATCGAGGGGAGCTCCATTATATCGCGGTCAAAACGTTTGAGCGCCCAGGGGCAATTATAAAATGCCGTGGTGTCAGAACCCTCGATATTATAGCCGAGGTTGGAGGAGTCTATAAAATCGACCGAGGACTCCCCGTCTTCGTCTATATTGGTCTCCGCGGTGTAATCCTCGATAACATTCGATAGACGTACCGCCTCGGAGACCTGCGGCATGGTCTCGATGGTGGCGGTTCCGGCACGGACATCGAGGTTAAACTGCATCCCGGTCAATAGTTCGAGCTGATAGAAAAACTCATTTACCGACCAGTCCGGGAGACAGCGGGCGATGCTTTTAAGGTTCCACCCATACGGGAGGGTATTGCAACACAGCAGCCACCGCCACTTGTCGTCTGCCTCCCATGCCCTGAAGTCGGGTTCCATACCCACAGCCCTGCATATCCTCTCAGCCAAAGGGAGCATATAGATCATATACGAGAAACCGGGGAGATTCTGGCGGTCTGTCAGGTCGTTCTGAAGGTTGGCAGACTCGGCGTTTATCCATGGTAACGCCACAAAGGGTTTGTCGCCGGGATTGTCACCGGGTTCTATCACCTCCGAGGCATCGCAATTAGCCGGCGACGCGTTTACCGGATATGTCCCGAGGTTAAGCTCGTTGATCTTGGTCTCGTTGAGGATGTCGGTGCGATACTGCTCGGATCTGCCGGAGAGGAACTGTACCTTTACCGACTGGCGGGACACCGCGGCGATGGTCAGGATTCCGGAGAGGTAGATGGCACCGTCTGAAATCTCACAGTTAAACACCCGGTCACTTAGCTCGATACCGGGGAGAAATATCGGGCCGAAGATCCGGAGATTTTCGGGGCAACCCTTAAGGGGTAACTCTATCTCGAACGAGTACCCGCCCCCGCTGTCGGTAAAAAGAGGGTTCTCGAAATTCATATCTATGCGGGTAGACTCGGGCAATACCGCCGGAGTCCCGTTAATGGTCATGATCATCTTTTCTGACGGTTTTTGTTACTGATTAATCGGGAGTATCTGTCAAAGGCCTGTTTCATCCCCGTAGGACCGGTTACATCATTGACGGTCACAAAGGGTTCGTCGAGGCGTTCCGACAGTCTGGACATAACGGATTCAAGGCGGTTGAACACATCAGAGCCACCATCGGGCGCGGTCATTACCGGATAATTGTCCGTTTCGGGGGTATTTCTTCCGGAAGAACCGGTGTAAGGAGCATTGAGGCGCGCCGACACATCACCCCGCGTAATAGCCGGGAGGGTGTTTGTGCGTTGTGCATATTCGAGGATGTCGATAAGGGGCCGCGTCGCCGGATTATTGACGAGCTTCTGCGATGCCACCCATTCGCCGGCATGGACGATGCCTGCGGGTTCGTTGACCCTACCTTTGCGAGTAAAACCACCGACAGCGTAACCGGTGACCTCGGCGGCCTGCTGCTGTTTCTTGATGGTGGCTATCTGGATGGCGCCGGCAGCCACGGCGGCAGCTGCTGCAATCGGTGCAAGTATCAGACCGGCGAGACCACCGACAGACAGAGCCGCCGAGTATGCCTGTACGGCACTCTGAGCGGTCGTGGCAATGGCGAGAGCCGTCTGAAGGGCGAACTGCTTACGGCTCTGCTCCGCCTTGATTTTGGCGATCTCCTTCTCACGCTGCTTCTCGATACGTTTGAGTTCGACGGAGTTGCCCTCGGCAAGTTCCGACTGCTTCTTATACCGTTTCTCAAGACGGGCGATCTCTAACTCATTACAGGCCTCGGCATACTGAGAGAAACTCTGCATGGCTGACTGCATCACTGCCACGGCAGCTGTCAGGGCATTTGCGACAGCGCCGGCGACCCCCTCCCCTCCTTCCTTTATTTTTTTGAAGACATCGACAAAGGAGGTATAGAGCGCCACGATCTGATCATTCCCCTTGGACGCATCCGGATTGAGGGCATCCTGATAATATTTTTTAATCCGCGCCGCCATCTCCTTATGCTTCTTCTCGTCGATGACACCACCGGCAAGAAGGGAGTCGTTAAAATCGAGGTCACGTTTCATGTCCCGGCGAACCTTGTCGCGGTCCTTTTTGTCCTTGGCAGCGTCGGGCAGGTACGACTCTATGAGTTTGGCGCGTGCCGTGGCTCCTTGTGCATCGGTTAGACCATGTTCACCGCCGATCATCGCCATAAGTGTCTCAAGATCCTTGTTAAGTTGCGCGATGGTAGCCGAGGGGTCATCGACAGCGCCGGCACCGGATGGCAGCAGTGATTTTATAAGATCCTTTACAGCCTGGTTGCGAACCTCCTCGACCTTCTCCTTGTCCAGACCCATAGCCTCGGCACTGTCAAAGGTGTCGAGGAGCTTCTTTAATTCGTCGTTGAAGTCAGGGGTACTGTATTTTTTCATTATCGAGGTTGCCGAGTCGTAAATCTTCTTTGCCTGTTCGACATCAAAATCACCCTTGATCTTCTGAAGCTCGACTTGCAATTTATGATACTCCTCGGTACCCTCCCTGCCAAGTTTCTTGAGCAATGCCATCTTGTCGGCTATCGCCTGAAGTTTGACCTCGTGCTCCTTTGAGGCAAGTTCATCGACAGCGCCGGAGGAGTAGATATCCTTTTTGAGGTCCCGGATCTTCTCCTCAGCTTCTCGGTCAATCTTATCGGCACCGAGCTTGTAGGCGGTATCATCCTTTTTTATGAGGAGTTCCTCGACCTTTTTCGTGGACTCCTGAAATTGAGTGCTATCTTTTTCACCGACTGACTTGAGATATTCGGCACGGTCCTTATGGTAGTCGATCTCGGTCTGAAGTTTCTGCTCGTTATACTTCTCCCAGTCTAACAGACCCTCCCGGTGCTGTCGGAGGTTCTCAGCCTGTTCGGCAGTATAGGCAGCCTTCATGGCAGCGAGCCGCGCCTTTACGGCCTTACTCAACTCCTTTTCAGACGGAGAGGGGGTATATCCACCACCCCCGAGATCATCCACCGTACTGTCCGGATCTGTAGCCGGAGCATTGTCGATTATGTATTGAGCATTTGTGGCGGCAAGACCCTCCTGACGCTTCTTTAGTTCATCTATACGCGGTTTATATTTACTTTCTATTATATCCAGATTTCGTTGAGCCCACAGATATGATGGATCATTTTCACGAGGTATTCCCATTTGTTCGCCTCTTGTCATTGCTTCCCATTTTGCCCCGATCCAATACTCAGCTTCTTTTTCGTACTCAGCCTGAAGATCCTGTATCTCCTTCTCAAGGTCGGCGATCATCTGTTTGCGACCCTCGGCGCGGGCTGCATCGAGGATACTGTCACGGAGGCGGTTGTAGGCGTCGGCAGCTTTGCCGGCAAGGATCTCCTCCTTGCTAAGGTTTTTGAATACCTGAGGATATTTAGCCTGTAGACGGTCTACCGCCTTGATGCGTTCATCCTGAGCTAATGTCTGGTCCTGCGTCTTCTTATAGAGCTGGTCTAACATCGAGAGTTCCTCGGCACAATTGGCGCGCGCCTGAGCTTCGAGACGGTTAAGGGCCTGCCTCTGTTCCTCGGCTGCCTTACGCGCCTCCTTCATCCGGTTTGCCATCACGTATATCGCGGAGGCGACGGCGAGGATCAGACCCGCCCAGTGAGTGAACTTCATAGCCTGCATCGACTTGCGCCAGCGCTCCTGCATGGTATAATTGACCTGCAAACCGTTGGTGAAGTAATTGACGGCCTGGGTGAGCGGCAGTATCAGCAGTCTTAACACCGGCAAAATACCTTTACCCACCCCGAGGGCACTGTTCCACAGGATAGTGGCATTTTTTGCAACTGTCAGCCGGATAGTGTGGAGATTGAGGGCCGCGGTAAAGAGTCCGACGGCCGCGGTGACGGCTATTATCTCCTTGCGGTACTTGATGATGAAGTCCACCACGGTCACAAGAGCGCTGTATGCGGTTACGGTGCCACGGGTCATCGCCTCGACGGCGGAGAGAAGTTTTTTACCGAGTTCGACGGTGAGCTCGTGCATGGTGTTTTTGGTCTTGTCGAGTCGGGCCTGGACGGTATTATTCTGCACGGCAGCCTCCTTGTCAATGGATACAGCCTCGGCAAAGGCGACATTTGCCGCCTCCTGCTGCTGTCTGACCTCGTCTATATGGTTGGCAAGGGTCGCTAACGTCTTGACCGAATTTGAACCCTTTTCTCCCATATCCTTAAACATCGGGGAGAGCACATCCATCTTGCCCGCCTTGTTGAGGGTCGCCAGAAACTCGATGAGGGCACCGTTCATGTCGGTCTTGACCTGTTCGGCAAACTTCTTTGCATCCAGCCCGGCAACACGGGCATATTTCGCCGGATCCTGATAAAGTCTTACTATCACTTGCGACAGTGCGGTCGATGATGCCTCTACGTTCTGATTATTGCTGTCGAGGACGGCACCGAATGCCATGATCTGCGGGATCGTCATGTTTGCCTGAGCACCGACACCACCCAGCCGGGAGGTGAACTCGGTGAGATACGGGGCGGAGGCCTTACAGTTCTGCGACAGTTCATTTACCACCGAACCGACAGAGAGGAGCGCCTTTTCGGTTCCGAGACGGGATTCGTCGCCGAAGATTCCGGCGAGCTTCGAGAGTGTGAGGGTGGCACCCTCGCCGAGGTCGTCGAGGGCGACATTTACCTTGTCGGCAGCTCGTACGTAGCCGAGGATCTCACCCTCGGTGGTCATGCCGAGTCTGCCGGCCTCCTGAGCGTATTTGTTCAACTCTTCCCGGGAGTGGCGGGTGTCGATCTTCTTAAATTCCTCGTTGAGGCGCTCCACCTGTTCGGTGGCCATGCCGGTGTACTTGGAGACGTTAGCCTCCTCCTGCTGCATGGCGGCATAGACATCGACGGCGCGGCGTGCCTGTGTCACCCAGATGGTGACGGCTGCCACGGCTGCCATGATGCCGCCCCAGCATTTATTCCATATCTGTGTCAGTGAACCGGTACCCTGTTGCTGGTGACGTATCGAGGCGTTTACACGGTCGATCTCCTGCTGTACGCGGCGGATACGGGCGGTGTGTTCGTCCCATGCCTTGGTGCCGCGCTGTATGCCGTTGAGCTGGTTCTTGAGTGTCCGGAGAGCCTTGTTGAGCTCGCGGGGCGAGGCTGTATCGAGATGCCGGAGGGTGTTTTCGAGGGTCACGGTCTGCGAGCGCATGTTGCTGATGGTGGAGCGGACGGACTGGAGCTCGTTGTTTAGCCGGCGAACAGCCTTCGGGTCGCCCGCCTGTTGAGCGGCATGCAACTGCTGCTCGAGACGCTTTGCCTCTCCTTCGAGCTGCTGAAGTATCTTTGAGGCCTGACGACCGTTGATCTGTAGGTTGGTCGTGGCGGTGGTGGTGTAGTTTGCCATATAAATAATTTGTGAGCTGCGGGCCTCACAGACCCGCATGAGGAAAGATTACACCGCAAATAAAACACCCGCCGCCGCAAATAAAAAAGACGTCCGACCCTCACGAGCCGGACATCCCAAATCAAATCTTTGATATGAAATATAAATGCTTCAGCAAAACACAGGAGGCCTCAGCATAGATCTACAGCAGCCAAGTCGGCTGCGAGCGTTTTAAGACCTTTGCGGATCTTGTCGACGGTCTTCTCGGAGGGGTGACGGTAACCGGTGGCGTATTGCGACAGCTGTGCCGCCGAGACCCCGGTGAGATTGGCGAGACCCTTGAAGGTCAGCAGATGACCGTAATACGACAGGAACGACGGCACATCGTAGGCGAACTTAAAAGAAGCCTCGGTAAACGGAATACCCTGCTTGGCAAAATCCTCTCTAAAGGCCTCATAAACTCTATACCATTCATCTATAGCCTCCTTGGCAGTTCTACCCTCTCCCATCGGACTATAATTAAGATCATTCTCTTCAGGACAAAGAGAATAAGATCCATCCGCCTCTTTATAAACATATACTTTTATTTCTTTCATGGACATGCTGTTAAAACAATCTCTAAAATAATGCTATTTTTTGAAATAGCAAAATAAATTGAGAAAATAATTAATATTTTTTTGGTGTTGGAATAAAAAAGACGTCCGACCCTCACGAGCCGGACATCCAGAAAATTTCAATCATGAATGTAAAAATGTCGCTTATGGTTCCGGAGCGGTGTCCGGGTCATCGCCGGTGTCCTCGGAATCCTCGCAGGGGTCGAAGTCTTCGTCCTCGTCCTCATCAGCGCCGTCGTGCCGTTTGAGGGGGGCATTACATGCCGCATCCGCAGAAATCTGAAAGCGGATTGCCTCCTCGCCAACCTGCTGGAGATGTTTGCCAAAGGCGATGAGTGCCTGAGGGTCATTGGGTAGTTCGAAGCACGTAAGTCCGTATCGGGGATTATCGCCGATGCAGAGGGCAAATTCGTCAGGACCGCCGGGAGTCTCCAAATACTCCACTTGAATGGTGGTATTGTTGATGGACATAACAGAGACGCGGACAGGATAATCAGTGTCCTGGAAAGATATTATCTTGTTAGAAGATTCTGAAATAAGCATAATATTATTTTTAGGGGATTAAAGGTAAATGTTTATTAAGAACATCGTCAATAGACACGTATTGATCAACAGTCTCTATCTCGATTGAAAAATATAGTTTTTGTATGACTTTGGAAAATATAGACAGCGAAATTGCCCCTATATTGTATATACCTTTGTCATCTCGTAGCCATACAATCTTTGTTGGAAGAGTCCCGGGATATTTTGCGTCTATGGCGGCTGCAATCTCCTCCATCCTGTTAATCACCTTTAATGTGACACTCTTGCCATGAATCACCAGTCCTTTCAGTCCGAGAGCCATCTGTGCAAGTTCTTTCCCTTTATCGGATTCTTTGGCAGTTTTGTGTATCCTTACCTCGTATATGTATTTTATCATAAAACAGATTTTTAAGGGTTAAGGGGGATAAATTTATCTAATATCTCGTCGATTACCGCATCATGTGCGACAGTGTTGAACGTAATGCGGAAATATTCTTTATCGAGAGAGCGGGTGCCATTTTCGGACGCAGGGCATGCCGTTATCTGTCCGTTCCCCTCGTTGTCGATATGGCAATCAATAAAGGTCGGACGTGTACGGGGATATTTGACATCAAGCTGAGCTGCAATCATACGCATTCGGTTCGCTATCTTTATTGCGGAACTGTATCCATGAATAAGAACTCGGTCAAATTGAAGAGCCATCGTCTGAAGAGCCTTGCCTTTTGCTGTTTTCCCGGCAGTTGAGAATGTTGTTACCGGGTGAAAGAATTTCATCATAAAATAGATTTTTAAAGGTTAGATTTCGGTTGAGAGGGTTGTGAGGAGGAGGAGGGCTGCGAGGTGGTTGAGCGCGTCGATGCCGGAGGCTATGCCGGCGAGGGCGAGGACGAGGGCGGCGGCATATAGCGCCGGGGCATGGCGGCGGATGGCGGCGCGGCAGCGGTTACGGACGATGCGGTAAAAATCGCGGATTGGTTCAACGCCGGCAGCGCCGACGGTCTTTAGATAAGTTGCCTTCATTGTTGTAGATGTTTTGGCATTACAGACAGAAAAACGGCTGTCATATCCCGTTCGCCAAAACATCTACAAGGTTTCCTCCGCAGAGCAAAAATTGTGTGGATATGACAGCCTTTATGAATTACAGCTGATATGTATGTGAGGAGTCGGGCATAAAAAAAGCCCGAGCAGATTCGAGCATTTATCCGAATGCTCCGCGGTTACGGGATACCCCGTAGATGATTGGCACCACAAAAGTACATAATAATTTTTAATTATGCAAATAAAAAATAAAAAACCCCCGCCAGTCCGGCGAGGGCTACCGCTCTAAGTGAAATGGATTGCTAAATCATACAAGACGCAGAGCGGTCAGTTCCGAACCGAGGTTTAATCCTCGGTGTTATCAGCGACTTAACCCGGCAATCTTGCGAGTGCCGGCACCGGCAAATATAGCGATTTTAAGCGATTTTTCACCGTAAAAAATCGGGTTTTCATGCGGTTTGTAAAGGGTTGAGGATGTTTAACGCCTGATTTTTAGGGGTTTGGGAGGTAAAAATAAAAAAATTGGTTAATGTTTGCCGTTAAAGAGCCCCCGACCACCCTGTCAGGGGGTCGGTTCACCGCCCCTTTTTTCGGCGGAATATGCAAGACCCTGCACCAACAGCCGGGTAATACAAAAAACAAGACCGAGGCTCTCACGAGTCCCGGTCTTCGTCACTAATATGCAAAATGTTTACGTCGTTGCAATCCACCCGCACATCACTGCGAGGGATAGATTAAGGAGTATGCCCTAACCTATTAATTCACTAACCTGTTAAGACATTGTCTATTTGTATACGAGAATATCTGCAAAATCTAACGGATGCCACAGCATCCGGGATAAACTATACATAACATTATGAAACGATGTAATAATTCATCTGGCACTGACTTATTACACTGCAAATATAATACATATCTGTAAAATAATTGCAATTCTGCATAAACAAATTTTACATAAACATGAATTTTACTAATTCAATTGCTATTGGTGTGGCGTCGGTTGTCGAGGTAGAGGATGAGGGCGATCAGGGCAATGGAGAAGAAGAATGCCCATAGGGAGCGGGTTGTGTCGGTGTCGCGGCGGGTGTCGGTGTCGTCGATGGCTGCCGCCGATGAAGATGCAACCGTCGATAATCCGGAGACGGCAACGGAGTCGGTAGCAACCGCCGAGACGGCAGCCATCGAGCCACTGAGAGCCTCTGTGGAGCCTTTTCTGCCTGCTGCCTTAATCTCGGTTGAACGTCGATACGTGCCGGCGCTGTCGCGGCTCTCGTTAATGAGGATGTGTAACGTTGTCACCGCCGAATCGGCACGGGTCAGAGCCGTAGTGGTCACAACCGTATCGAGGCGGGCGGTGGTTATATGTGTCATGGAATCCACCACAAGCGCCGTAGAGGCTTGTGCGGTCGCGGATGAGTGATTGACCGTGTGCACGGTCTTCGGGCTGCATGAACAGCCACACGCCAAAAACAGGGCACTCAGCAGCAGTATGCAAAGGATCTTGATAAAAATTTTCATATCGATGTGACGAAGGTTAAAGGATCTGACATTTGAGGTTGCTGAGGTCATAGGAGATATGCACCCAGGTGGCACCCTGTTTATTGGTCTCCCAGATAAGTTGTGTCCACTTGAGGGGAAGTGTCTTTATAAAATTATACAACTTGCGGTTAGCCTCGGGGGTGTTCTTCTTGGTGACGAGGTCGGCAGCCATACCTTTGAGGTGATGGGAGGTCTTGACGCCGCCGACGGCACGGTTTAGAACCGGCGAGCGGTAGCCGCTGGTGACTATCAGCGGGGCACCCCACGCCTGACGGACCGGGTTAAGGAGGTTGTTAATGAGGATGGCGAGGTTTTTCTTCTCGATCTCGCCGGGTGTATTGTTGATCTTGTCGCGGACCGCCCTCGCCGAGAACGTCATCTCCGCCATAGTAAAATAACTCATATCATTAAATTTTTAATCGTCGGTTTATTTCTGAAGGTTTTGCTTCGCCAGTTGTTTACACTCCTCGCGATACGCCATATACTCCTCGTATTCGAGGTCAGCTTTCATGTCGGCGGGGTCGGCAAAATGGTTGTTGATAAGGGCAATTTCAGCCGAGTGGCTGTACTTGCGCCCGATCAGTCTGTCGACTTCGGCACCGTACTCCTCCTCGGAGTATGCCGGTTCCTCGTCCACCTCCTCGAACGATTCGGGGGTATCATCCGGCAGCACCGTGCCGCGCTTGATGTAAGATTTTTTACCGAGGCGGTGTATAAGCTTACCCTCGGTACTGTAAACCTGTCTATTTTTTATATTAATCATATTGTTGCAAATGTTATGTTTTTGGCAAGACCGGCCTCCATTACCTGATACCACTCTTCATTGTCCTCGTCCGTAAGTTTGGCATAGACATCGGGATGTACGGTTATGGTTATCTCCTTGGTATTGGTTGCATATTGAATCAGAAATTCAAAAGTTTCTTTATCGAGGAGAGGCGACCATCGGAGATTCAAGTCTGCTGCTATTTTTTTTATTTCAAGGTGTTCGAGTACCTTGCAATTACTAAACATGTTGAGGTCGTTGGCAGAATTGGAAAGATAATTGAGGCCGTATACCCTTCTTAAATTGGTACAGCCATAAAATGCCTGCATGGTAGTATTTGCATTAGCATGCAGAACTATCGGCAAATTTATAACCTCGATAACCGTGTTAGCCTGTGCCAGTCTCGAAATATCAACACTAATCCACGAAGTCCCGTAAGGGATATTTGTCCGGATCCGCAAACGGTTTTGGGCAAACATCTCCGACCAGTTAGTACCCTTATGATAGGCAACAAAACTATATAGCGCCTCCTCGTATGTCAGCCATAGACCATTGAGGTAATAAGGGCGGATACAGCCGTCCTCCTCGATATGGGAGTGGTCTAACGCACCGTAATTTTTTACAGCAGCTAACCACATATCGTCAAACAATGCCCGTTTGGCAAGAACTGCCTCGACGGCGGCGGTCGTGGCGGCGGTCGTGGCTGTCTCAGCCTCGGTCTTTAACTCGGCGAACTCGGTGACGCGGGCGGTCTCAGCAGCAGCTACAGCCCGGTCGGTGGCAGTCAGGATGTCGAGGACTTCCTGCCAGCTGTCTACCTCCTTAAGAGCTATGTCAATATCGGTGCGGGCACTGTCGGCTGTCTGAGCGGACGCGGTGACGGTTCGCTCCGCATCATCCACGCGCCGGGTGATTTCAGTACAGAACTTATCAAAATCCTCGTGGTTGGTCACACTGATCGGGGCACCCATCCACATGTCCTTCCCATCGAGGAGCCCGAGCTTGCGCGCGTCCACATTCTCGACGATAAGGCGCGTCGTAGCGTTATCGGGGCTCTTGTCACAATACGCCGGAGACCAGTCCTTAACACTGTCACCACCGATACAAAGATTATTATTGTCCATCTGACAGATGCGGAAATATTGCGGATCCTTCGGGTGCTGAAGGATACCTACGGGCGTTGCCTGTTTCCGGTCATCGGTCAATTCTATGCGGTAGGCACCAAACTTGACATATTGGTCATGTCGGTTCTTCATCAGGAAGTAGGTATTACCCTCAAACGGCTCGATAGTCCAGATGGCGGCGTCTGCCTCGTTAGTACGGTAACCCATACCGACGGACGACTGACCGGGATGGAATCCGAAACCGAGCCAGAAACCGTCAGCAGTCCGGAAACGCAGACGCATCTCCCCTTTTATGTTTTCAGCCTTTTCAATCTCTTTTTGAAATGCGAGGTGCATACCGGCAACGACCTTAAAATCCGCATCCAGTTGATCGACGGTGTCGCCAAACTTTGCAGCTTCGTCGACCGCGGGTTGTGCCAATTCCTTCTTCTGAGCTGCTGTCAGATCCGCAAAGAGGAACGGCTCACCCTGGATGCCTTGCGGTCCCTTCAGCAGTGGGTAGGCGACGCGGAAGGGGGCGGTGTCGGGGAGGATGGTGTCGGTCTCGGTCAGGGTGATGCCGGTGTCGATGATGCGGGTCATGCGGTGACCGCCCGACATCAGGGCAGTCACCTCGGCTGTGAGCTTGCCGGGACGGAGTCCGTGGCGGTTGGCTGTCACTGTCAGGATGTCACCCGACAACTCACAGTTGCGCTCCGTATCCGAGGAGAAGCGCTCCGCGACAAACTTGCCCGCACCGCCGGCACTGAGCACCACACGGATATAAAAGTCGTCGAGGTTAAGACCGTTGCCGAGGATGTCGGTAAGGTTGAACTCAAGACGTATCGAATCTTTGTAATACATGGCTATAAAATTTAATCAGGGTCTTCAGAGCGGGTCTCACTCTTTGACGAGTAATGATACTTGAGGCCGAACACAGCGCCGGCAAAGGTCATGATCTCACCAAACGAGATCAATACCGAGTTATGTATCTCGCCGGGTGGTGGTACGATAAAACCGGCTATGAGCAGCGCACAGCCGACGCCGATGACTACCACCGCCGACCAGAGCTGTACCGAGTGTTTATGTTTTACGATATTCATGAGGGAGAGAGGTTAAGAGGGTTATCAATTGGTTATGAATGCCGGACAGTCACCCGACGAAATCACGGACCCCGAGCAACCGGGTGCCACAAAGACACCCTTGCAGTTCGGGAGGATCCGTATGTCGGTACATCCGGTATGGATATAGACATCAGAGCACGGTCCCTCGATAAAGATACCGTCGAGGGGACCGATGCCGGGACACTTGCAATTTGTGATCTCCTCATAATTTCCGGTGCCGCCGAAGAGCTTGCCGGCTTTTGCAGCTATCGAGATGAAGTCGAACGCTGCCGAATTGCCGTTATGATCCTCCAGATATGAGATATACCCTTTGCCGTCGGGGGTGGAGTCGGGGCGCTCGTTGTCGTTATCGAGGCTATAACGTACATCCCAGCGGGCGAACTGAGCAGCCGCAAACACATCAGATCCTATCACCTTGGCAGTACTGTAAAAGGCATCGGAGGCGGCAGCCGTCAAAAGCAGCTTCATCTGATGGCTACGGTAAATACCCAACAGCGGGGAAGAGACCGTAGACTCGAAATCGGCGAGGATATACTGTCTACCCGGCACAAGGCGGAAACCGTCGCGCATCTGCTTTAGTTCCGTCCAGGTGTATTCATCCGGTTTGCTGACAATATCGGCGACGCTTCGCAGATATGCCAACGGTCGAGAACCCTGCCGGCTCTTGGTAAAGTAGATATAGGGAGTGTCTCCGCCGTCGAGCCATAGAGGAGGCGTTACATCGCCGAATCCTGCCGGGGATGCAGATCCGCCCTCGACGGTGTAGAAGTGTCGCTCAGACTCCACCCAGTAGAGGCCATCGGGGACTCCCTGAAGGTTTGTGAGGTTCGACACATATCCGTTAAACCGGTTGGCGTAGGCGGCGCGCTCACACGACTTCAGGGACTCCTCAACAGCGTCGAGGGTCGTGAGGAACTGTTTAAAGTCGAGTTGATTGTCCTCATCGGTAAGCATGTTATAGAGTTCGGTGAACTTGCTTACAAATGTCGGGTTTAGTTTAAGATTAAGACCGGAGATCTCCGAGGACATGCCGGAGCAGATGGTGGCTAATTCATCGACGCACTTGCGCACCGAGTTTATGGTAGCCGCCACCATCGAGGGCGTGACACTGTGACGCGCCACCGACTCCGATAGGTTGTCGATCATTGCCTCCGACTCATGGAGGCCGTCACGCACTGTATCAAAGGTTGTCACCATCGCACCCGAGAGCCCGGGCTGAGGGGTGGTAGGTGTTGCACTTGTTGTACTCATAATTTTATTTTTAGGGGTTATTCTGTTTGAAGGAGAGCACCGTGGACATCACGGCGCAAAACTGACGCCCGAGTGATTCAGCCATAAAGTCGCGTATATTCATCATCGACGAATAATATTTCGGCGAGAACCAGCGGCGGGCTTCACGCACCTTGTCCCTGCCGATGTCGCCGCCGTTGCCTCGGGCGACCTCGCGACCCGTGCCGTAGTCCTGATATAGACCGTACTCGTTAAACTCCCAGCTTACAGCCATCGTAACCGCATCGCTGTCGGCGTTTGCCGACTTGATGGCGAGTGATTTGAAGAGGGCGTATGTGTCATACACCCGGAGTTTAAGAATCCGTTCGTACCAGATGTCGAGCATCGTCTGATTGAATGCCGCAAAATACTTGAGGCGCTCGTTAATCTGTTTGGGTGTCTGTCCATTCATCGGCGTTATACTGGAGGTCAAAGGGTGCCGAGGGCATCAGCTGGAAGAAGGCACAGCTGCCGCCGGTGGCGAAATGGCGCGGTACCTCGTGGAAGGAGATCTCCTCGGGAAGATAGATGCCGTAGGAGATCTTGAGGCGTTCACGCTCGCGGATCAGCCGGGAGAGGAACTGGCGGAAGATACCGCGCATGATCGACATAGCCTCGACACGCAGCTCGGGACGGTCAGCATGGCGCATAAACATGTAGACGGTCTTGGCATATCGGTACGACGGGGTATTGAGCAGCGAGGCAGCCCCGTCGCTGGTATCATCGACGGCTATGATATTGACGGTGGTCAGGGCATTGGAGACACTGTCGGCAAAACCCTGGAGACCGGAGACAACACCAAATTCAAAACCGTAGTCGCGGCATGTCCTGTTTATGGTGACGAGATGCCGGAAGTAATCCGACGCATCCCAGTTATTTTCTTTTTCCATAGGCTATTTTTTGTCAGCCTCGGCAAACTCGCGCGCCTTGGCATTGAGTTCGGTGAGGGCTCGGTGTGTATCGCATTCGAGAACCGCCGTCTCCTTGGTGACATCACCGCCGGAGAGAAGACGTATTATCGAGTTACAGGCATCGCGCACCTCCTGAGCACTTATCTCCCTGCCACCGGTTCCGGCGGGGAACAAATCCGGATACAGCCGCTGGAGGTAGATCTTGACCGAAATAAACCAGAGGAGGAGGGCGCGCAATTCCCAAGGTTTAATTTTTTTCGCCTTGGGAACGAGTACCGACGCCATAGACCGGAGGTGTGACACCTCGCCGGTCAGTACAACCCCCTGATACCAGTTATCCGCCTCGATATAGGTCTTGAGTGGAACGTCGAAGAGTTCCGCATCCGGAGGAGTTCTCCCGGCAATGCGGTCAGGACGGCACGGGATAACCGGCGGTTCGTTGATCCATGCCACGGCATCGAGCCCGCCGGCAAGGTCGGTGGTGCTTATATCCCTGCGGGTGCCTGTCCTTAGTTCCTCGACGACCGCAATCTTGCCGGAATCGACGTAACCGCATAGTTTCAGCCCCGCCAGGACGAGGAAGACAATAAGAGGTTTATCCTCGTCGGGGATATTGTCATCGACCAATATCGAGCAGACCCGCTCCCACTGTTTCTGTGTAAGCTGGTGCCATCCGGAGGGAACGGTAACAGCGAGTATGTTATCTTTTACCATGGTAAAAAATTTAAAAGAAATATCCGCCGGAGTTCTGACGGTTACGGTAATACACCGGATTCACAAAACGGCGGCAAGTGGTGGAGTTGTGCCACTCGGGGAAGACCCCCGGGTTATTCTTGATAATATCGAGCAGAGAGTAGACCACCGACTGAGCGGGGAACTTGCCCGACTTGCGCCACCCGGTGATGACTGTCCGGATATGCTCCGCCATCACTCCCCTACCCGGTTTGTCTTCCGGATCCACGCCCGCCTCGTATGCCAAGGCGGTCATTAACTCATGAGAGAAATAATCACCGCCGAGGATGGTTTCGCATAGCTTATAATCCGGCAGCCGGTCAAAGTAATCATCGAGGGGAGTCCCCACCTGTATGAGGTCAGGTTTCCAAAACAGTGAGGACACAAACTTTTTGGCCGCCGGTGTCTGTTTCCACCCATCGACGAGGATAAGGCGATCAAGAATCGAATTTACCGCACCATTCTCGGTATCTGCCAGCGAGCGCATGAGAGCCTCGGTGCGTTGCGCCGATGCCGGCGACATCTGGTCGGAGTCGTGGACGGCAAACCCCGCCGGGGTCAGGATAATATCGAGAGCCGGCAATGCCTGACGGAGGGCGCGCGCCGCAATAAAAACCCTCATGGTCTTCAGGAGCGGTTCCGGGAGGGTGTCCACGACTTCACGAGGACACAGGTTGTCGAGGAGGTAACCTGTGGCAGTGTCGATATAGGTCGCCGTCTTATCGAAGACCGAGGTCTCGCCGATGGACGGTGTGATCACATTGGGAAGCAGAAAGGTAAAATCTGCGGGGGTGACAAGTAAACAGGTCATAAATAAACTTCTATTTGGTTAATCGAATGTATCAGGACATCACGCATACAGCGTATCTGACCCGAAGACTTGCATTTTATACGGCGGGTCCCGGCCTCGCGGTCATACTTGAGGGGGACGGCATCCGGAACCCGGATGATCTTCCCCTCCTTGGTCCAGAAGACGAGGTCTATAAGCTCGTGGCGGTCCAGGATCTCACGGGCCTGACTGATGTGCATGGAGGTCATAGGAACACGGTATTAAAGGTGTCGTTAAAGACACTGTTAGAATCCGGATTGCCTCCGATGGAGTCCCGGCGCTCGCGGTATGTGAGCTGCACGGTTATGTACTCGGTGGAGTCATCGGAATACTCAGCCTCAAAAGATACGGGGACAATCTCGCGGAAATTCCGCATACCTTCGGGCGACAGGTCGTCGGCTATGCTGATGATGCCCTGAGTGGTGGCATATCGTAGCGTCTGAAGATGTGCCTCATCCGGAACCTCAAGCATGAGTACGCCGGTGGTTTCATCCTTTTGGGATACCGGCAGACGGTAGCCGGCAACGGTGGCAACGTCTCCGGAGGTCTTGAGCTTGGCAAGATCGTAACCGTACAAATAGAGGATCTCACGGACACCGAAGGGATTTGTTACCATGAGGGCGACATCGAGCATGTCGGAGAACCAGTATGAGCGTCGCCGCTCCCCGTCGGTAATGACCGCGTATGCCGGATTCTTTGCAGCCGGTCCACTCCCGGAGAAGTCTATCTCTACGGTAGGTATACCCCGGTATAGATACAGATCTTCACCCTCCCCGATTTTAATACCTTTCCGGTTACCGTCGGCATAATTGATTACCATGGCGGGGCATGTATTCAGAGGAAACATAGACAGGTAATCGAAACCACCCGGGGGGATTTCCTTATCCTCGATGAGAGAGAGGAAATTTTCGTTTAACCATCCTTCCCCTCCCTGCTCGATATGCACGGAGGATCTCAAAACCTCAAGATCTACACCGGCGCTCTCAGAACCGACACGAAAACGGATCTCCAGCCTTTCACGGGCGCGGTCACGCACCTCAAGCATTGCCACGATCAATTCGCGGATGTCAAGGTCAATGGCACCATTATAGAGATAAACCTGCCGGGAAACGCTTTTGTCATCGCCGGTGGTAACTGTCATCACTACAGACGAGCGATCAGAGACGAGGTGTATTACCGGGATCTCAGGGACCGTGAATATACGGTCATGTATGTCGGGGAAATTGGTTATCTGTATCATGGCTGCAAGATAATATTAAGCGTATCCAATAAAAAAGACAGCATCAGCCGAAGGAGGGCACGAACGGGACCACTGTTGCGGCGGGTTGTGTAAGGCAGCCGATGGCGAGGGTGTCAAAGGCATCGGTAATATCGGTGCGGTGCTCCAACAGTGACTCCTCGGTCTCGGGTTTCTTCTCCTTGCTCTTATCCTTCTTGAAACCATTGCGGCCACGCTCTACCTCGGCGCGCTGCATGGCTATGATCAGGGCATCGCAGCCGATACGGTTGAAGTACGGTGTCAGGGATTGACGGGACTGGAATGCCTCGTTGATTAATAGATATTTCTGGTGGTGCTGCATCGGCACACCGAGGTAGACCTGTCGGACGGTCCACCCGTGGCGCTTGAAGGCTGTCATGATGATGGAGTGAGGTGTCGAGTTATTGTAAGAGTTGCGCCCCAATGCCGTGGCATCGTAATAGAAGATTACGGTCTTATTGCGGTGGTGACGGTAATACTTGCAAAAATCGGCTATAAGTTCCGGTAATTTGCGGTCAAACTTGACAAAGAATGCACGCAGCACGTTTAACCGCGAATTGAGGGAGTCGGGTTGTCCGGACACCAGACAGTTTATATTTGCATTGTAGTCCATGCCGATACATATCGGTTTATCCGGATTGACATCAGAGTCGGCGCGCGAATCATCCACGCCGGAGACGAGACCCTGCATGAAGCGCTCCTCAAGATACGACACATCGGAGGCATCATAAAAAAGGGACTCCCGGAGTGTCGAATAAAAACCGTCGCGGGCTATACCAATACGCTTGCATAATATCGAGGTCTGAAAGGTCTTGGGAGTCAAATCCCGTTTCATCTGCCGGATGTAATCCTCCCCAAGGAGCTGGAGGTTCTCGATGGTCGAGAACTCGGCGTAAAAGGTGGCAAGAGAGCGCATCTGATTGAGCCGGAGGTCGTGTGCCTTGATACGTCTCAACAGTTCGGGGGTCGGTCGCTCCTTGTACAGTTGTGCCAGTCTCCACTCCTCGTATACGGTCGCCTTGATCATGTCGATTAGTTCCGGGTTCATGTCATCGGCATAACGTAGGAACCACGACCCGCGCTGTGTCTGCGGCATATCGGATAGAATGAGCTTGGAGTTCCAGCATGATTTGTTCTCAAAGAAGGCACGCGAACCACCCAGCGCCGGAAAGGTCTCGTTATGGAGCTTCTCATAGTCGATAAAGCGTGCCTCGTCGATGAGGAGCCACGACAGTGTCAGGGAGTTGGCGGCATACGGGCGATCCTGCGAGAGCATGATGGCGACCGAACCATTCCAGAAGGATATTACATGCTCGTTAGCCTGAGGGGGTACGTATGGTGTGGCAAAATCCGCCGGCGGTTTCTGACCGATGACATAATGCAGATCCTTTTTGTATCCCATCCCGTCGAGTGCTGCCACCACCCCGGGGATGGTGTTTGTCAGACCGTGTTTGAAGGTAGGCACGACGATGCCACCCGAGGAGCGGGGCATACGTGTCACCATCCTCAGGACATACGGCGCCGATATGCCGTGTGTCTTGCCGGTTCGGCGACCTGCCACGATCACGGTGTTACGCGCTGCTATGAGCTGTGTGAGCTGCTGCACGCGGTTAAAGTACAGTTGGCGGGGTGGCTGATTCATCTTTTATCAATTGTTCGACATCTATATCCTCAAACTCCACGATCTCGGCACCGGTAGACTCCTTGGAGAGCTCCTCGAGCAATTTCTTTTGACGAGCCTCAAGGTTCTTTATAGGCTCGATACCGAGCACACGCGGGTCCATGGTCGGCACGAAAGGTTGCACCATGATGGCGCGGAAGAGCTCCTCACGGTCTGCATTCTCCTCCTTCTCAAGCGAGTTATAACGGGCGTAGGCAGCGGCAGCGTTTGCCATCTCCTTAAAATTTCCCTTCTCCTTGGCGCGGTTGTAGGTCTCCAATATCATCTCGTTAAAGCGCCACTGGTGAAACTCCTTGGAAGATTTGCCAAGAGTCGGCAGCAGCGCCTTGAGGATATGAAGCTCGCTATATGCCACGGGGCGCGACATAGAGAACCGGTTTAAATGCTCGGCGACAAAATCTTTGTCGGACACCGTAGGGTTGGCGATAATGTATTGGTGCATCTCGCGTACCCTCATGATCTTGCCGACCATGGGTGCCGGATACTTGGTCTGAAGATCCTTTATGTCGGTATACAGGTCGAGGGAGCATGCCTCCAGTCCGGAGATATTCATAGTGTCGAGGTTTCTACGTCCTTATGTTTGTCGAGGGTGGTAAGCTGGATGATTGGTATCTCGGGCACGACACCGGACCAGCGGTTGAACCGGCACAATATCCGGAAGGGTCGGAGCAATATGTCATGATACGGGCGCTGCATGGCTTGCCCGATGGTAAAGAGCTCGCGTTTGTCAGATCCGGAGTTGTTGGACTGCGATTTGCCGGGGACGGAGCCGACGAGGTTCGGGTGAACCCTCATGACAAAGCAGATCATATTTACCGCCTCCTGAATATCGGTGGACCAGTCTCCACCCTCCTTGCTCCCCTCGATACGTGTAATCCGGATGTCATGTGTCTCGCGACCGTCGGGGGTGACATAGAATTGCGAAAACCAGACCTTGCCGGAGTTCTCGGCACCGGTGACAAAGTCGATGATATTCTTTTTCTCCTCTGTCATCACCTTGCGCTGGTCGTCGATGCCGGTTATGCCGCGGATGTCAAACAGCTGCTCCCAGTAGTGCTCTGAAATCTCGATATGATATTTTATAGGGGCGGAGTTGCGAAGCTTCGCCTCCTTGGCTATCGAGATGAGCTGTTTGATGTCATACCATTTGTCAAGAAATAGAGACCCGTACCCCGGTATCGGGTAATAGGTGGAGTCAGCCTTAGGCATCCGGCAGACCATGGCAAAGCGACCGTCCTGCATCTTGGCTCGTTCCGACAGGTCGGAGAAGGTACCATCCGGAGACAGAAGGGGCAAGACCTCAACCTCGTCAATGCTTGCCGGGGTGCCGCGTCGCCAATCAGCATAAAAGATATGGCGGATCCTGCCGGAGTCGTCGGACTTCTCAAAACGGCAATAAAGAGGCTCGCGGCGCTCGACAGAGACTATACGGCCACCCACAACACAAAACACCACGACGGCAAAGTTCCAATATCGGAAGTCGGTGCATAATCCCATAAAGAGTTGTCCGAGGTCGCAATCGAGGGTGAAGGTATCTACACTTTCACGCACATGCAGCGGGGTAGCCGAGACATCGAACTTCAGGCCGCCGGCATAACACAGCTCGGACGAGACATCCTGACACGCCGACATGGTGCCGTCGCGGTCAATGAGTTCAAGTATCCGATAAGGCATCTGATTGTCGGCACCCCAGGGCATATATAGATACTCCCCGACGGGCAACCCGGAGAGTTCCTTATCCTCCCTGAAGACCTTGTCTGCTGACCGGTATGTAATCAGGGCGAGGCCTCCCTTGCCGGGAATGTCCAATATCTCGGGACTCATGGCAAACCGGTTTTTAATCTTCATCTCTTCCATAGGTGTCGTATTTCTTCCAGTTGGCACGATACTTCTTGTCGGTGGCTGCCAGCAGCTCGGTTAATTCGCAAAAATCGGCGGCAGCACATGAGGTGTTTTTGCGCGCCAGCACCATCAATTCAGCATGATAGTTGCGCATTTTGGCACGAAGGTCAGCCTGCTCGACATATATCGCCTTGACCTCCTCGGGGAGGGTGTCATGGTCGGCACGTTTGCCGGTGGTATAGCTCTCATCGGCACCGTGGTTATATTTGCCGGCGATACGCTCGACCTTCTTTGCTGCCTGCTGCTTGAGGCGTGCCTGATCCGGAGCAGTCCGGAAATTAAAATATTTCTTGAGCTGGCGGGTGATAAACTCGCGGTGACGCTCAAGGTCACGACATAGCATGTCGTACTGGATGCGGTTGCGGGTGAGCTGCAATAACAGCGCGGCACCGGCGGCAAGGTCGCGGTCTTCAGCCGGGGTCTCTATCCATTGGCGTAGGGTGTCGTTAAATTCCATAGTCAGGGGATTAAAAAAAAGAGGTTCCGGCTTCCCGGTCAAACGGGATACACCGGAACCATCGAGGAGAGTAATAACAATAACAACAGCAATCGAAAAAGCAAACGCGGTTTATGCTGTCTCGGCGAGGTCGATCTCACCATCCTCGGTGACGATCTTGCCGTGATAGAAGGGGGCTGCCGTCGGCATGGTTACCTCGGCATTGATGGTGGTGGACACCGCCGATGTGGGAGAGTCGCCACAATCCTGAGCGACCGTACACTTGGAGATCAAATCCTCTGATCCTACCCAGCGGTATTCACCCGCCATGGTCGGCACAAGGAAATGACAGTTAGTGTTGTTGATATATGCCGATGATGCGGTAGCCTCGGCACCGACACCCGGATGGACAGCCACGAGCTTGACGAGCTGCGAAACTGAGGGGTATTCACCCTGCGAATCTGCCGAGAGTTTAGACTTCTCGGGCAAAATGTCGATATAACGCCATTTCTCATCAGCGGCGAGCTCGAAGGATCCGACAAGGTCGGCACCCGTCACGCGCCCCTCAGTATCGCGGGGATACTGAGGATATTTGACGATAGAGGAATCGGCGAGGTAATATATACGGCGGCGCATTCCGGGTGTCTGGGTTTTACCCTCACACCATCCCAGCGACTTCTGTATTCCTGAACATGTTTTAGACATAACACGAAATTTTAATTATTAAAAACCGGATTGAATCACTCGCCGGGAAGCTCGACGAGGAAGAACTGCGAGGGGTCAAGGGTCTCGTAGTCGGTACCCCAGAAAGAGTCCATCTCGTATGTGAGGGTACGGGGTTCGTACTTATTGACATCGACGCGCTCCTGGTCAGACATCTGGTCGCAACCGATAAGCATTTCCTCTTTGGTGGCGATCTGAATAAACTTTGACCCTGCCTTTGAGGGGAGGGGCACGAACTGCAAGCGCTTGTTTGAACCCTCGACGTAGTCCTGTTCAAACTTGCTGTTATACGAGATACCGCCGTGGGTGAGCATATAACTTTTGTTATAGGCGTCTACGATCTCCTGAGAACAGAACACATACGCCTGCTGAGCGCGGAGCTTGGGCGACAGTTTGGCGAGGATGTCAGTAAACACATCGTATGCGTTGTCAGCCGTGATCTCTTCGGTAAGTTTGAGGTAATTACCTTTGTCGGCTGAGATATTACCCGCCTTGATCTCGGTGGCTGCCACGGTATCCCAACCGTTAAATGCCTCCTTGGTGGTTTCACCGTCGGCATCATATTCGGAGTCGAAGAGATGGAGGAAGAGTTCCTCGCCGGCATTCTTGGCGATCAGTCCGAGCATCTCCTTTGCCGTGGGAGTGGTGGCGAGGGCATCGCCGCCGGCCTGAGCTGCACGGTGACCGATGATGGTCTGAATTGCCTCGTTGGGATCGAAGTCGAGGGTAATGAAGCTCGGGAATGTTTCGAGCGTACGGAAGTTGATGTTGAGGTTACCCTTCTTGCGTGCCTTTGAGGGGCTGAACTGTGCATTTGTCGAGGTCTTGCCTACGCGCTCCTTATATCGTACACCCAGACGGAGGGAGACGAAGGGGAACATGGCAGACAGACCATAGAAGGGGATGTGGACGAACTCCTGGCGGTACTGGATGGCGGCATCCTTGAGGTCCTGGAGTGTCAGGTTTGTGGTGATTGATGACATAGAGGAGAGAAATTAAAATTGGTTTTACGGAAGTTCACGTATTTCGCGAAATTTCACGGACTTTTACGGAACTTCACGGACTTTTACGGTAGTTTGTCAAAGAGCTCTTTTGAAGCAGCAAAGGTGTCAAGTCCTTTAGCGTTGGTGGCGGGTTTGGAACTGATGACCTGCTTGCGAGGTTTTGCGCCTTCAGCAGCTCCGTTATTTTCAGGGGTTGCAGATGTGTCACCGGCATCGGCTGCGGGTGAAGACAGGCGCTGTTCGAGGGCTGCCACTCGTTGCTCAAGAGAGGGAGTTTCCACTGCTGCTGCCTCAGGAGTCGTAACAGCCTCGGGGACCGGTGCCGGGGTCGTTACCTCCTCGGAGGTTGTCTCGGGGGTTTTGGGTTCTTTGTCCATATTGAATTTTTTAAAGAATTTGGATAGCTCGTTTTTGACCGTGTCGATGATGCGGTCTACAGATCCGGTGCGGACTGCCGGGATTTTCGGCAGATCCATCGCCATACACAGTGCCTCGGCCTGTGCCTGCGTGATAGGTGCCGGCTCCCCGTCGGACTCGATGGCATCGACAAAACCCCACTCAAGAGCCTCCTCGGCGGTGATCCAGTCATCTTTTGCCATCAGCTTCAGGATCTCCTTTTCATCTTTGCCGGTCTTATTGACATAGACGGAGGCGATGACCTTGTCGAGATCCTCAAGGTGTGCGGCTGTCTTCTTGAGGTCTTTTATAAACTTGTCGATCTCGGCGGCATTCATCAGGGAGAACACGTCGATGGTGTTTAAGGAGTTGTGGACGCAGAAGAAGCCGGCGGGGTCGATGGTGACCTTCTTGGCTCCGAGGGCTACTATGGTGGCAGCACTCGCATTGTATGACACGAGGTGTACCGACACATTACCATGGTTACGGAAACTATCCATGATACGGAGGGCAGACCCTGCATAGCCCCCAAGGGAGGCGATACGTACACACACCTCCTCGTCTTGATGCTGAGAGAGGATGTAATCGACATAATCGGGGTCGAAGTTGGAGTAACCGACAGTGCCGGTCAGGGTGAGGTGATACTGTTTCATACCGCAAGTATAATAGCCGGTATCCAAAATAAAAAAGACTCTCAGACGATGATCACCCTCTTGGGAGCGCCCTGCCAGTTCAACGAATATGAGGAGGCGGTGGCATCACCTGCCGGAGGATTTACCTCCTCCCCTCCCGTCACCTTGCACACCGGTGGAGTGACGGATCCGACCAGATAGCACACCCCGGAGACAAACTCCACCACAAACACCGGATGTTTATCCGCCGGCATGGGTACGTAGGTCTTGAAATTTACGGAGCATGTATCGACCTGCCTGAATCCGTCGTAGTCCTTTGAGACCTTAAACGCCGAGCACTCGAACGCCCCGATATCCCGGAGCGATTTGCGCGTTACACGGTATATCAGTTTTGAACCGAAATAGGAGAAAGAAGTTTTATTTGGATCTGTCACCATCGAGATCCTTTTCACTCCCGGATAATTCTGCTGACTTGCATTCATTGGTTATTCTTTTGCGGCGCGCATTGAGATACTGGATGCGTAACCGGCGGTATCTCTTTACGAGCGTGTTAAAATTAGTTTCGGTGTCCTCTATGCCCCGCGAGTCCATAAATGATTCTATCAATATCTTTTGTGATGACCCTATTACCCCGCATTTATGCAAAGTAGTGAACAGGTCCACGTCAAAACGGGCGCGGATGGCATCCATCAGAGCCTCGGTCGCCTTGGGTGAAAAATAATTTTGTATCCACGGTTTCACCCCCGGGGTATGAGGGATGATCACGGCAAGGTCTCCCGGATCCGGCAACTTCGGGGTGTCGTTGGCACGGGGCGATCGCACGAACTGCTGCACGATCTTTGATTCTATCGACCCCTTGAAGAGCCTTACCGGTTCGACACCTCCCATCGAATTGACAAACCATTGCCGGAGGTAGGGTTCCATTTTGAGATATATGTAATTTTCATTCATGTTTGCGGTTGCAGTTTGAAATCATTCTAAATAAGGAATTTTCAATTAAATATACAAAAAAAATGGCAATTTTACAATTTATTTAACTGATTATTAATGTATTAATTGGTAAAATCACGTAAAAAAGGGTCGGGCAGAAAAATAGGGGTCAAAAATTTTTTGCACTCAGATGTCTATTTAGAAACGCATTTAAGTGTGCTAACTGTGCTACCGTATGTAACTTATTATCATACAGCTATTTAAGTAGCACAATCAGGGGTGTGCTATCGGTTGTGCTGAAGTGTGCTGAAGTGTGCTAAGCACAGTTAGCACACCCTTAGCACACCTTTAGCACACTTCAAATTGCGGGAAGTGTGCTATAATAAATGTAATACTTTTAATCATTTACACAGCAATAGCACAGTAGCACACTTATTATGCCGCTTTATTTAGATAAAAATAAAAGAATAATATATAAAAATATTTATCTATCCGCGCAGCGAAAAATTTTTAACCGACATTCCCCGAAAAAATAAGGCAAGGAAATGGTGCGGTCGAATGCCATCGACGCCCCGCATAAAGACCCCTCCATCAAGAACCGGAATCCCCGGCGGCGTGATTAAGTTCATTTATTATCTCGCGTTCATAATCGGTCAGAGTCCATGTAATAGTTTTCTTCGCCTTTTCGGCTGCTGCTTTCTCGGCTGCTGCCTTCTCGGCTGCTACCTTCTCGGCTGCTGCCTTCTCGGCTGCTGCCTTCTCGGATATTAACCACCCTCCACCATAAAGCTCCTTGCCTGCGGTCTTCATGCTCGACAGATGCCGGATAAAACGAGCCTCCTTTTTTGGGATCCGGAAGGATAGCCCGTTTTTTGCGCCCGACTGAAGACGGGCCGAAGTTATGACTGTATCAGGAATATCATAAGAGGGGGTCTCTACCGTTTTCTTTTGAACCTCTTTCAGGCTTCGTGTCAGATCCCCGGCGACCCATACCCGGGTGCCGTCGCAATCAAGATTGGTGACGAATGAGGTCGGAACCTTAGCTCCGTTTTCGTATTCAATCGGTCCTCCGCACACTATACAAGTCACATCCCTACAACTGGAACAGCTGCCGACGGTAAGGGTCGGAGCAAATAGGAAGAACCGGATACCGCGACCGATATAATGATCTAAGATTTTTGAGAGTATCGAGAAGGGAGGGTTATCGAGGACTATGCACCCGGGTGGGTAATCATAATTTTCATAGTCACCACCGGGATAGAACGGGCGGACTACCGGGACACCCTCCAAACTGCAAATATTATCATTTACCCATTCCCTGATGGCATCATATACCCGGGGAGGTGTATAACAATCATCGGTGGTCTTCTTGGGTTTGAATTTATCGACAAACCCCTCATAATCTTCTAACTTTTCTTTCTTTGAACTCATGGCTAAAAATTTTATGAATCCAAAGAAAAACACCGCTCCCCTCCCTGCAAAAGACACCGCGCCGATGACATAGACGCGACTGCCTTGGAAGATAATTAATCAAGCATACGCGGCACAAAATAAATGAAAAATAGAAGCGCGATTGATGGCAGTACATCAATCGCGCTTCTCATCGGATTATATTAAGTGAGTGATGAAAATACTAATTACAGATTATCCGATAAAATCTGTATTTCGTAGGCTATAGTATCGAGAGCGTCTTTTAATTTTTGTCTTTCTTTCGGTGTGAAATCATCCGGCTTGCCATTCCGGATGTCATGGTTAATCTTGTGGCATAACCAGGACCGTGATTTTCCGAAGAACCGGTCAGCAATGTAGGATATTTTAAGCACCTTGAGAATGTCCTGCTCCTTTAACTCGAAGACCGCCTTATCCGCTGGGATACCATCTCTTTTTATGCGTGCAAGAACCTCATCGGCATACCGCTGGCCCTCCTCCGATTGAGCACGTTCAATAATCTCGTCAATTAATTCTTTATTTTCCATATCATTTAATTTTAATTAACCGCTCCCCCCGGAGGGGGAGGGTTAGTGTTGATTAGACTTGTGTCAGCTCTTTGACTATTGCTCTGATGTAGTCTCTGAGGATTCTTTTGTCGCTTTTGTCTGTCATAGTCTTAAACTTTAACAGCAGTGCAACCACCTCGATAATTCTGATTTTTAATTTTTCATCACTCATGATTTGTGAATTTTAAATTAATAATTAGGTCTATTAACTCTCTGTCTTAATGACATTACAAATATAATCAACATTTGTTGATTATACAAATATTTTGGTAATTATTTTCATTTTTTTCTTTATATTTCAAAAAAATGACCGCCCCGGTTGGATATTGCCGGGACGGTCTTGCTCTAATTATGTAAAATATAAAATTATATATTGCTTATATAAAAGTTTTGTTCTACCCTTTACCCTGGGTTATTTACGTTTCTTGATTTTTAATTGACCATGTTTGCGATAGAGATTGTTAAACGAATTATCGCAATATATGGTGTCATAAACCTGTTCATAAGTGTATTCCGGGAATTGCTCTGCTATCTGAGGGATGGTGAGATCACATTCTATTAGATACCCGAGTTTTCTTCTGTCAATATCTTTTATTACTTCATAATCCCCATCTTTATAGCTGGATGGACGCGGTCTCTTGTCTAACCGTTCAATATACGCCGAATATTTTACACCCCACCGATGAAGCCATCTCTGTAAAGTATTGCGGTCTACTCCGAAGTTTTGAGCTAAACGCCTTTCCGGGACACCCCATTTAAACTGCTCTATTACTTGATCTTTTTTCTCACTCAGATCAGTTATGGGGGCCGAAGCTAAAATCCCCGGTGGTCTACCAAGCAATATACCCTGTTTCACTCTTAATCTCAACCCCTCTTTAGTACGTTGCCGGATCATCTGACGCTCGATCTCAGCCGAAAGACCAAAGGCAAAGGCAAGAACCTTGCTCTGTATATCATCACCCAAAACAAAGCGGTCCTTGACTGTATATATTATACATCCCCGTTCCATGCAAAAATGCAGAATATCCATTACCATGTACAAGTCACGGCCTAAGCGACTGATTTCCGAACTTATAATGATGTCCTCTTTTTGTACAATCTTGAGCAACGGTCCAAGATTGCGTTTATCGGGATTCTTGCCACCACTCACCCCCTCGTCTGTGATATATCTGTCGATAGTCCACCCTTTATCTTTTGCAAACTGGTCGACTCCTTGTTTCTGGGAGTTCACATCCTGATCATCGGAACTTACCCTTAAATATCCGTATATCATGTGTTGAAACTAACGTTGTAACCTTAAAATGTTTTAACCTTAAAAAATACTTTTTGGAAAATCGGCGGTCTTCAGATCTTCGGTGGAGGCGACGACTATAAAGGTCTTGCCGTTGGTGACATCTCGCTCCCCGATGAATATCGGTTTATCTTTCTTGCCGAAGGCTTGCCACGCATCATAGTCCAGACCGTCTTTGTTTTTCTTGCCGGGATTAAAATGCAGATTGCGATATTCGCAATATGCCAATAATTTATCCTTGAAGTTATATGCGGTGATATACTTGAGTTGTCCCGGGTACTCATGGTGAAAGTTGTCAAACGCCTCTTTGCGCTCGATCTTGACATTACGGTGCCCTGCCGAGGGGTCAAAGTAACCATCCGCCCATTCGAGGAAGGTGTCTCCCATGGTCTGACGCAGTATGCGGGCGCGGATATTATCCTGAGGTGGATGGATGATGCCTCCCTTCTTCTCCCATTTGTCACGCTTACACCGTAGATAGAGCATGACACATTCAGCCATAAAGTTGTCAAAGAGATTCCACTGGTACTCATCCCAGTCGTCAAATAATTTATGGTCAAATTCCATCTCGGGGGTATAATCGTAATTGTAATAACTCGAAAAAGCGAGCAGCTCTAAGCGGTCTTTTGTCGAGTCATCCATGTCGCTTATCGAGAAATTAGTGGTTATTACAATCTTTGGCGCTTCACTGAATGGGATACTAAATATTGCACCCTGCTTGATATTGACAGACATGTCGCCGGTGAGATCTGTATAGAGCCTCTTAATCGGGAAATTTGGTTCTATGTCATCAAAAAATATATTGCGGGTGGTGGTTCTGACTGTTGAATACATAAACTTAGTATCCAACTGCTTGCCTCCTACATACAATTGCTCGGTAATATATTTAAGCGATGATGCGAATATGGATTTGCCCGATCGACCGTTAGCCTTGAATGTCTCGGAGATCCTGCCGTCGGTCAATATTATTGCCTTTGCCTCCGTCGGGTCTTTGTAATCTGTCAAAAGATACCCCAGGGCTGTCATCTTGGAGGCGAGGTGCCGGAGGAGTTTGTTGCGCTGGTCGGCTGTCAATGCCGGCGGATTATCATCACCACCCTTCTGCCAATAATTGCAAGAATTGACAATGTAATCAAGGAACTCACAGTTCTCACCCTCCTCGGTGGCATAGATGGTAAAATTACCCTCCGCGTCTTTCTCAAATGTCTTGATAATCGGCACCCGGGTGAAGTTGCGTTTGATAATCCGCGATTCCCATACGGGGCCGATGACAGGACCGCAGACAATCTCGTCGGCGGTAATCCGGATTTGAACATTACTGTAATGTCGTTGCTGGTAATCCGGCTCGTAAAAGTTGAAGTTATCCGGAAGCTGTGCCATACCCTCCAAAAATGTCTCGTTGATGATAGTGCCGATTCTTGATAATATGTGGTTTATCACTAACGTATCACCCTCCGCATACGTACGGACGAAATCTCTTACAAAATTTCTGACCTTAAACACGGGGCATGTCTCGACGACCCCGTTCTCGATACGGCAGACCTTAAAAGAATCATCCCCGGTTTCCCGGGTCTGTATAATCCTGAAGCCGTTGCTGTCAAGAAATTTATAAAGAGCCTCGTACATGATGGTTACGGACTTCTCCCCGCTCTCCTTCTCGGTAACGACCCATATCGGATCTTTGAGGGATACGGACTTCGGGATGAGTTCGCCGCTGTCGCTGCGAACATACTTCACCCGGTTAAACATCAGCTCCGTAAAATCCTTGATACGGTCGCGGTGTTTCTCAAAGAAGTCTTTTGGAGACTTCAGAGACCAAAGGTCGTAAATCTGGAAATCCGACAGTGAAGACAGCTTATGGAACGAGGCATATACACCCTGACCGTTATGCGTCTTCATGGCTTGGCGTATATCCTCGATCAGCTCGTCTTCATGACAATTGAGGGTACCGCATAAAAGGTCGTCGATGCCCTTGTCGCCGGCTGCGTTATGGTTGATATGACCGCACCATACATCTATAGACAAATCAGAGTTGTGGAGGGTCTCGATATACGTCTTGAACTTGATGGCAGCACCGGCGAACTGACGAGGGCGCGCGTCGATAGATTTACGGGGGTCTATCTCCCGGGAGAGGTTATCCCAGTCGGCATCAAACAACAATACGATGTTGCGGACCTTACAGGTTCTTGCTAAAATCTGAAGGTCGTGGATAAGTCCGGAATCCTTATTGCCGATATTATAAATGCCCTGGATTGCTATGGAGTCGATGCCATGCTTACAGGCCTTCTCCGCTTTTTTCTCCCCCTCCTGGATAAACAGCGTCTCGATGGTTTCCTCTCTCTTGAACTTAGACCGGATAGACTGCGGAAAATAAAAGCGGGCTTCCGCTCCCCGAGGTGATTCATACTTTATAGGTTTGCCGCTTTTGTCCTTATGGAAATCCGGGAATGACCACCTGACACGCACCAGATCCCGGGGAGCCTTGCCATTCCCGGGGGTGTACTTCATCGGCAGACCGTAGAGGTCATAATAGTAGATGAGCATATCATCGTCGGTGGTGTTGTAGACGTTGGACCGCTTACCACCCCGGCGGAATGTCGGCAACATCTCGACACCATGAGAGGTCTGCACCTCCGCCATGATGTCCTCGACGGTCAGACCGGATAGACTCAGCTGCTTCTCACAAAACGACATCTCTCCTACCGCATCGGCAGCCTTCTCACTCTGAGGGACGAGCTGGTAACCGCACTTGGAGGCAACCGTCTCAAGAGCCTCGGTAAATTTGGTGCCGGCATAGTGCATCTCGGCGGCAATGGCACCGTTAAGGCTGAAACCACACTCAAAACACTTCGCCAGATCCTTGGTAGTAGTATGAGTTATCTTGAGACCTTTTCTTTTACCATTGGCTCCACACGCCGGACACTTGGCATAGTACTCACTGCCATATCGCGTCTGATCCGGTATATGGTCGCGAATATCAGCCTGCCGGCGAACCTGTTCTATGTCGTACTCGCTGTATTTTGTATAGTTCATATATTACCCCCCCCGATCATAGCCCATAATTTACAAGAATTTTACTGATTTTACGGCGCTTCTCGTATGGAATTTTAGTTCTTCCTGCTCTCCAGTTTTGGACTACTCCCCCGGATACTTTAGTTGCCTGTGCAAGGTCTATGATAACTTGCTTCCGTGTTTCTGTATCAAGGTTCTTTAAATTAATTAAACGATTTTTAATTCTCATATACGTATAATATTTTAAATAAATTATTATATTTGTGGCGCAAAACAGTTACATATCTGTAACTCGTCACGTTTACGTTTGCAAATATATATATTCATCATTAATAATTAATGTTTATGTCAAATTCATTAACATTCATTAACAAAATAGATTCGGGTAAATTCTTTAGTCAGAAGATTAAAGAACTTAAAGTCACAAGAAAGGAGCTTAGCAGTAGACTAAATATTTCTCCTTCCGGAGTAACACGCATTCTAAATACGGAGAATATAACCATTAATCATTTCATCGAGGTTTGTAATGCTTTGGGTATTAATCCTATAGAAATATTTAAAAACTCCGGAGAAGAGGGGAAGGTCTCAATAGGCAATGTTAAGCAGCACAATTATTCCGGTTCCAACAATGTCAATATCTCATCTGCATCGCTTGACTTATTAGTAAATCAGTTAGCGGAAAAGGATAAATTAATTTCTGAAAAAGATAACATGATCGCCGAGAAAGAACGTTTCATTCAACATTTATTGAGCGTAAAGTCAATTTAATTTAACACATATGTGTTGTAAAATCTTAATCCAATCTCATAATTAACAATCATTTAGCAACAAATTGGATTACAATTTTTCATGAATTAGAGACACTTTTGCACATATATGCAAAATCCCTGTCTCTCCGCCAACAATAAATCCGCTGTAACTCACAAAGTTACGGCGGATTTAATTTTATACCCCTCCACTACTTTTACAACTTACGCCCCTATCCCTTCTAAAAATCAAGCACTGTATTTTTGTCTTGCGTCGGATACACCCTCCTTCTAATTACTTTATTATTATCCAACGACCGCCATTCTTATCGCCTTCGCGTATTAAAACTCCTGACACTTGTAATTTTGCAATGTCTCGTTCGATGGTTCTATCCGATACTGACAACTTCTCTGAAAGTTGCACTGCGGTAATAAATGGATCGCTCTTGATGATTTCAAGTATTGCATTGTACCTTTCAGCAATTTTTTTCTGAGTCGTGGTTAATGCATTCTTTCCGACATTCTTTCCGACATCGCTTCCGACATCGCTTCCGACATTATCTACGCCACTATCTACGCCATTATCTACGCCACTATCTCCGACATTATCTACGCCACTATCTCCGACATTTTCTCCGACATTTTTATTAAGTCGCTTAAAGACTGTACGTTCTATTAATATTTGGACACCGCCAAAATGATCTACGACAGTGGGTATTGGCAGCCCTTTATTCTTGAAGCCCGTGTATATCTTATTATAGCCCCGTCCCCAAGTGTCAATAAATCCTGCCTTAAACATTGCCCCGGCAATCTTAGGATTACGAGGTCTCGACGGATGGTTGGCATATAATGTATCAGCCGTATAGCCTTCAGGAAGACTACCGTCATTCCATATTTCTATTCGGTCATCATATACGTGCATTTGAATTGCCGGTCCCATATAATTTTTATGAGCAATCGCATTATAGACTATTTCTCGCAATGCTTCCATAGGAATTATGACTTATAGGTCAAAATTATATGGCAACAATACAATCAGTATCCGCAGTCAAGCAGCGAGGCGGCAAATTTGCATTGAGAATTGCCATAAACGACGGCATGTCAATGATGCTACCGATGGATAGTCAGGATGAAAGCCATTACCGCACACTATCACCGAACGATACTCAAGACTTCCTCAATAATCTTGCCGTCCATTACCTTATTCGAGAAGATACCGGGTCAATCATTCAGCGTATCCGAAAGACAACAAAGGATCAAACATGATACTGTGTGCTCCTATAATTCAAAGATGACACAGCAGGTGATAAAAACCTTACACCAAGCATTAAATAAAAAAGTGAGAAAAACTTATTAAAATAGTCGTAGACTATTACACAACGAAAATATTTTTTGTAATTTTGCAAACGCATATCGTCTGCGGAGTCCCGATATGGGGTTACGAGGCGGGTGCAGACATGTTATACAGAGCGTTTATCCGCGCTTATTCTTGACGGTT
>CAZAWP010000002.1:0-18487 GCA_964488855.1 uncultured Sangeribacter sp.
TTAGATAAGTCTTCATAAACAATAAAAGAAAGAATCGTGAATAATAACGTGAATTTATATATTGAGAATTTCTAACGTGAATTAATACCGAGAATTAATGACGTGTATTAATATTGCGAAGAATCGTATAAGATTCTCGAACTGTTGCAAAGATAATATAATAATTGGTACTATGCAATACATAGTAGTAATTTTTACAAAATATTTTTCATTACCTACTTCCTGTCAATAAAGAAAGCCTGCTGTCGTGACGGCAGCAGGCTTAAGTATGATTGAGTGTGATGTTTTTAATTCAGGACATCCTCGAGGGGGAGGGCGGCAAGCTTGTAATCATGGTCGGTGATGAACGTCATGATATTGGTGCGCTCGCTGCAATCCTCAACATCCGTACGGATACGTTTCAGTGCATTGATGGGTGAGGTATTGCACTGATACAGGTGACGGTAACTTTTGGCGATCTCGTCGATGATATGCTCGGGCATTCCTCCCTTGCGCATCACGTAGGCATTGATGCCGTAATACGAAATTGGGTTGTGTGCCATTACCACGTAGGGGGGTACGTGACGGTTTACACGGCAACCTCCCTTGATGAGTACCCAGTCCCCAACATCACACTTCTCGTGAAGGAGTGCGTTTGATGAGAAAATGGTGTAGTTGCCGATCTTGCAACCGCCGGCAATCTTGACTGCGTTTCCGAGTACCACATAGTTGCCGATCTCCGAATCGTGACCGATATGTGTCTGTGCCATCACCGAGGTATTGTTTCCGATGCGGGTAACACCGCCCGGATAAATAGAACGATTGATGATGACATGCTCACGGAAGCAGTTGTTATCACCGATGACCACGTATGAATCCTCTCCTTTCCAGCGGAAATCCTGCGGACGTGCAGAGATGATACATCCCTCGTAAAATGTGTTGTTTTTGCCGATGCGCGCACCCTGGAGTATCGAGGCGTGAGGACGTACCACGCAATTATCGCCGATTTCGACATCACGGTCTATGTAGGCAAATGCGTCAATGGTGACATTCTCCCCGAGCTTCGCTTCAGGATGAACAAAGGCAAGATTACTGATATTAGACATAGGTCAAGTATTAAGTAACTATTGAAAATTAATTTATATTAAGCAACTATGACCCATGAATGCTAAAACTTGTTCTTTTTGGTTACTTTCCGCTTATCCCTCAGTCACATAGCCCGCTATGCTCCTTCGGTCTGCACGGAAATTATCCCAAAAATAACTAAGTTTTATCTATTCATTAATTCTCAATAGTTACTTAGAAGTTATAGAATTTTTAACGTCCGCCACCGACTGCCTGATAAAGTGAGATGAGAGCGGCAGTCTTCGCATGCCAGCATGCAAGGCTGCTGAGCTGGGCGCTGAGCAACGAACTGCGTGCTGTAAGAACCTCGAGATAAGTGGTCTTGGAATCCAAAGTTAATAATTCCTGGGTATATTCAACGGATTTTTCGAGATTATCTATCTGGAGCATCAGATATTTGCGCTTTTCGGCATTGGTCTGATACTGCGAGAGGGCATTGCTGACATCCGAGCTTGCGTTAAGCACGGCAGTCTCGAAGTTGTTCATTGCCTGTTTCTGCTGAGCTTTAGCCGCCTTGAGAGTGGCAATGTTCTGACCGCGCGAGAAGATTGGAGCCGCCAACTGACCGGCAAGCTGTATAAACCATTTGCCCGGGTTGGTGATCATGCTTCCCAGGAGATTGGTGAAACCTCCCTGAGCCGAGATCGTCAAAGTGGGGTAAAAGGCAGCTCGGGCAGAATTGGTGGCATAGTATGCTGCCGCCATGCTGCGCTCGGCGGCACGTACATCCGGACGCACGGCAAGATAGTTCATCGGCACTCCGTTCTCGATTGAAGTCGGGAGATTGAACTCAAGATCTGACGACACCTCCCATTTTTGGGGATATGTGTTGAGAAGAACCGAGAGCGAGTTCTGAGTAGTCACGATACCCTGCTCGATGTCCGGTATAGAGGCGAGGATACTGTAGTAATTAGCCTTGCTCTGTACCACGGCAGCCTCATTAACGTATGCGGCCTCTTTCATAAGTTCCATCGAAGCCACCTGATCTTTCCATATCGCTGCGGTGCGTTTGGAGAGGTCGAGCTGCTGGTTGAGAAGGACGAGTGCATAATAGGTGTTGGCTACGCCGCAGATAATCTGCGAGCGTACCGCCTGCTGATATGCCTCAGCCTGCTCTACCGACATCTTGGCGCCGCGCTTGCGGTTGAGAATCTTGGCAAAGACATCAATCTCCCACTGAGCCGCGAGAGGGAGGGTATAGCTCCAGTTCATGTGTGAGCCGCCGTAGCTTGCCGTTCCACCGTTAGGAGTGAAAGCCAATGAGGGGAAGTAAGAGAGCTTTGCACCCTGTAACTGGGCGTTCGCTATCTCTACGTTAAGACGGGCATTGTCGAGACTGTTATTGTTCTCGAGAGCCATGCGTATATAGTTCTGAAGCATCGGATCTGTAAAGATCTCCTCCCATGAGAGATAGGGGAGGGATGTAGAATCCACCTCAGCATCTACCGCGGATTTATAGTCGGCGACCAAGGCATTCTCGTCTGCCGGCAGTTCATATTTCTTATATATATGGCAACTCGTGGCGAGGAAACCCACACCGACAATTGCCACAATTTTCATTAATCTGTTCATTGGAAACCAGTGTTCTGATATGGCTGAAGGTATGGTGCCCATGTCGGGGCACCATACTTCGTGCCACTATTATTAATTTTCAATACCTGAATACTGCTGAATTTCTGACGAGAGTGCCGAGTTGTCGGTATCCTTCCACTTCGGCGGAGTGATCTTCTCCTGAAGCATCTGGAATGCGACGAACATTACCGGGACGATAAGTACCTGAAGGATCATACCGATAAGCATACCGCCGATTGCACCGGTACCGAGGGCGTTATAACCGTTGGCACCAGCACCGGTGGCGAACATCAGCGGCAACAGACCGATGATCATAGCCAATGATGTCATAAGAATCGGTCGCAGACGAGCGGTTGCACCCTGGATTGCCGACTGTATGATGCTCAGACCTGTACGGCGACGCTCGAGGGCGAACTCTACGATAAGGATCGCATTCTTAGCCAACAGACCGATAAGCATGATAAGCGCAATCTGGAGGTAGATGTTGTTGTCGATTCCAAATATCCATGCGAAGATGAATGTACCCATCAATCCGAACGGTACGGAGAGAATTACCGAGAAGGGAAGTATGTATGACTCATACTGTGCCGAGAGAAGCAGGTAAACGAAGAGCAACACAAGACCGAAGATATATGCGGTCTGACCCGATCCGGTGCTTGCCTCCTCGCGTGTAAGACCGGAGTACTCAAAGCCGTAACCGGTGGGGAGTGTCTGCTGTGCAACCTCGTTGATTGCATTAATTGCCTGACCGGACGAGAAACCGGGAGCCGGCGAACCGGTGATTGCAATCGAGGTAAAGAGGTTGAATCGGTTGATGATGTCAGGACCGTAGACGCGGGTGAGCTTGACAAAGTTGTCGATGGGTGCCATTTCAGCACCGTTGCGCACCTTGATCTGCTTGAGTGTCTCGGGCGATACACGCGCCTCGGGACTTGCCTGCATCATTACACGATACAATTTACCATATTTATTGAAGTTTGACACGTACATACCGCCATAGTAACCCTGCAGGGTGCTGAGGATGGTATTCTGCGTAAGACCTGCTTTCTTGATCTTGGCAACGTCGAGCTCAACCATATACTGCGGGAAGTTGGGGTTAAACGTCGAGTATGCCATCTGGATCTCGGGACGAGCGTTGAGCGTTGCGATGAAGTTCTGATATACCTTAAAGAAGTTATCAAGCGAACCACCGGTCTTATCCTGAAGACGTACCTCAAAACCGTTGGTTGCCGAGTAACCGGTAATCATAGGGGGCTTGAAGAACATGATACGTCCGTTCTTGATAGAGGCTGTCTTGGCAAACAGCATACCGAGGACCGCATCTGCATTCTCAGTCTTGCTGTCACGCATCGACCATGGCTGCAACTTGATGATGAACGATCCGTATGTATTACCCTGACCGCCGATGAAGCTGAAGCCGGTAATAGCAGTACGGGTCTTGATCGCCGGGATGGTACCTGCGATGCTGTCGACCTTGGTCATTATCTTGAGAGTCTCCTCTTTTGAAGTTGCGGGGGGCATATCCACAACACCCATGATTGTACCGGTATCCTCATCAGGCACGAGGGCGGTTGCTGTGATTGACATTAACCATGCGAGTACACCGATTGATATAGCAACAATACCGAAGCCGATGACCTTATGACCGACAAACCATTTGGTGGCAATGTGATATACATTGAGCAACTTATTAAACACGTTGTTAAAGGCATCAAGGAATGCCTGCTGGAACATGCCTATAAGAGCGAGGAGCGCAACTACAATAGCGATGATCGAGAGAGTCACGTTCTCAAATGTGTACCAGCCGAGAACGAGGAATACAATTGCTGCGATAAGCAGACATGTGGTTACAATCGGCGGGAAGTGGAACGAGATACGTTTTTTGTAAGTCTCCTTTACAACTTCGCCGGCTGCTGAGTAAGCCTCTGCCATGCGCTTCTTGAGAGGTTTCTCCTTTCCATCCTTATGACCCTTGAGGAAGAGTGCACAAAGTGCAGGTGAGAGGGTAAGCGCGTTGATTGCCGACAGACCGATTGCCATTGCCATTGTCAGACCGAACTGACGGTAGAACACACCCGATGTACCACCCATGAACGACACGGGGATAAACACAAGCATCATGACAAGGGTAATCGAGATAAGGGCGCCGGCGATCTCATTCATTGCGTCGATGGCGGCACGTTTGGCTGACGAATATCCTTCGTCGAGTTTGGCATGTACCGCCTCGACCACCACTATCGCGTCATCAACCACAATCGCGATCGCAAGCACGAGAGCGGCGAGGGTAAGAAGGTTGATAGAGAAGCCGAATATCAATAGCAGGAAGAATGTACCGATCAATGCCACGGGGATGGCGATCATCGGGATAAGCGTCGAACGGAAATCCTGCAGGAAGATAAACACTACAAGGAACACCAGGATGAATGCCTCGATAAGAGTCTTGACAACCTCGTGGATTGAGGCAAAGAGGAAGTCATTGACATTCATGGTGGTCACGAACTCAAGACCCTTAGGCGCCTCTTTCTGGAATTTGTCGAGCTCTTTCTGAATATCCTCGATAACCTGCGTTGCATTTGAGCCGGCTGACTGGTATATAATCGCCGAGCAGGCGGGATAACCGTTAGTCGTAGCGTTAAAGCCGTATGAGAGACGACCGAGCTCGACATCGGCAACTTCGCCGAGGCGCAGAATCTCGCCGTCAGATGTAGCGCGCAGGATGATGTCCTCAAACTCTTTGGGCTCCTGCAGACGTCCGCGGTAGCGCATTACATACTGGAATGACTGATTACCGCTTTCGCCGAACTGACCCGGAGCAGCCTCGATGTTTTGCTCTGCCAAGGCTGCGGTGACCTCTGCCGGCATTATGCCGTACTGAGCCATCTTGTCGGGCTTGAGCCATATACGCATTGAGTAATCGGCACCCATCACCATGGCATCACCTACACCCGACACACGTTTGATAACCGGGATGACGTTGATCGCCATGTAGTTCTCGATGAACTCTGTGGAGTACTTAGAGTCCTTGGAGAAGAGGTTGAATACCATCAGCATCGAGGTCTGACGCTTCTGGGTGATTACACCCACCTGATTAACCTCGGAGGGGAGGAACGCGGCAGCCTTGGCTACACGGTTCTGTACATCAACTGCGGCGATGTCAGGGTCGGTACCCGGTTTGAAGTAAACCTGAATGGTTGCTGAACCGTTGTTGGCAGCTGATGAATAGATATACTGCATGTTTTCAGCACCGTTGATCTGGTCCTCGATAGGTGCGATAACAGAGTTTAGCACTGTCTGTGCGTTGGCTCCGGTATAGGTAGTGGAGACCTGGATAGTCGGTGGTGCAATGTCAGGGAACTGCTCGATAGGGAGCGACGCCAGACCTAACAGACCGAAGATCACGATAAATATCGAGATCACGGTCGACAGCACCGGACGATTGATAAAAGTGGATAGTTTCATTTATGCAGTATTATTTCTTAGGAGTAATAGTCATACCGTCGCGAGCCGAGATACCGACACCCTCAACAAGGATAGTCTCGCCCGGTTCGAGGCCGCCTGTTACGATATAGTTTTTACCGTCACTGAGATCCGATACCTGGATATTGCGTGCGTGGAGCTTGGCTGAATCGCCCACAACAAAACAGAACTTCATGTCCTGGATTTCGTATGTGGCATTCTGCGGAATCATGATGACGTTATTGCTGACGTTAGGGATAAGGATAGAACCTGTGTTACCGCTTCGGAGCATACCGTTGGGGTTGGGGAAGACCGCCTTGGCTGAGGCTGCACCGGTAGCCGGGTCGATTACGCCAGAGATAGATACAATCTTACCGGGCTGTCCGTAACGCTCACCATTGGCAAGCTGCAGTGTAACGGCGGGCATTGCGGCGATAGCCTGCTGGATAGAGCGAGCGCCGTTATCGGTCATCTGAAGCAGGTCTTTCTCGTTGATAGAGAAATATGCCTCCATATCCGAATTGTTCGAGAGCATGGTGAGCATTGTCGAGGGAGACACGAGAGTACCCTCCTTGAGGTCAATAGAGCCAACGACACCCGAAGTGGGAGCCACGACATTGGCGTAAGAGAGGTTCTTTCGAGAGCTTACCAGATTAGCCTTAGCCTGGTTCAGCTGAGCCTTGGCAGCATTAAGAGCATCGGTAGATGTCTGGTAGGCAGGTGCCGAAATGATATTCTTGTCGAAAAGAATCTTGTTATTGTTTGCATTTGTCTGGGCTGTATTGACGTTAGCCTGAGCTACTGCCACAGCAGCCTCTGCAGCATCGACGGCAGCTTGCAGCTGAACAGCATCAATCTGAAAAAGGAGCTGACCTTTAGAAACTTTCTGACCGGGTTCTACACAAACTTTGGTAAGGAAGCCGCTTACCTGAGGTCTGATTTCTACGTCATTCTCACCACGGAGAGTTGTAGGGAATGCTGTTTCGAGCTCGGTGTCAGCTGCACTGACAGTGAGCACTGCAAACTCGGGAGCCAGCTGAGCCTGAGCGTCAGCATTACCCTTCTTGCACGAAGGAAAGACGGCGGTGGTCGCTATTGCAAGCGTTAATGCACCTAAATGTTTAACTGTCATGTTTTTATAGTTAGTTTTCAATTTTTTATAGTTGGTTCTCGTTTGTTCAATTGTCGGTTATCCGGCAGAGGATAGCCGAATCACAAATCGTAGGGCGCTATTATCCCCATTACCTGTATAACACAAAAATATAAAAAATTATCCGCAATTCTCCCTTTTAGTTCCAAAATAATCCCAATTAGACCAAAATTGATGAAATTAGAAAACTAATTTCAAACAATGAGTTTTGCTCTATATAAAAGAAACGACTCAAGGATTGTGGTCCATGAGCCGTCAATAATATTAAAGAAACGGATCAAGGATTGTGGTCCATGAGCCGTCAATATAATCATTGATTACAGAATCAGTCTGCTATTTTCAACTTTTATTTATCGAAGGGGGGAGGGGTACCCGGGTCATCATCTATTACGTCGATGGTTGCGGGATCTGATTTGGCGGGACCGATTTCAATCGGTTCGTCACTCTTTTTATCTTTTGATAAATCAACTTTCCCTTTACTCCCGGATTTAGCTGCCTTGCGACGTGCTTCATCCTCTTTATTGAGTTCCATGATCTCATCAGTTCGTGAGCGCCACTGACGCTTGCCAAGGATTTCCTGAACATCATCATGATAGATAACCTCGTTCTCAATCAAGAGGTCACGAATCTTATTGTGTTCCTTGGCGTACTGGCGGAGTATCTGCTTGGCACGTTCATACTGCTCATTGACGAGTCGTTTAACCTCTTCGTCGATAACCTTTGCAGTATCCTCGGAGAAGGGTTTGGTAAAGCCCATATCCTGTCCGGTGGAGTCCGTATAGTTAAGGTTGGGGAGCTTGTCACTCATACCGTACATGAGCACCATAGAGCGGGCAATCTTGGTACATTTCTCCAAGTCATCGCTTGCGCCGGTACCTACTTCGCCGAGGAACACCTCTTCAGCTGCGCGACCGCCGAGCATACCGCACATTGTATCCTTAAGAGCCTGCACGGGGATTATCTGACGAGCCTCGGGAGCATACCATGCAGCACCGAGGGCACGACCTCGCGGCACTATGGTAACCTTGACAAGGGGATTGCCATATTCGGTCATCCATGAGATGGTGGCATGACCTGCCTCGTGTGTGGCGATAGCTTCTTTTTCAGCCGGTGTGATGATACGTGACTTCTTCTCCATACCGCCGACGATACGGTCGATGGCAGCCATAAAGTCGTCCCAATCCACAGCTTCCTTATTGTTACGGGCAGCGATCAGGGCAGCCTCATTGCAGACGTTGGCAATATCGGCACCGGAGAATCCCTGGGTCTGACGAGCCAACTGCTCTACGTCGAGGTGGCTGTTTACCTTGATATTGCGCAGGTGAACGTTAAAGATCTCCATGCGGTCTGTAAGCTCGGGAAGATCCACATAAATCTGACGGTCGAAACGACCGGGACGCAGGAGCGCCTTGTCGAGCATATCGGCACGGTTTGTTGCAGCGAGACAGATGACACCGTTGTTGGATTGGAAACCGTCCATCTCCGTGAGCATGGCGTTAAGAGTGTTCTCGCGCTCATCATTAGAACCCATATTGGGGTTCTTGCCACGTGCGCGACCCACGGCATCGATCTCATCAATAAAGATGATACATGGAGCCTTGTCCTTAGCCTGTTTGAAGAGGTCACGGACACGGGCGGCACCGACGCCGACAAACATCTCTACGAAATCCGAACCGGACATCGAGAGGAACGGTACGTTTGCCTCACCGGCAACAGCCTTGGCGAGGAGTGTCTTACCTGTTCCCGGAGGGCCTACGAGCAAGGCACCGCGAGGTATCTTGGCACCAAGTTCGGTATAGCGTTTAGGGTTCTTGAGGAACTCTACAATCTCCTCAATCTCCACCTTAGCCTCCGCAAGACCTGCAACATCCTTAAAGGTTACATTGGTTCCATTGTTCTTGTCAAACACAAGAGCTTTGGATTTGCCGACGTTGAAGATTCCGCCTCCACCGCCGCCGGGACCTCCCGACATTCGGCGCGACATGAACATGAAGAAGAGGAAAATAAGCACCAGCGGACCGAAGTAGAAGATGATATTCTTCATCAACGCGTTGCCGGCAACGTATTTCACCTTAATCTCTGCACGGTTCTGCTCCGCAAGTGATGCATTCCACTCATCTACTTTCTCCTGGAACTTATCGCGCGAGGGGATATTAGCCTTGAGCTTATATTCACCGGGGATATTGTCGGCGGTATTGAACTTATACTGCTTGGCACCGGCTTTGGTGAGGTAACCCTCAGCCACTCCGGTTTCGTTCATTACGTCGATCTTATCTATATAGCCGTCAGCGGCAGCCTTCTCGAAATCTGTCCAGTCGACTTCGCGTGTCTGTCCACCCTCCTGGAGGAAGTAAAGACCTACAAGCACGAGTGCGATGATGGCATACATCCAGTAGATGTTGCGCAACGGATTCTTCTTGTTACGGTTATTGTTTTTTTGCTGAAAAAAATTAGCCATTGTAAACTTGGATGTTGAGGTTAATCAAGGATTGTATCAGTCAAGGTCCGGAATCATGGTCAGATCAGCGTCGCTCCATAAATCCTCAAGGCGGTAAAACTCGCGAAACTCGGGGAGGAAGATATGAACCATCGTATCGCCATAATCAATGATGATCCATTGCGAATTGCGGTAACCATCATAATTATAGGGCTTGATACCGGTCTTTTTCTGAATTTCCTCACGGACATTATCAGCGATCGCCGAAACCTGTGCTGTGGACTTACCCTGACATATTATAAAGGAGTGGGCGGAAGCGGTGTCAATCTTCGAGAGGTCGAGCACATCGATCTTCTCTCCCTTCTTATCCTGAATTGCCTCTATGATGAGAGGCGTCATATCATTAGGTATCTTGTTGTCTGTTTCTTTCATTATTTAATTAAAAAAGAGGATAGGAAATAATAGTTTACTTCATATCCTCATTATAAACAAATCGAATGCCAAAATTATCATGGCAAACTTGATTTTTTTAACTATTTAACATTTTAACATCTATAATGCGCTGATTAGAAGAGCCTTTGAATAAAAGATCGGGATCATGCAAAGCCTCGATAAAAGGACCCTCGACGATGGTGTCGACATGACTCACGGCTTTGAGCAGTACCGGATCACTACAAATTTCCTCGGCAGTAAACCCGGTATAAAGCCAAACGTTATGCCCGAGAGCATGAACGCTTTCGGCAAGCCTGATGACAAACTCCGGGTGATAGAGAGGGTCGCCACCCGAAAGGGTTACGTCGAAGTCCTCCTCAGCGATAACCTCCATGATTTCGTCAATGCTCATTGGAGTGCCCGCATCAAAGTCCCAAGATTGGGGATTATGGCAACCCGGGCAGTGGTGTCGGCAGCCGGCAACGTATACGGCAGTCCGGAACCCCGGTCCATCCACCGTAGTGCCGCGTACAATATCCAATATATTGACAATCACGTCTCTTATTACCGATTAGAATTATCTAATTTTTATCTTATTATTTAGCCTTCGAGCTATCCAATTACTAAAAACTAAATACTAAAAACTAAATACTAATTGCTAATTACTAATTATTTATGGACTACGCGGTCGCGCAATTCTGCCAACTTGCCGGAGTTCCAGCGGTCGGTAGTACCCACGAGGTATCCGGTGATGCGCTGGATGGTCTCGAACGGTGTATCACATTTAGGACAATGCTTCTGCTCTTTATCCGCATTCTCATATCCGCATCGGGGACAGTGGTTGCGGTTATGGTTTACAGAGCCGTAACCCATGTTGTATTTATCGAGCATGTCGACAATCTGCATGATCGACTCCGGATTATGGGTAGCATCGCCGTCAATCTCTACATAGAAGATATGACCTCCTCGCGTAATCTCGTGATAGGGAGCCTCGACTTTCGCCTTATGGCGTGGCGAACAATGATAGTACACCGGCACGTGATTGGAATTGGTGTAGTAATCCTTGTCAGTGATACCTTCTATTACTCCAAAGGTGGCGCGATCCCGTTTGGTGAAGCGTCCTGAAAGACCCTCGGCGGGAGTCGCAAGTATCGAATAATTGTGGCCGTACTTCTCGCTGTATTCGTTGGCACGGCTGCGCATGTGGCTCACGATGCGGAGTCCTAACTCCTGTGCCTCTTCGCTTTCGCCGTGATGCTTCCCGACCAACGCCATAAGACATTCCGCCAAGCCGATAAAGCCGATACCGAGTGTACCCTGATTTATGATACTCTCTATAGTATCGTTGGGGTTGAGTTGGTCGCCGCCGTTCCAGAGTACTCCCATGACGAGAGGGAACTGTTTGGCGAGCGCAGTCTTCTGGAAATTGAAGCGCTCATCAAGCTGCATGGCAGTCAGGTCCAGAATCTCATCCAATTTCTCGAAGAAGCGCTCGATACGTTCCTCCTTATTCTGAATATTCATTACCTCAATGGCGAGGCGGACGATATTGATGGTGGAGAAGGAGATGTTACCGCGGCCAATAGAAGTTTTGGCACCATAACGATTCTCGAATACGCGTGTACGGCAACCCATCGTGGCAACCTCGTGCAGATAACGCTTGGGGTCATCGGCGCGCCACTCGTCGTGCTTGTTGAATGTCGCATCCAGGTTGAGGAAGTTGGGGAAGAAGCGGCGTGCGGTAACTTTACAAGCCTTGGTATAAAGATCATAGTTGGGATCTCCCGGCAGGTAATTGACACCGCGTTTCTTTTTCCATATCTGAATAGGGAAGATGGCAGTAGCTCCATTGCCCACACCCTCGTATGTCGAGTTGAGGAGTTCACGGATTACACAACGACCTTCGGCACTTGTGTCGGTACCGTAGTTGATAGAGGAGAATACAACTTGATTACCACCACGCGAATGGATGGTATTCATATTATGTATAAAAGCCTCCATAGCCTGATGTACGCGACCCACAGTCTGGTTTACTGCATGTTGAAGCAGACGGTCGTCGCCATCAAGAGAATCAAGCGGCTTAGTTATATAGTCTTCTATCTTTGCATCCTTGAGGTGAGACAGATCACGGCCTGTCAGTTTCTCCAGATTGCAAACCTCCTCGATAAAGGACGAGCGTACAAACGGTGCGAGATAAAAATCAAAAGCAGGGATAGCCTGACCGCCGTGCATCTCATTCTGAGCGGTCTCAAGTGAAATACAAGCTATTACACTTGCCGTCTCGATACGCTTGGCGGGACGAGACTCGGCATGACCGGTGACAAAGCCGTGTGTGAGGATTTTGTCAAGCGGATGCTGCACGCAAGTAAGGCTCTTGGTGGGATAGTAATCCTTGTCGTGTATATGGAGGTAATTATTTTTTACTGCATTCTTTACATTGGGAGAAAGAAGGTAATCATCGACAAAAGGCTTTGTAGTCTCGCTGGCGAACTTCATCATCATACCGGCGGGGGAGTCGGTGTTCATGTTGGCATTCTCGCGGGTGATGTCGTTGTTTTTAGCTTCTATAATCTCAAGAAAGATATCTCTGGTTTTGGCACGACGGGCTATGGAACGCTGGTCACGGTAAGCAATAAACTTCTTGGCGACATCCTTGCGTGAGGATTTCATCAGTTCGATCTCAACACGGTCCTGAATAGCCTCGACAGTCATACGCTCCTGACCGGTCATGGCGATGCGGTCAGCTATTTTCTGTACGAGCCCTTCATCCTCGCCACTCTTGGTGGCAAGCATGGCTTTACGTATGGCTGCTTTTATTTTTTCTTCGTTAAAGCCGACAATGCGGCCGTCGCGTTTTTCTACGGTCTGAATCATGGAGGGATTAGTTTTTAGCGGCACAAAGATACGACAAAATAATTGATTGCAAAAATAAATTTTAGTTAAATATTTTCCGTTTTGGAAAACAATTTAACTATCTTGAAATTCTAATTACCTAAATATTAAGTATATATGAAAATTTTTGGAAAACTTTTAAAATTACAAGTTATTGATTTGGAAAATATCTAAAAATTATTATCCACTGCTGTATAATCATTGTTATACACAATTATTATACACAACTTGATAATTTTAAAATACAGAGCTTGAATAAAAAATTAGGTCAGGGTCGGCTAAAATTGCGCCTCAATTGTTAATATTTTAAATCACGATATAAAATTAATAAAAAGATAGAAATTACTCAAAAATAAGAATCATAAAAATATTGAAACTATGGCTAAAGTTGATAAAGATAATGCTCTTAAATATCACGAATTTCCTAAACCGGGTAAAATCGAGGTAGTACCGACCAAACCTTACGATACACAGGATGATTTGTCGCTCGCTTATTCACCGGGTGTCGCTTTCCCATGTCTTGAGATTGAGAAAACACCCGCCGACTCCTATAAATATACAAACCGTGATAATCTTGTAGGTGTGATCTCAAACGGTACAGCCGTTTTGGGTCTCGGTAATATCGGTGCTTTGGCAGGTAAACCGGTCATGGAGGGTAAGGCTCTTCTGTTTAAAATATTTGCAGGCATTGACGCTTTTGACATAGAGATTGATGAGACCGACCCCGACAAGTTTATCAGTATAGTCAAGGCACTCGAACCGACATTCGGCGGTATTAACCTTGAGGATATAAAAGCTCCGGAGTGCTTTAAAATTGAGACTGAACTTAAGGCTAACACCAAAATCCCTATCATGCACGATGACCAGCACGGAACTGCAATTATTTCGGGTGCCGGTCTGTTGAATGCTGTCGAGGTACAGGGTAAGAAGATTGATGAAATCCAACTCGTAGTCAATGGTGCAGGTGCCGCTGCCATTTCTTGTACCCGTCTGTATAAGAAACTTGGTGTCAAACCTGAGAATATAGTAATGTGTGACTCCAAGGGTGTTATCCGCAAGGATCGCACCGATATCAATTCGCAGAAACGTGAATTTGCCACTGACCGCGATATTCACACTCTCGCCGAGGCTGTCAAGGGTGCCGACGTATTCTTGGGATTATCGGTTGCCGACGTTCTCACTCCCGATATGTTGCTGACCATGGCTCCCAAGCCTATAGTATTTGCACTCGCTAATCCTAAACCTGAGATCGACTATGATTTGGCTAAAGCTACCCGTGATGACCTCATTATCGCTACCGGACGTAGTGACTATCCGAACCAGATAAATAACGTTTTAGGATTCCCTTATATATTCCGTGGTGCCCTTGATACCCACGCTTCCGCTATCAATGAGGAAATGAAGATTGCCGCAACATACGCAATCGCTAAACTCGCCAAAGAGCCTGTTCCTGCCGAGGTACTTAAAGCCTATAAAGTCGATAGCATGGAGTTTGGACGGGACTATATTCTTCCGAAGGCATTCGATCCCCGTTTGCTTTACACGGTTGCTCCCGCTGTGGCTAAGGCGGCAATGGAGTCAGGTGTAGCCGGCAAACAGATAACCGATATGGCTGCTTACGATGCCGAACTTAAAGCCCGTATGGCAGGCATCAAACATATCAGCAAATAAGGGTAACTTATTGAGTGAAGAAATTACAAAGAGATTAGATATAATAGCATATAGAATATAATAGAAAATTAATATGAGAGGTTGTCTTCGGGCGACCTCTCATTATTTTTGCTAAAAAAGGAGATGATTGTTTGATTTAAACAGAGGACTTATTATCTTTCCGGAAAGATGGGGAACATTATTTTTTCCAGAAAGAGGGGGTGAAGATAAGAAGAACGGTGAACAGTTCGAGACGTCCGGCAAGCATGATGAAACTTAACACCCATTTGGCAACCGGGGAAGCAAGGCTGTAGTTGCCCGCAATGGTTGTCGGTTCGGCATCCAAGGCTGTGTTGGAGATTGCCGAGAGGGTACAGATGAACGCATCGCGTATGCTGAAACCACATTCACACAGAACAGCACCCCCGATCAATATTAGCAGAGCATAGACAAAGAGGAAGGCTAATACCCGTTGCACGACCTGGGGGTTGGTGCCCTTTCCGTTGATTGTGACTGTAGTCACCGCCGAGGGGTGCATGAATTTATAGAACTCGTTCTTGAGGAATTTAAATAACACAATGAAACGGTCTATCTTCGCACCACCCGACGTAGAACCGGCACAAGCACCCATTGTCATCATCAATATCAGCAGTATCATCGTAAGCGGTCCCCATTTGAGGAAATCCGGATCAGTCACACCCGTGGTAGACAGTACCCCGACTACCTGAAAAAGAGGGTTGATTGTGGCGTCCGCTACACTGTGAACGGCGTTATGGGTGAATGCACTTATAACCATTATAGCATAACATACACCCACTACACCAAGATATGCCTTGAGGGCGGTATTGCGCATTACCGGTTTGTAATGCCGGTGCATGATATTGTATAGCAGTGCAAAATTGATACCGCTGATAAACATGGCGGCGATCATCACACATTTTGCATAAATACCTCCAATCTCCGGTAAGGAACTATCATATAAACCGAAGCCGCCGGTAGACACAGTAGATAAGCCGTAACCAATTGCATCAAAAATGCTGAGATTGGAGAACGATAGCAGAATTATCCATATAACAGTCAGTCCGATATAGATTGACCATAAAGTCTTGGCGGTCAATGATACGCGCGGGCGGAGTTTGTCGTGAGTGATGCCGGTAACCTCGGCGTTAAACATCTGCATGCCACCCTGATAATTGAGCATGGGCACCACCGCAAGGGTAAAAAGAATGATTCCCAAACCGCCGATCCATTGCATTACACAGCGCCACAGCAGCAAGGACTTGGGTACATTTTCAAGTGAGGGTAATGCCGATGCACCGGTGGTGGTGAACCCGCTCATCGTCTCAAAGAAGGCATCGGTAACCGAGGAGTGGGTATCAAGCAGGATGAAAGGGAGCATCCCGAAGAGGGACAGAATAACCCATATTAAGGAAGTGAGGAGGATAGCTTCACGCTTTCCCATTTCGCGGGAGCGTGGTCGGAGAAACATCATTCCCATACCGCTCACCCCCGTGATACCTACACAGAGAAGAAGCCACAATGTCCCGGGTTCTTTAAAAACAATCGACGTAATTAAGGGCAATACCATGAAACCCGCTTCGATCGTAAGGAGGTAACCTATGATACGAAGCAGCATAATGATATTGACATGGCGCCGTGCCGTTACATGCGGTTTCAAAAACATCAGTTAGTTCTAATTGAAATAATCAATCTTGATTCTAATTGAAATACTCAAGTAAGTTCTAATTGAAATATCAATTTAGTTTGATTGAAATATTCAATAATTCTCAAGATTAGAAAATATCTTAATTAAACCATTTTTCAATCTTATGGATAGTGCCGGTCAAACAGAATACCACCACAAAATCACCCTCCTGGATTCGGGTATTACCACCGACGAGCTGCACCTCATCCCCATGTACTCTTGCCGCCAACGTCATACCGTACGGAAGTCTGAGATCCTTTACCGGTGCTTTGGTAATCTTGGCACCCGGTTTTACTTGAATTTCCGCTACCTCGGCATCTGCCAAGGCGAGGAATTTAGAGTTGCTTTCGTCAGCATCGAGAAGGATTTTAAAAATGTGGCTCGAAGCTAAAAGTTTTTTGTTGATGGTAGTACCGATATTGAGGTTTTCCGCCTGACTTAAAAACTGCAGGTTCTCGACATCGGCAATGGTTTTTTCGACCCCAAATTCCTTTGCGGTAAGGCACGAAAGGATATTGGTTTCCGACGAACCAGTCAGTGCCATAAAGGCATCGTATTGGTAAATGGCATTCTCGCGGAGCACCTCAACGTCGCGGGCATCACCGTGGACAATCTCACAGTCGGGCAGAAGGGTTGCCAATTGCTCGCAGCGCTCTCTGTCGATGTCGATGATTTTTAGGCGGTAATCCTCATGATAGAGTTCGGCGAAGCGTTGCGCTATATGACTTCCTCCCATTATCAGGGCGCTCTTTATATCACGCTTGCGCTTGCCGCATATCGCACGCACATCCTGGATAAATGGGGGAGTAGTGATAAAGTAGACTATGTCGTCACGGTGTATTTCGTCATTACCGTTGGGGATGATAGTCTCATTATTATGCTTGATTGCTGCCACGTGGAAGTCGTGGGTCTTTACCGGGAGATCCTTAAGCTTGCAATCTATAAGGGGGGAGTCACCGTGCAATTTTACTCCAATTAGGATAAGGTGCCCACCATGAAGTTCACCCCAGTAGCGGGTCCAGTTGTGCTGTAAGGCGCCCTTGATTTCGCGTGCCGCTAAATTTTCGGGATATATGAGAAAATCTGCTCCTACCTGTTTTAGTATGCTTTTGTTGTCGGGATTAAGAAACTCCGAATTGTCGATACGTGCTACCGTTTTCTTTGCACCCAACCGTTTGGCAATGGCACACGAGGTGATGTTGCGTGTCTCGTAGGGAGTCACCGCGATATAGAGATCAGCATTGGCAACTCCCACCTCGCGCATGGTCTCGAATGAAGAGGTAGACCCGTTGGAGGTCATCAGATTATAATTGGAGTCGATGACATCGAGGCGTGCCTGATCACCGTCGATCAGAATAATGTCCTGATCTTCGTTACTGAGCATCTTAGCTAAATGCGTACCGACTTCACCGGCCCCTGCTATAATAATCTTCATACCCTTAATTAGTTATTGCATTTGCCGTGGCGTTAGAAATACAATGATTCTTGACCTCATTGACAATCGCATCTGCGTCAATCTCGCATAAATGCTTGAGTTGAGATACCAAGCCTTGTGATACCCATCGGTCAGATACTCCCAATTTGCGTATAATTGGCTTGTGGACGATGTCCATTTTATTTACAGCGTCTGCCACAGCATCACCAAAACCACCCGAGAGGATACCGTCCTCAATCGTAACGATATAATCGTGACTAGATGCTATTACCTTTAATAAGTCGGCATCGAGAGGTTTTACCCATATCATATCATATATATCAACAGAGATACCTTGTTCTCTTAAAGCCTCAGCAGCTTTTAGTGCATCCGGAACGGTGCTTCCGATCGGGAGTAACGCTATTTTTGAGCCGGGGGACTTAAGTAAGGTTTCTCCCTTACCGATGGTTAATCGTGGAAGAGTGACCAAATCCACCGGTTTAACCGCCGGGATGGGTTCGGGAACACGCCCGCGTGGATAGCGTATGGCAAACGGCCCGTTATAGTCAGCGGCGATTGTCATTAATGACCTAAGCATATCACCGTCACGAGGCACGGACACAATCATCTCCGGGATCATGCGCATATATGCAATATCGAAGAGACCATGATGGG
>CAZAWP010000002.1:18587-26364 GCA_964488855.1 uncultured Sangeribacter sp.
ACAATCATCTCCGGGATCATGCGCATATATGCAATATCGAAGAGACCATGATGGGTGACACCATCTTCGCCGACTAACCCGCCACGGTCAATGCAGAACGTGACAGGGAGTTTCTGAATGGCTACGTCATGTATGATGTTGTCGAAACCGCGCTGCAGAAAAGAACTGTAGACAGCCACAAAAGGATGTTTGCCGGCGGCGGCGAGTCCTCCTGCAAATGTGACGGCATGTCCTTCGGAAATGCCCACGTCAAAGGTTCGTTCCGGATAAGCCTCAAGCATCCGTGAGACTGAGGTGCCGGAAGGCATCGCAGCCGTTATAGCCAAAATATTCTCATTGTCGCCGGCAAGGTCCACGAGTTTGTCGCCAAACACCTCCTGCCAGAGGGGTGTGGTGGTCTTACCTTTAATTTTTACCCCCGTAGAAGGCTCGAATAGACCGGGAGCATGCCATGCAGCCGGATTTTTCTCCGCCTCCTGAAATCCTTTGCCCTTGGTGGTCTTGAGATGAAGGATACGAGGACCTTTCATGTCCTTTATATCATTCAGGACCTTGACGACCTTGTTAATATCATTACCGTCGAACGGACCGAAATAACGGATATTCAATCCCTCGAAGATATTCTGTTGTTTGGCTACCAATGCCTTAAGAGCATTGTTGAAGCGTAACAAAGCCCCCTTACGCTGGTCATTGATGAGGTTGAATTTCTTGAACAGTTTATATACATTAAATCGCCAGCGGTTGTAACGCGCTGATGTGGTAAGATCGGAGAGGTATGAATGCAATGCACCTACATTGTCATCAATAGACATGTCATTATCGTTGAGGATAATAAGCAGGTTGTTGGGGGTGTTGGATACATTGTTGAGTCCCTCGAATGCAAGACCGTTTCCTATCGAAGCATCCCCGATAAGAGCCACAGTCTGACGGTCTTTTTCGGAGGGGGTATTAAGGTCGGCAGTAGCCATGCCGAGAGCCGCGGAAATGGAATTGCCGGCATGACCGCAGACAAAAGTATCATATTCGCTCTCGGCGGGGAAGGGGAAACCACTTATGCCGTTGAGCGTGCGCTGTGTCTTGAAAGCCTCACGGCGTCCGGTCAGCAGTTTGTGGGCATAAGCCTGATGTCCTACATCAAAGACTATGCGGTCGCGGGGGGTATTGAAGACGTAATGTAAGGCTACAATAATCTCCACGGCACCCATGCTCGATCCGAAATGCCCCGGATTCTTCGACAGATGCTTGATGAGGGATGTCCTGATCTCGGAGCATAACTGCGGGAGCAATGCAGGATCCAATGCACGCAGGTCAGCCGGAGAATCAATCCCCTCCAGTATGTGAGGCTGCGAATTATCAGGAAGTATGGAACTGGTATTTGACATACTCATATCATGATGCTAAGGGTCAGCGGGTAGGGCGGTACTTCTTGTAAAGAGGCACAAACACTATGATTCCCGACATCGCCATTATCAGCAGATTCTTTAATGTAACTCCCGCATGACTAAGCATATAGAAGCAAAGTATCAGCCAAATGACGGCAAGAATTGTAATTCCGATAATATGCGAAGTCTTCATAAACGGTAGTTAAATTATTTGAGAGAGGTTATTAGATGTGAGTAGAGAGGCTCTTATTGTGAGTAGAGGTGTTTAAAGAGAGGAGAGGCTCCTGTTTATAAAACGGAGGTGTACAAAATTAATTATTTTTTTTGATATTTTCGGTTATTGGAAAATTCTCTCTTTTTATAATCGGCATAATTGATTAACTTTGTCTGACAAAAAAGAAACAACCATCCGACATCTTCCAAACTATATATGCCCGATTTTGAGAATTACCACCCCGAGATACCCTACGGGGATTATGATAACGAAAACCCTTCTGCCGACAATGACGGTACACAGGCACGCGAGCGGTTGAAAGGTCGCCGTCGCTCTTCCGGCAAGCCGACAGAGCGCGAACAAGCCAAGGATAAGAACAATTCAAAGAAAAAAGATAAAAACAACAATAAAAATAGCAATGACGATGATTCCGTCGTTGCCTATTTCCGTAATATCTATGCCGCTCTTACCGGAACGACTGCCCGACTGCTCTTCGGTATATTCATAGGCTTGCTGGGTATTTACCTGCTGATAGCCTTTGTCTCATATTTCACCAACTGCATAAAGGATCAGGCGATTATCAATAATACCCCCGTAGGTGCAGCCCATCCCGTAGGCAATGCTGCCGGCGAGGGAGGGGCGCGTCTGTCGGAGTTCCTCATCAATGAGTGCTTCGGCCTGGGTTCGCTGGTGATTATTGTCTGGTTGATCGGTATATCCCTAAAATTGCTTATAGGGAAGCCGAGGTTCAAGACCATTAACTTCACCATCAAATGCATCATCGTGCTTATCACCGTATCGTTGATTATCGGTCTGATCACGATAGGATTCCACACCGCGGTCAATTGGGGTGGTTACCACGGCAGATATGTAAATCAGGCAATCATTGACTTCGTAGGAATGTCGGGCGCCGTTTTGGTGTGCATATTCCTTGTTGCCGTCTTTGTGGCTATATGTCTGCGGGATTTGATAAAATGGTTGCTGGCTAAAAAACGTGAGCGTGATGCCCGTAAGCGCGCTGAACGCGAACGAATCGAGGCGGAGGAGGAGCGTATCGAGGAACTCCGTCGTATGCGCGAGGCAGAACATGCCGACGAAGTGCGTGCAGGTGAGTCCGTCGGTCATCCATACGAAAATGAGGATATTAGCGCTGAGAGTAATGTAAGTTTTAACAACGACGAACCTTTATACGCCATCGACGGTGACATTACCGATGACGAAGATACTTTAGATAAAAAGGAGGATTCTAACGAAGAACAAATTCTCTCGGAGAAGCCTCTCGGTCAAGATTCCAATGATAAGGATTCGGTCAATGTCGATTCAACGGAAGGCACACTTCCGAAATCAGATGCGGCATCTTCTGATCTGAAAGAAGTTGAAGAAAAGAGCGACGCAGCCGACTCGCAAACCGGTGAGACGCCTGAAGACGATGCTGAGGCCGATAAAACGGCTGATAGCATGGTGGTCAATGTCAATGAAATTGAAGTGACAGATAAACCACGGTATAAGTCAGAACTTGAATTTTTTGAAGATCACCCTTACAAATTCCCCCCTTATTCTTTACTGCGTCCCGGCAAGGAGACAATCAGTGTAGACACCCGAGAGCAGTTGGAAAATAAAGAGAGAATCCGCAAGACCCTCCTCGATTTTAAGATTCCGATCGTGAGCATCGAGGCAACTGTGGGTCCGACGGTGACACTCTATGAAATCGTTCCCGAGAAAGGTGTTAAGATACAGAGTATCCGTCGTCTTGCCGATGACATAGCGTTAAGTCTGGCAGCCATCGGAGTGCGTATCATAGCCCCGATACCCGGCAAAGGAACAGTGGGTATCGAAGTTGCTAACAAGGATCCGCAGACTGTATCAATGCAGACTGTCATCAAGTCTCAGAAATATCAGAGCACCCGGTACCTTCTCCCTGTGGCGTTGGGTTCCACAATTTCAAATGAGGTCTATATTGCTGATCTTGCCAAGATGCCGCACCTCCTTGTTGCTGGTGCGACCGGTCAGGGTAAGTCGGTAGGTCTTAATGCCATCATCGCGTCATTGTTGTATTCCAAAGGTCCGCGCGAGCTGAAGTTTGTCATGATTGACCCCAAGCAGGTTGAGTTCAGTCTCTATAATAAGCTCCGCAATCATTATATGGCGATGATTCCGGAGGAGGCTGAAAATGGGGGAGAACCGGTTATCACCGATATGCAGAAGGTTGAGGCGACGCTCAACTCCCTCTGTATTGAGATGGACAACCGTTATACACTTCTTAAGAATGCTCATGCACGTAATGTCGAGGAGTATAACGCAAAAATCAAGGCAAATGCTCTTGATCCGAACGAAGGTCACCGATTCCTTCCTTATATAGTAGTGGTGGTCGATGAGTTCGGCGACTTGATTATGGTGTCAGGCAAAAATGTGGAGATGCCAATTGCGCGACTTGCCCAAAAGGCACGTGCAGTAGGTATGCACGTCATCATAGCAACCCAGCGACCTTCGACAAACGTAATTACGGGTATCATTAAGGCAAACTTCCCCGCACGTATATCATTTAAGGTTTCATCGGGCGTAGACTCCAAGACCATCCTTGATACGTCGGGAGCGCAGCAATTGATCGGACGAGGTGATATGCTTATCTTCCATAACTCCGAGATGATGCGAGTGCAATGTGCATTTATTGACACACCGGAGGTAGAGGCATTATGTGAATATGTGGAGCGCCAGCCATATCCGACAGGTCCTTACATCCTCCCCGAACCTACCATCGAGGGGGCAGATGGTGAAGGAATGGATGCCGGTCCTATAACTGATATAGACCCGCTCTTTGAGGAAGTGGCACGGTCAATAGTTAATTCCGGTACAGCTTCGACCAGCTCGATACAACGTCGCTATAGCATCGGTTACAACCGTGCCGGTAAGATTATGGATCAAATGGAGAGAGTAGGAATAGTCGGTCCGTCACAGGGTGGTAAACCCCGTACGGTCCTTGTAGATCCCATGGGACTGGAGAGCATACTCGCCTCAATGTAAATCAGAATGAATACAGAGTCCTCTCTCAGTAATAAAGACTAAATCTCACTGTAAATTAAGTTTGTATGAGAAAAATAAGATACTGGTTGGTGTTATTGGTGGCTGCTTTGACATGCACGGGCATGCATGCGCAGTTGCTCACCGCCGCTCAGATACTCGATAAGGCAGCTTCTCAGATTAAGAAAGCGGGAAGTGTGAGTTGCACCTTCAATATGAAGAATGGTTCCAATAATGTAACCGGCTCCCTTAAATGCAGTGGTAACAAATTTGTCCTCAGTTCACCGATTGGTTCCGCGTGGTATAACGGTGTCTATATGTGGTCACGAAACCCGCAGACGATGGAGACAACCAAAGTCAAGCCCACAAGTCAGGAGTTGCTCGAAACCAATCCCATGCTATATCTCAATAGTTATGGCAAGGATTTCAAGGCTACTATGGCACCCAAGCAAAAGAAAGGATATGATCACATTATCTTGACACCGATAAAAAATAATAACCCGCTGACGGAGGTGGAGGTTATCCTCAATACCTCCAATAATTATCCGGTGAAGTTTGTGGTTCATAGCAAGCAAGGCGCGGTTACGGATATTGAGGTATATAACCTTACATATAAAGGGCACTTCCCCGAATCTACCTTTGTATATCCCGAATCGAAGTATCCCGAATACGAAGTGGTGGAGTTGTAGCGCATACAACTAAATTTACTTGTAAAGTGTTATATGAGTAAAGAAAAAGATCAGTTTTAAAGAGTAATTATCGACAATTATGATACAGACAAATACCAAGGTCCTTATAATAGGCTCAGGACCGGCAGGTTATACAGCAGCTATCTATGCGGCTCGCGCAGCCATGTCTCCAATATTATATGAGGGAGAGCAGCCCGGCGGTCAGCTCACCCAGACTACCGAGATCGAGAATTTCCCCGGTTTTCCCGAGGGTATAGACGGTCCGGCAATGATGGAGGAGTTCAAGAAGCAGGCGATCCGTTTCGGTACCGATATACGTTCGCGCCTTATCACCAAGGTTGATTTCTCTTCTTATCCCTTTATCTGTACCGATGACCGCGGTGATATAGTAGCTGCCGAGTCTGTTATCATTGCCACAGGCGCTAAGGCGCGTTATCTCGGTCTCCCCGAGGATTCAAAATATATGGGACTCGGACTGAGCGCATGTGCAACCTGCGACGGTTTCTTCTACCGCAAGAAGAAAGTGGCAGTGGTAGGAGGCGGAGACACAGCCTGTGAGGAAGCCTTGTATCTGTCAAAGCTTGCCGAGAAGGTTTACATGATAGTTCGCAAGCCGTATCTCCGTGCGTCAGACGTGATGAAACGTCGTGTTAATGAGGCTGATAATATCGAGATTTTATTTGAATGCAATGTCAAGTCAATTCATGGCGAGGACGGCGTGGAGTATCTGACCGTGACACGCGGCAAGGATACGGACAGTCCTGAAGACTTCAAGCTTGAATTGGCAGGATTGTTTATGGCAATCGGACATGATCCCCGCACGGAGCTGTTCCGCGGTCAGATTGATCTCGATGAACAAGGTTACATTAAGGTCAAGTCACCTTCGACAGAGACCTCAGTGCCGGGTGTCTTTGCAGCCGGTGATGTTGCAGATCCCACCTATCAGCAGGCGGTCAGTGCTGCCGGTACCGGGTGTCGGGCAGCTCTCGATGCAGAGAAATTCCTGATTGACCATAACGCATAACCATTGGCATTAGGTAATAAAGAATATTGTATCCAATTGGTAATTGGACAAATATCATATTCAATTGATGACTGTCACAAACAACGATAAACAGTATATCCTTGATCGTCGCTATTTGCGCATGGCGAGGATATGGAGCGAGAATTCATATTGTCATCGCCGCAAAGTCGGTGCACTTTTGGTTAAGGACAAGATGATTATCTCGGACGGTTACAACGGCACACCCTCCGGCTTTCCCAATATATGTGAATCCGAGGAGGGTGTGACTTACCCTTATGTATTGCATGCCGAGGCAAACGCCATTACCAAGGTGGCATGCAGTAATAATTCGTCGGAGGGAAGTACGCTATATGTAACGACAAGCCCTTGCATGGAATGCTCCAAGCTGATAATCCAGGCGGGAATACGTCGTGTGGTGTTTTCCGAACTTTACCGGATCTGTGACGGTCTCGATCTGTTAAAAAAGGTGGGAATAGAGGTAGTCCATCTTCCATTAGAAAATTGTGATGAATAAGAGAGCAAGCAGTATATTGCTTCCGGTCATTCTTGCCGGAGGTATCATGATAGGAATCTTCTTCGGTGACTACATAAGTCGCAACCGGCTGACGCCACAGGAGGAGAAACTGCGTACCATGCTGATGCTGATAAAGAGTCAGTATGTCGATGATATAGATGTGGACTCTCTCCTTGAGGCTACTTTCCCCGAGCTGATAGCACAGCTCGACCCTCACTCCGCCTATATCCCTGCCTCGGCACTTACGCAAGTCAATGATGAGCTGGAGAGTTCGTTCGGGGGCGTGGGTGTATCGTTTCAGGTCCTCAATGACACCGTGCACGTGATTGAAGTCGTTGCCGGTGGTCCGGCTGAAGAAGCCGGTGTAATGCCCGGCGATAAGATCCTTGCAGCCGATACCGTAAATCTTGCTGTCAAGGGTATCTCGACTGAAAAGATATTCTCTACCCTGCGTGGCAAAGAGGGTACCAAGGTAACCTTGAAGATAAAACGAAATACATCGCGCAAACCCCTTGAGATAGAGGTGGTACGCGGTGAGATCCCCTCTGCAAGTGTAGATGCTTCGTACATGATGGCAGACGGCATAGGATATGTGCGCGTCTCGAAGTTCGCCCGTAACACATACGAGGAGTTCTATCAGGCGTTAGCTAAGTTGCAGAAAGAGGGTGCCAAGAAGTTTGTGGTGGATCTGCGCAATAACTCCGGAGGTTTCATGGATCAGGCTATATACATGGCTAATGAGTTCCTGCCGGCAGACAAGATGATTGTATATACCAAAGGACGTCGTCCGGAAAACGAGACTATGGCAATCAGTGACGGTAACGGCTCATTCCTCGACAGTGAACTTGTGGTGTTGATGAACGAGTACTCGGCATCGGCATCGGAGATATTCGCCGGAGCTATCCAGGATAATGACCGCGGCTTGATTATCGGTCG
>CAZAWP010000002.1:26464-32544 GCA_964488855.1 uncultured Sangeribacter sp.
ATTATGCCCGACCTCTTTGTGCCTGAAGATACGCTTGGGGTAACCGGTTATTATATCGACGCTGTCAATAAAGGGTTGATACAGGAATATGCCAACGCTACGGCTGATAAACTCCGCCCTCTGATGGGTAATAAGAAAACATTGGAGCAGATGGAGCGTATAATCCCGCGCGATAATACGTTGCTTACCGGCTTTGTGGAGTATGCAGCGGCACACGGACTGCCGGCACGTTGGTATTACATAAATCAGTCGCGTGATCTGCTTATCAATCAACTTAAAGCGGTATTGGCACGCGACCTCGTAGGATATGAGGCATTTATTAACGTGCTTAACCGTCGTGACGGCACGATTGATAAGGCAGTGACAAGTCTTAAGGAGAATAAATCCCCCATCCAACTTAAGAAGTAGAATTATAAAACAAGATACTATGGAAAAAGCTGAGATGCGTCGTAGAGTGAAAAATCTACGATCTATGATGCTGGCACACGAGAAATTGCAGGCGGCAGTTGATGTTTTTTCTCAACTTGAAAACACAGCTGCCTTCCAGTTGGCAGAACATATATTGATGTATCATTCACTGCCCGACGAACTGAGTACTCACGAGTTTCTGAACAAATGGAAAAACCGTAAGCACTTTTACCTGCCGCGTGTCAATGGAGTGAATCTTGAGATATTACCCTACGACGAGCAGCGTCTCGAATTAGGCGCGTTTCATATAGAGGAGCCCACCGGTAATGATACAGTCGATCCTCAGTCGGTGGAGCTCATCATAGTGCCGGGAGTGGCATACGACCGCCGCGGCAATCGTCTCGGCAGAGGAAAAGGTTTTTATGACCGTCTTCTAAACGAGACCAACGCCACTACCATCGGTGTGGGGTATGAGTTTCAGCTCGTCGATGAGATACCGGTTGAGAATCATGATCGTCCGGTAGATATGGTCATCACCCAGCACACCGTCATACGGATTAAGCATTAATCCGGTAACGGTAATGAGAATACGGTTACGGTACTGTATCACCCACAATAAACATGATATTGTGTAGCCGCATAATAAATAGGATATTGAGTCACCGCACAATAAATATTTAGATTATTTCACATATATAGTATTGTGCCGGTGATTCATTATTGTTAAATTTGCTAATAAACATTACTTATAAACTTTACATCATGATCAGGAAATTTTTAAGCCTCATCGTAATGGTGATCGCAGGCGTTTCCGGACTGATGGCACAGACACCTATGCCACTTAATCCGGACGTCAAACATGGTGTGCTTCCCAACGGTCTCTCTTATTATATCCAACATAATGAGGAACCCAAGGGTCGCGCTAACTTTTATATAGCCCAAAAAGTAGGTTCGACACTCGAAACATCTGAGCAGCTCGGTCTGGCTCACTTCCTTGAGCACATGGCTTTTAACGGGACTACCAATTTCCCCGGCAAGAACATGCTCAATTACCTCATGTCAAAAGGTATCCGTTTCGGTGCCGATATTAACGCTTATACATCTTTCGATGAAACTGTATATAACGTTAATAACGTGCCGACAGCCGACAAGGCACTCATGGACAGCGTGCTCCTCGTGCTTCATGACTGGAGTTCGGAGATCCTGCTTGAAACCGACGAAATCGACGCCGAGCGCGGTGTAATCGAGGAGGAGTGGCGTTCACGTAATACAGCTCAGCAGCGTACATACGAGGCTGTCCTCCCCAAAATCTATAAAGAGTATAACTATCAGCAGATGCCGATAGGTAAAATCGAGATTGTACGTTCGTTTGACCCCGAGGTACTTCGTGCTTATTACAAGAAATGGTATCGTCCCGATCAGCAGGGTATCGTTATCGTAGGTGATTTCGATGCAGCCGAGATGGAGAAGAAGGTTGTCGACATGTTCTCTCCAATTCCGATGCCCGAAAATGCCGCAGAGCGTGTATATCCTACCGTGAGCGACAACGACAAGCCCATCTATGCGTATTACGAGGATCCCGAGACCCGTTTCCCGCGTGCCGACGTATCTTTCAAATATGAGAAGATTCCCTTTGAGATGCGTAATACCATGGAGGGTTATATGCAGGATGTAGCGGAGAACCTTATCTCCATGCTCCTTAACAACCGCCTTGACGAGTATAGCAACAATCCCGAGTGTGATTATGCTTCGGCAGGTGTTTACTTCGGTAACTTCTGGGTATCCAAGACAAAAGGGGCTTTCAATCTCATCGTGTTAGGTAAGAATGAAATCCAGAATGCACTCAACGACGCAGCTGCTATCGTGGCACGTGCTTGTAAGACCGGTTTCACCGATTCTGAGTTGAGCCGCGTGCGTGATCAGTTCCTCGCTAACCTTGAGAAGGCTTATAACGAGCGTAACAAAATGGATAATGATGATCTCGCATCCGAGCTTATCCGTCATTTTGTAGACAACGAGCCCTCACCCGGTGTAGAGACTGAGTACAATATGATGAAGCAGCTTCTCCCGATGATTCCTATCCAGGCACTCAATCAGGCAGCTTCTCAGCTCCTTACCCCCGACAATCAGGTTCTCGTTATCTCGATGCCCCAGAAAGAGGGAATGGCTGTCGTAACAGAGGAAGGTATCGTAGGTTCTTTCGAGAAGACCCTCAATGATGAGTACGAGGCATACGTGGATGAAGTCATAACCGAGCCCCTTATAGCTCAGCTTCCCAAGGCTGGCGCAATCAAGTCAGAGAACAAAGGTGCTTTTGAGGCTACCGAGTTTATTCTCTCAAACGGTGTCAAGGTGCTCGTTAAGCCCACCGACTTCAAATCTGACGAGATTATCTTCCAGGCGTTCCGCCACGGTGGTAAGCAGTCATTTGACAAGTCACTTGCATCTAATGTTAAGGTTTCAGGACTCGTAAGCGGTACTGCCAAGAACGGTCCTTTTGACCTTACAACTATGCAGAAATACCTCGCCGGCAAGCGTGCTACTGTAGGATTTGAGATCGGTAACTTCTACGACTTGGTAGAGGGTAGTTCGACGGTTAAGGATCTCCCGACACTTATGGAGCTTATCTACTCGACCTTTACTCAGCTCACACCCGATGAGAAGACTTACGAGGCTCAGATAGCTCAGATACGTGCCATTATCGGTAACGATGACAAGAATCCCTCAAAGGTGTTCAGCAAGAATATCGCTAAGTCACGTTACAATAACAACCCGATGATGATGCCTCTTGATGTGGCTGATCTTGATGCTGACTACATGACTACATTCAATATGGTCAAGAAAGCGTTTGAGAATGCCGCAGACTATACATTTGTATTTGTAGGTAACATCGATATCAACACCTTCAAACCTCTTATGGAGCAGTACATCGCCACCCTTCCTGCCAACGCCAAGAAGGCTCGCAAGGCTGCCGATGTTGTTACTCCTATCAAGCAGGCTCAGGGAGATGTCCTCAATGACTTCACGCTCCAGATGCAGGCTCCCGCTACCAATGTGTATGCTCTCATGAGCGACACCAACATCCCGTATTCTCCCATCAACGACACAATGCTGTCGCTGACCGGTGAACTCCTCAGCAATATCTACACCGATACACTCCGCGAGGAGGAGGGTGGTACCTATAGCCCTCAGGCTGGCGGTGCATTCAACCCCATGACCGGCGAATGGAACCTCATTTACGTGTTCATCACCAATGCTGATATGAAGGATAAGCTCGTGGCTCGTGCTGACGACGAACTTCATAAGCTCCTCAATGACGGTGCTGACGCTGCAAGCTTCAACAAGGTTAAGGAGGCTGCCGTTAATCAGTTTGATATTGAGACTCGCGACAATAACTACTGGATCTCGGTGCTCCGTCTCAACGAGCGCGGTATTGATTCTTTCACTGGTCTGCAGGAGTCTCTCAACGGTCTTACACTCGATCAGCTCAATAACTTCATGAAGACTCTCAACACCGGTAAAAACCATGTGAAAGTAATCATGAACGGTGTAGCCGAATAATAGATAACACGCAAGTTAAGTATTACCTATTTAATAAGTATTACTATTTAACTTGTATATAAATATTAAAACAGGTCGGGAAATTCAAGCACCCGACCTGTTTTAAGTAAGAAGTATTTAATAATGAAGAAAAAATTTATTTACGGCAGTGTAGCTGCCTTAACAATGATTGCAATGGTAAACGAAGCAGAAGCTGCCCACACCAATGTGTTGTTACCCGGCAATGAAATCTCAACCCCGTATAACACCATACCGTTCTCTAAAGTGACGGCTGCCGATTATGAGGAGGCAATCAAGGCGGGTATAGCCGAGCAGAATCAGGAGATTGCTGCTATAGTCAATCAGCGCTCAATGCCTACGTTTGAGAATACGATCGTCGCATACGATCGTTCCGGAAGACTTTTAGGCAAAGCAGTGTTGGGATTGTCAAATATCGAGCATGCCTCGGGTGATACTGCTATGATGAACGCTATGGAGCGTGTGACACCCCTCCTGAGTGAGCATTCAAGCAATATTGTCCTCAACGAGCGTCTGTGGCAGCGTATTAAGGATGTTTACGATAATGCCGATAAAGATGAATCACTCACTACCGAGGATCGTCGTCTTATAGATAAGGTATATCGCAGTTTTGCAAATTCCGGAGCCAACCTTACCGGAGAGGATCGCGAGAAGTTCCGTAAATTGTCTGCTGAATTGTCGGCGCTGCAGGTTAAGTTCTCTCAGAACGTATCTAACGATATGAAGAACCCTGCCCGACGTCTCTGGCTGCAGGCTGAGGATCTCGCCGGCATACCTGAATCTGTACGTGAATCATATCGCGAGGCGGCAAAGGAAGCCCTTGCCGCTGAGGGTAAAGCTGATGACGGCTCCTATATGGTTAGTGTGTTTGCCCCTGCATATATACCTTTTATGAAGTATTCAGACCGTCGTGACTTACGCGAGAAATTATATAAACTGTATAATTCGCGTAATACTTCGGGAGAATATGATAACCGTCCGGTCCTGATTGACATCGCTAATGTACGTCTCGAAATTGCAAAGCTGATGGGCAAGAAGAATTTTGCCGAGTATGCAATTCAGGAGAAGATGGCAAAGACTCCGGAAAATGTGATGGCATTCCTCGAGGATCTTCGAAATAATTATAACGAGCCGATGAAGGCTGAACTCGCGGAGATTCAGGACTTCGCCCGTATGACCTCCGCCGATCCTACGTTTAACCTTGAGGCGTGGGATTACAGCTATTGGTCGGAGAAATTGAAGGCAGACAAATATGCGTTCAATGATGAGGATATGAAACCTTATTTTGAGCTCAATAATACCATCGACGGTGTATTCGGTCTTGCCACCAAACTCTATGGCTATAAGTTTAAGGAGGTAAATAACATCGAGGGTTATCATCAGGATGTACGTGTCTATGAGGTACTCGATGCCAAGGGTAAAATCTTGGGTATCCTCTATGCAGATTTCTTCTACCGCGAGGGAAAGAACCCCGGCGCATGGATGACAGAGTTCCGCGCAGAGACCAAGGATGACGAAGGCAACCGCGAACTCCCGCTGATTTCGATAGTCTGCAATTTCTCAAAGCCTGTAGGTAACTCGCCGGTGCTTCTTACACCTTATGAGGTTGAGACATTCCTCCATGAGTTTGGACATGCCCTGCACGGTCTCTCTTCGCAGGCTAAGTACGAATCATTGAGCGGTACAAATGTGGTGCATGATTTTGTAGAGCTCTTCTCGCAGTTTAACGAGAACTATCTCACCGAGAAGGAGTATCTGGACGGCTTCGCACGTCATTACAAGACCGGCAAGAAGATGCCGCAGGAGTTAATCGACAAATTTATTCGTTCGTCACAGTTTGGTGCCGCATACGCTTGCATGCGTCAGTTAGGCTTCGGTTATCTTGATATGGCATATTATACACAGACAGAGCCGATGCGTGCCACCGCTGACATCTATGCGTTTGAGTCCAACGCTCAGAAGCCCGTCAAGATCTTTGATGCCGTAGAAGGTTGTATCACCTCACCCTCATTCGGTCATATCTTCTCAGGCGGATATGCAGCCGGCTATTATGGTTATAAGTGGAGCGAGGCGTTGGATGCAGATGCGTTCGC
>CAZAWP010000002.1:32644-34537 GCA_964488855.1 uncultured Sangeribacter sp.
AAAGAAACAGCCGAGTGGTTCAATGCCACTCGGCTGTTTCTTTTCTCTTATATTACTATTCTCTAAAAACTAAAAGCTCAACGCAAAAACTAAAAACTCAACACTCAAAACTAAACTAAAAATTCACGCCGAAGAGGAGCTGAGCGATATAGACGTAGCTTGTATCGAGGCTGATCATGTTTTTGTTGCGCTCGTTAAAGTGTCGGTAAGCAAGGTTGAGCAGGATGTAAGTTCGGGCGCGGCGTGATTGTGAAAGGTTGAAGCCGACACCGATCGCCGCATTGAAGTCTCCGAAAGTAGGGGAGTCGCCGATAGTATTGAACGAGTATCCGAACCGCATATTCATGAACATCAGGGAGCGACCCGGGCGGAAGGAGGATCTTAAAGTGGCGTATATCGGAATAAAATTATCGCCGGTATGAATGGTACGGTGTATGCCGACACCCACACCCGCCATATTTAAGAACGAATTTTTATAACCCAACAAGACATCGACATCAAAGGTAGACATGTCGTGGGCAGTGAGGTCGATCGAAGTACCCGCTTCGGCACCCCATGTGAAATGGGAATGGGAGAGGTTGCCTAAGGACTTAAACAACGCATCGTTGTTAGTGCCGGTGGAATCATTTGTTTCGTATGCGCCGTGAGGATTGTACTCACTCAGTCGTTGAGCGGTAGCATCGGGCATAACGTAACAAGCCGTTGCAAGAGTCAGCGCAACAGCGCCCGCTCTTACAACGGCCTGTATATTGTTTAGAATATTTTTCACAAGCGTATGATCGAGTAAAAAAGATTATTCACCGAGATAGCTGCGGAGAAGTTTGCTCTTCTGTCCCTTAAGACGACGTATCGCTTTCTCTTTGATCTGGCGTACGCGCTCACGGGTAAGGTCAAATTTTTCACCGATTTCCTCAAGTGTCATTTCCTGACAACCGATGCCGAAGAACATTTTAAGGATCTCACGTTCGCGATCGTAGAGCTGTTTGAGGGCACGATCCACCTCTTTGGAGAGAGACTCCTGATTGAGGTGAGCATCAGCCATCGGGCTGTCATCGTTGGTGAGGACATCAAGAAGTGAGTTATCTTCACCCTCAACAAACGGAGCGTCTACCGAAATCTGACGACCTGAAACCTTCATAGTCTCCGATACCTTATCGACGGGCATATCGAGACGCTCGGCAATCTCCTCGGGCGAGGGGCGACGCTCATTCTCCTGCTCGAACTTGGCGAGTTCTTTGGTAATCTTATTTAAAGAGCCAACCTGATTGAGAGGGAGGCGGACTATACGAGACTGCTCGGCAAGAGCCTGGAGTATAGACTGGCGAATCCACCACACAGCGTATGAAATGAATTTGAAGCCACGTGTTTCATCAAATTTCTGGGCAGCGCGGATAAGACCGAGGTTACCCTCATTGATAAGGTCGGGGAGACTCAGTCCCTGATTCTGATACTGCTTGGCAACCGATACCACAAAACGCAAGTTAGCCTTTGTAAGTTTCTCAAGGGCAGCTCTATCACCCTTTTTAATGCGCTGAGCGAGCTCTACCTCCTCGCTGACAGAGATGAGTTCCTCCCTGCCTATTTCCTGAAGATATTTGTCGAGTGACGCACTCTCGCGGTTGGTTATCGATTTGGTTATTTTAAGTTGTCTCATATATTTTCTCAAAAATTGTTACAAAGATAATAAAAGTCAATAACTTTTGCAACTGTGTTTTTTATGGTTTAGCGCAATAGTCATCCAAATAGTCATTCAATTACTATTAGCAAATATCAAGCCAATTTTTAATTTTAATCTGTTGTGGTTAAAATATTTACTTGATTGGAGTGGTTCATTAAACTCTACATAGATATAACGCTTTAATCGCGATTCTTCTTATGTTAAAAATGTTAATT
>CAZAWP010000003.1:0-4406 GCA_964488855.1 uncultured Sangeribacter sp.
ATAGAGACAACCCTCGGTCATAGAGACAACCCTCGGTCATTGGGTTTGTCTTCGGGTTTGGGTTGGGGGTTGGGACTGCAGGACGCGCGAATTGGAGGGGACGGACTCGGTGAGCCAGACGTTACCGCCGATTATAGAGTTCTTGCCGACGGTGATGCGACCGAGAACAGTGGCATTGGCGTAGACGGTAACATTGTCCTCCAAAATCGGGTGACGCGGGGCGTTTAAAGGTCGTCCGGTGTCGTCGTAAGTGAAATTACGGGCTCCGAGGGTCACACCCTGATAGAGGGTGACATGATTGCCGATAATGCAGGTCTCACCGATGACAACGCCCGTGCCGTGATCTATGGCGAAATAGTCACCGATGGTTGCACCCGGATTAATGTCGATGCCTGTAAGGGAATGCGCCATCTCCGATATGATACGCGGCAAGACGGGGATACCTAACTCCACCAAGGCATGCGCCACGCGGTAATGCACCATAGCAGTGATGACAGGATAACTCAGAATAATCTCAGCATAATTTTTTACCGCCGGATCATTGTCGGCGATAGCCTGCACATCAGTATAGAGCATCCTCTTTATCTCCGGCAACTTTTTGAGGAAGAGCGTGGCGAGACTAAAACCTTGCTGCTCGGCCTCGGTCTCCTCGCGGTCGCAGTCGAAACGCAGGGCATGACCGATCTCGCGGTATAGGATGTCGTGTAAGCGCTCCATGGCCACACCGATGAAATAGCGGCGTATAGCCTCGGAGTTATGCGGACGGTTCTGGAAGTCGGGGAAGATTATATCCTTAATCAGCGCCACAGCCTCCTTGAGAGCTTCGACAGAGGGATAATGTCCTTGTCCCCGCGGAAGCATTTTTAGTTCCTCGGGCGAAGGCTTAGCCATCAATTCGGTAATCTCCATCAGCGTCTCGTCAGTACGCGTCGAGGTGAGATTTTCCTCAGTGTTCTCGGAGCATGGATTGTTTAGAAGATTCATATAAATAACTGTAATATAGCTGACCGGGAGGGCTGAGTACATCCGCAAAAGGATTGTTGTAACTTCCCCGGCCTCTATTTATATGAACACTAAGAAGCGATAATAGTTTGCTGCCCTATATCTTTACCCTCTCAGAGCCAAGGTGACCGATACGAGCGCGGTGACACACAGGAAAATAAAGATGAGTTTCTCGCGAAGACGGATTTTGCGCGCCCCATGTTCTTTGCGCGCCACAAGGTAAAATCCCGTGCCGGCGATATAGAATACCGAAGTTAGCCATAACTCCGGTCCGGCAGCATACAGCATCCAGATACAGTAGATAGTGCTCAGACAACCCATTATAAATTCCGTAACCCATCCATCAGAGGGAACCTCTTCCCAGCCTCGCGGAAACCGACGTCTGCGTCGGCGGAAACTGAATCGCACCAAATATAAGCAGCTGAAAAAATAACAGGGTAAAATCATCATTCCTGTCAGTCGTACCGAGGTCATGTAAACATCGCCGGCGACCACCACAAGAATGAGGAACAGATTCATGATTAAGCTTGATATGCGTAAACCGTACGCCGGCACTCCCTTGCTGTTGATGCGGGTGAAACTGCGGGGGAAGACGCCTGTTTCTGCAGCTTCGTAAGGCATCTCGGCGCAAACCAGTGTCCACGCCAGCCACGAACCCAAAAGTGATACGATTACCGAAATGATAACGAAATAGTACGCCCATGCACCGCAAGTGTCCTTGAGCAGATAAGCTACCGACGGATCCTTTAGGACTGCCATGTCAGAGCGTGTGAGAATACCGAAAGCCATGACCGACACAACTAAATACAGCAGCCAAGCAACGGTAAAACCTATCACACAGGCTTTACCGACATCCGAACTCTTACGTGCCCGTGATGAGAGCATAGCCGCCCCCTCTATGCCTATAAAGCACCAGAGGGTCACCATCATCGTGTCCCGGATCTGTATGCCCTGCGGACCGGACCGTAGACTGTCATGCCATGCAGTCTCAAATAGCCCCGATTTACTCAGGATAAAGAACAGTACGACGATCATGATAATCGGCAGAACCTTTATCACAGTCAGAACGGTGGTGACATTAGCGGCGCTTTTCATGCCGATACGGACGAGGAAATACATTATCCATATCAGCAGTGTGCCAAATGCCACCGTAGGCCAGCCGTGTTCGAGCAGGACGGGGAAGAAAGCCCCGAATGAATCGCTCAGCATCACGGCGTATGTGATATTGGCTACGCAGACACACAGCCAGTACCCCCATGCCATGAGGAAACCGGTATAATTGCCGAAGCCGTCTTGCGCGTACTGATAAATACCGGCACGGAGACCCGGACGACGAATGGCGAGTGTTCGGAAGGTATAGACCAGCGTGAGCATACCCGCAGCCGTTATAAGCCACGCTGCCACTACTGCCGGAAGACCGGCACCGGCTGCCATATTCTGCGGCAGATTATAGATACCCGAGCCCACCATCATGCTGAACACGATGGCGGAGAGGGCGGTAAGTCCAATTTTCTTATCCTGTGGTGTTTCTGTCATCAATTAAAAAGCGAAAATCCCTGCAAAGATAATCATGACTTTCCAATTAAGAGCGCAATTTCATAAAAAATGATAATGCGGCAAAGCTACTTTATAGTTTATGTGGCAATTTCCGTTACGGTGACGTTGCTCCTTATATAGAAATATTGAAGTTGAGGGGATGATAATAAAAAAGCGTATCAGAAACCGTTAAAGATCTCTGATACGCCCAATTGAGTATTTAAGGAAAATTATCTTCTTTTTTTACAGCTGTTTTTATTTCTTGGCAGCTGTCTTGCGGGTGCGTTTCTTGGGTTTCTCCTCAACAACCACTTTCTCTACCACCTTCTCCTCGGGAGCGTTTGTGGAGTCATCGGCATTAAGGATGTTGGTACGCAAAGACTGTACATCCTTCTTAAGAGAATTGATCTCAGCAGCCTGGTTACGGATGGTGAGAAGGAGTGAGTTGAGTTCCTCGTTGTCGATAGACTCGGGATACTGCTCCTCAACGCGTACGAGGAAGTCCGCCAATACATTCATATAGTTGATAAATGCAGCGTACGGGCTATCGTAGGGAGAGAAAGCCGCATGACGGGTAGACATATAGTAGAAGTGGTCGCTGCTCTGGAGATATTCCCAGTCCTGTTTGAGACGGCGGTCATCACAGAGATTCACGCGCTCGGCTACTGAGTAGAGTTTACGCAAAGCCTCGTTCTGAAGTTCGTTACCCTTCCACGCTGAAGTGTCACGTGCCTCATCAACGATTGAAATCGGGTGGAGGATTGAGATCTCATCTACCGGTTTGAGTTTGGTAACCACGTCAGACGGAGTTGAGAACTCGATGCCGCGCTCGTGGGCGAAGTGGGGGAGTGCCTTGAGGAACTCGAAGATACCGGTGCCGGCGGGGAGGAATGTGCCGAAGGTATCCATGCTCATGAAGAGGTTCACAACCTGCTGATCCTCGGGAAGAGCTGCAATCCAGTCCATGTATTTGTCAGCGGTGAGAGGATACTCGTCCCATTCGGGGTTGTTGAAGTTACGGGTAACATCCTCAGTGAGTTTGTCGTTGGTGAGGAGGAGACGCAACTCCGGAGCAACCGCGCTACGGTAAACGTAGTTGGGCGATTTCCAACCGAGGACATGTTTGGCACCGTCGGTGAGGCATGTGTCGAAGCCCATGGATTTGATGAGCAGCGAGATGTCATCATCGTAGATCAACTCGGTGTTGGCAAATACGGTCGGTTTCTTGCCGAAGAGACGGTAGATCATGTCGTCGTGCATCTTGACGTCACGCTTGAACTCCTCGGGATCCTCGATAGAAGCCAATGAGTGGGAATAAGTGCCTGAGAGGAACTCCACGCAGCCGGTGTCGGCAAGCTCCTTGAGTTTGTCGATAAACTCGGGGACGTAGAGCTGGAGCTGCTCGATTGCAGTTCCGGAGATGGCGAGAGAGAACTTGAACTGACGGTTGGTGGCATTGATCATCTCAAGGAGAGTGTTAGCCATCGGGAAGTAAGAGTTCTCTGCCAGACGGGTAATGATTTCGTCATCGGCAAAGTCGTCGAAGTAATAATGATCATTACCTATATCGAAGAAACGATAACGTTTGAGACGGTAAGGCTGATGGATGGTGAAATAGAAGCAAACTGATTTCATATAGCAGTGTCTTGATTTTTTAATTGAAAATTGGTTGTGGGAATAATCCTTGATAAAGTTACCTCTTGGATAAAGTTACCTCTTGGAGATTATCTTTAAAGATTACCCGTAATAAGATTATCAGAATTAAGTTAAGGTTATTTATTGAGAACCTTGTTATAGATGTCGATAACCTTCTTACCGGCTTTTTCCCAGGTAATGGTATGAATCTCCTCGATACCGCGGCGGCGGAG
>CAZAWP010000003.1:4506-15952 GCA_964488855.1 uncultured Sangeribacter sp.
TACCGGCTTTTTCCCAGGTAATGGTATGAATCTCCTCGATACCGCGGCGGCGGAGAGTGTCGTGAAGCGCCGGGTAGGTGGTGAGAGCGTGCATGGCGTCAGCCATGGCGTCGATGTCCCAGTAGTCAGTCTTGATGACATTGGTGAGAATCTCGGCGCAACCGCTCTGTTTGGAGATAATAGAGGGGACACCCATCTCCATAGCCTCAAGGGGCGAGATACCGAAAGGCTCTGAAACCGACGGCATCACATATACATCGGAATCACGGAGCATCTCATATACCTCCTTGCCGCGCAAGAAGCCTGTGAAGTGGAATCTGTCGGCAATATTACGTTTGGCAACCAAGCGTATCATTGCATCCATCATATCGCCTGAACCGGCCATGACGAATCGTACATTCTTGCTCTTCTGGAGCACCTTGGCAGCTGCCTCGACGAAGTACTCGGGACCTTTCTGCATGGTGATACGGCCCAGGAAAGTGATAACCTTGTCCTTGGTCTCGTGACGAGGCAGGTTGAGCAGCTCGTCCGACAAGGGTATAACAGCATTGTGAACGGTCGTCACCTTGGCGGGGTCGATACCATATTTCTCGATTACCGTACGACGTGTGAGGTCAGACACGGTGATGATATGGTCGGCATTGTTCATACCATCCTTCTCGATAGCAAACACCGTCGGGTTCACATTACCGCGGGAGCGGTCGAAGTCAGTGGCATGCACATGGATCACCAGCGGTTTGCCGGTGATGTTCTTGGCATGGATACCGGCGGGGTATGTGAGCCAGTCGTGCGAGTGAATCACATCGCAGGGGATGGTGCGGGCGATGACACCCGCCACGATCGAGTAGTTGTTGATCTCCTCAAGGAGGTTATCGGGATATTTACCCGAAAATTCGATACACCCTAAATCGTTGAGGTGCATATAATTGAAATCAGCATAGATATGGTCACGCAGATCGAAATAGAGCTGCGGATCCATATACTTGCCCAGGCGGTCCTGTACGTAATCCCAACTGACATCACGCCATGCCACCGGGGTATTGCATGCACCTATAATATTGGCGAATCCTTTCTCCTCGTCACCCCACGGTTTGGGGATGACAAAGGATATTTCCATGTCGCCGTTGTTATACATACCTTTGGTCAGACCGTAAGAAGCGGTGCCTAAGCCACCGAGGATATGCGGGGGAAACTCCCATCCGAACATTAAAGCTTTCATGTATGAGGTCTTTGGGGATTTTTACAGTAGTTTACTCATTTTTTTCACCGTCTTGATAGTGCGGAGAATCTCGCCTACATTCTTTGCGGTGGATACGGCGCCGCGTCCGGTAAAGGGCGGGTTACCGTCATAAAGTTCGGAGAGAGAACCAATGCAACCCTCTGTCATCTCATCCTCATAGCCGATGAGCATACGCTCGATGAAGCCCACACCGCTCACGCCGAATACCTTGAAGTAAGCATCGGCGTAGAAACCGAAGAGCCACGGACGAGCCGGACCCTGATGTACGGCGTATTCACGTTCTATGGGACCGCCGACGTATGTCGGGTTATAAGCGGAGCTCTTCGGGCTCAGAGAGCGCAGACCCTTGGGGGTGAGGAGCTCACGGGTACAGAGGTCAAGGACTGTCTTGCGCTGACGGCGGTCGAGCGGAGAAAACTCCAGACCGATGGCGATGGCAAGATTCGGACGAACCTCAAGATCGGTGTAGGTGCCGTTTACATAATCGTAAAGATAACCGTAGCCGTTCATGAAAGTTGCGAGGAATGATTCCTTAACCTTATCTGCCAATTCATTGAGTTCCTTGATGTAATTCTCCTTACCGGGGACTTCTTCATAGAGCTGGATGAGGAACTTGATGGCATTATACCAGAGAGCGTTAAACTCAAGGATAAAGCCGGTACGCGGGATAATCGGGCGACCGTTGATCGAAGCCGACAGCCATGTCACGGGAGAGTTCTGTCCGTCCGATGACACCAGACCGTTATCGTTGAGGTAGAGGTTGCGGATTCTACCGTTGCGTACATCCTCGACGAGACGCATCACAGCCTCGCCATATTTCTCACGGCAGGCATTTATGTCGGCATGACGACGGTACTGCTGGATAGCCCAGATAGTCCAGAGAGGGATGTCGGGAAGGTCTATTTCGCCGATGGTGCGATCCTTCTCGCCCTTGTCGATGTAGCGGAAAAGAGCTTTAAGGAATGTATCGAGGATTGCAAAGTAGTCATCGGTATGGTCGATAGCCAAAGTACATCCCGGAAGTGCCATGATCTCGTCGCGCGCACGTACATTGTACCAGGGGTAACCCGCCATGATATACATGCCGCGGTCATTCTTGAGATAGAACTGCTTGGCGGAGTTCTTGAGGCAGTTATAGAAAGAAGTACGGGTAGTACGGGTCAGGAGTTCCTGAGCGTAAGTGTCCTCGAAGTCCTTGGGGTTACACTCGAAGGTCGAGGCGGAGAAGATGATAGATTCACCCTTCTCGATGGGGAGCTCGAAGTAACCGGGTACCCATAGATCCTCCTTATAGGGGAGACCGCGGTCACGGTCCTTGTAATATTCGATGCCGTTGTACCAGTGACCGTCAGTTTTCCATTCCACCTTTTTGTTAAACTGCATGTACAGCTCGGGATAACCCTCGTAGAGGCAAGTGGCGATACCGTTATCGACGTGACGGATCTCCTTGTTGATGGAGGTATTCTCGACCACGAGGTCGTTGGCGTTACGGAAAGCGAGGAACGGTTTGAAACGCAGAGTTGTCGGTGAGTGTGCCTCAAGGAGGGTGTACTTGATGAGGATACGGTTCTCATGAGAGATAAATACTTTCTCTTTAGAGAGGATCACGCCGCCGACGCGGAATATCATCGAGGGTACACTCTCGCAGTTGAACTCCCGGATGTATTTATGACCATTGGGGCTGAAAACTCCGTTGCCATACTGGTGGAGCCCGAGGTTAAAGGCGGCACCGTGCTGTATCACCGTCTCGTCGAGCGATGACAGCAGGACATGAGCCTTATCATCCATCTCCGGAATCGGGATCACAAGCAAACCGTGCTGTTTGCGGGTGTTGCAGCCTACGATCGTGGTGCAATGATAGGCTCCCGACTTGTTGGTACGCAGCATCTCCTTGGGGAGTGACTGCTCGAGATTGATCATAAGGTTCTTGTCAAACTTAAGATAACTCATGATTATATTGGCTTTAAATTATTTCGGGTTATGATTACGGTATATGGAGGAGAGCGCCGTACTACAAAAATACCGTTTCATTCTCATAATACCAAAATGAATTATATGTTTTACAATATCTTTTTGACTTACTTCTTAATTCTCATTGCCTTTTGAGCAGCCGCACCTTTCTACCCTCAATTTTTACGAGGCTTCACCACATGTTTTTTTAGCAAATCCGAGATCTGGTCGGGGGTCGGTATGGGCAGATCCTTGAGCAGAATCTTCTGATATATGACCGAGGCCTCCTCGTTGGCGTCATCAAGTTGCTTGATAAGGTCACTGTAAACCTGATTGAAGTAGGGCACCTTGATGCCGGTATCCACATTGTTGTAGGCGGCAAAAAACTCAGATACATTCAGCTCCGTGGGTTCGATGGCAGGTGTCAGTGCAAACGAATTGTCTTTAAGCGAGATATAATATAGCAATTTAGCCTTGATGAGATGCTCGACGATGCGGGTCACCACACGGATAGGGAGGTTATAGGCACCCGAGATTTCGGAAGCCGATAACGGTTTCTTACGCAACAAAAATCTTTTAATGACCACGCTCATCACGATAACCGCCATTGTCAGGCGTGTATCGAGCGACATATCATCGGAGTCTCCCATAAAATTGAAGGTATATACATTCTGGAGCGCGTATGTCAGCACGCAGCCCGACAGGAGGAGCAACCAAGACAGCTGCAGCCAGATGAGCAGCAACGGCAGGAACGCAAACGAGCCGTAGATAGCATTGTATTTAGAAACGTAGATCTGTCCGTTTACAAACAGAAGCTGCAGGATCTGGAACGCTATCGCCGATACGGCACCCGCGATCATGGCGTACTTGAAATTGACCTTGGTGTTGGGAATCATGGCATAAGAAACCGAAAATGCCAGCCATGACAGCACCAAGGGTGATAGCTCGAGGATATGGTTTATTACCGGCGTGAGGAAGGGGAGGGATATGTTGTCCTGCACCACCGTAGTCATGAAGATCGAGAGTCCCGACGAACATATCATCAGAATCGGGACGATAAGGCAGATGGCGATGTAGTCGGTGATCTTCTGGAAGAAAGAGCGGTCATGCTTGACATCCCAGATGGAGTTGAACGCATCCTCGATCGACGACATCAGAGAGACCACCGTCCAGAGCAAGAACAGAATGCCGACGCCGACAAATACACCCTGGGTGGCGTTGGTAAGATAGGAATCCACAAACGTCAGGGCGGTGCTGATAACCTTATGCTGCGAGGGGAAGAAATAATAGAGTTCCTCCATCAGCGTATTCTGTAGGCCGAAACCGCGACCGATGGCTACGAGGAGCGCCACCAAGGGCACGAGAGCCAACACGGTGTTGTATGTCAGGGACATAGAGCGGATCTGCAGCCCGCGATCCATAAATGAGGAGACGGCGAGATTGGCAGTCTTGATAAGCCGGACAGAGGTGGTGTCGCGGGGGTCGCTCATCACACCTACCGTACAGTACTCGTACCACTTCATCACCCGTTGTATGAGACGGGTTGTCCACGGTTCTTTGACCGGCGCATCTGTGTTGTTTTTATCTTTCTTCTTCTTAAACCACATATCGTCAATACGATTAAAAAAGAAAGAGTGGAATCGTGACCCGATGTCTACATTCCACTCTAACCAAAGGCAGATATGCTATAAGCCGGGTTATGTGCCATCCCTGATGGGGACGGTGCATGTCATTTATCTAAGCTCTACGGTTGCCCGCAGGCTTTAGCAGCCTACCCCCCGGCAAAGGACGAGCAATCCTTATCTGCCGGTATATTTGGCCTTGCAACTCACAGGATGTGCGGCCTCCACAGTCGCCTGCAGAGCCGGTGGTCTCTTACACCACCTTTTCACCCTTACCGGTCGTGACCGGCGGTTCTTTTCTGTCACTTATCCTCGACGTCGCCGCCGACTTTCCGTTAGAAAGTGTGATGCTCTTCGTTGCCCGGACTTTCCTCTTCCGAGGGTATAAACCCTTACCGGAAGCGACACGCCACATTTCTGCCGTATGTTATTTTTGCGCTGCTTCGCCGTCACCCTTGCTCTCGGTGCCAGACTCGTCAGCCTTTGCTGTTGTCTCTTTCTCTTTTTCTGCCTCTGCAGTCGCCGGAGTCTTGTCCTCGATAGCAGCTGCAGTCGCTGCAGGTACTTCCTCTACAACCGTAGTCTTCTTCGGGAAGAGGCTTATGATACCGTTGATAGCCCATATCAGGGCGCCGATGCCCGAGATCAGACATGCCGCCGTGTTGTTGTCACCGGTGTTGCCGTAATGGGGAAGCCAAAGTAGATCAACAATACCGATGGCGATGATGATAAACGGCACGATATAAACCCATGCCGAACTCTTGACCGCTTTTCTTACCCTGGTTATCCAGACAAGCTGGGTGGCACCGATGATCAGTAAAGATATGCCCAACGTAATGGGGAGGTTGGCGGTGAACTGATCGGGAGCTATCAGACAGGCGATACCCCAGACCATTGCCAAAAGTCCCATCGTAGTCACATACCAGGGTTTCTTGACAACCTCACCGCGCGCATCGGCACGAGTGAAGATTGAAGAGAACAACAGGAAGAATCCCGGTATGATAAAGATTATACCTGTTGCCAGTATTACCGGACGTAACGGCGATATCGTATGAGATGCCTTTGGACTCATTGCCAGTATTATAATCGCTAATACGGCAGCTGCCAAATATGCAAGGAAGTAAATTGTTCTGCGTAGTTTCATAATAATCTGTTTTGGGGGAGAACCTCGGGGACTCTCGTCTATACATTATTATTAATGTTAAAACAGACAAAATGGTTTACACATTTCATAATTTATGTAAAATTCGCTGACGGTTTACTTCTCCTCCACCTTGTCATCCAAAAGTTGGCGTTTCTTAAGATTGTTGATGATCATCTCTACAATCTCGTCAGCCGTAAACTTCGACGAATCTACCGTAAGGTGATAATTGTCGGCGTGACCCCATCTGCCGTTGGTGAAGTAATTATAGTAATCCTCACGCTGGCGGTCAATCTTGAGGGCGATGTCGCGTGCATGCCCCAGGTCCGCCACATCTCCGCGCTCAACTAAGGCGTTGGCGCGTATATCGAGCGGACTGTGCAGGAAGACACTCACCAATCCCGGATGCAACCTCATGATATAGTCAGCCGTCCTGCCTACTATCACGCAGGGGCCGCGATCGCAGATCTTGCGTATCACCCGGCTCTGAGCGTTATAAAGTTGCTCGGCTGAGAGGGACTGGTCGGCATAATAAGAAGCCGTCACACCATAATTAAGATGTAGCAGCGATCTCAGCAGCGACGGGCGCTTCTCGTCCGCGCGGTTGAAGATTTCTTCGTCATAGCCCATCTCAACGGCAGCCTGAGCCAAAAGCTCCCGGTCATAGTAGGGGATACCGAGGCGGTCAGCAACCATGCGCCCGACCTTCCGGCCCCCTCCACCGTACTGCCTGCCGATGACAATTATGTAATTTTTCATTTGAAAATTGCTATTCGTCAGTTTTTTTAACAAAATTAAAAATATTTTCTTATTTTTGCGAATATGTCTTATATTTATCCGAAAATTATCTGAGATAATTTAATGACGTTAGCAAAATTTGTAATATGAACGTTGATAATAATGACACCTCTTTACAGGAAGAGGGAATGTCGCTATATGAGTATATCGTCGATCACGCCTCGACATGCTGTGATGAGATGAACGATCTTATCATGAAGCTCAAAAGGTGCGACACCAACGGACAGTTCCTGGCCTCGGCAGCCCGTTATTTAGCCGCTGTCGACCGCGAGACCTTTGAGCCTTATTTAGGTAAATTGGTAGAGGCAGCGATCGAAAAGGATCGAGACCACCGGTATATATCCTCACTGCTCGAAGCTCTCTGGGGTGCCGATTATAAGGAACGTGCCGAAGAATTGCGCGCCACCGACGATAACTTCCGCCGAATCTATCGCCGTATATATCCCGGCGTGGAACCAATGTAAATGATCCCGAGAAATGAAAAAAACTTTTTTTATACTTATAGCTCTTTTTATGGCTTTATACGCTAAGAGTGATACTATCCCGGCGGGTCCGGTGGTAGACATCCTCACCGATATGGGTCCCATAAAGATCAAGTTATACGATGATACGCCAATCCACCGCGATAACTTCCTCAAGCACGTCGAGGAGGATTATTACAACGGAGTGCTCTTCCATCGTGTGATCAAGGATTTTATGGTTCAGGCAGGTGACCCGACTTCAAAAACTGCAACCCCCGATCAGATGCTCGGTGCCGGTGACCCCGGTTATACCCTTGAGGCAGAGATCGATTATCCCAAGCATTACCACAAATACGGTGCGTTGGCTGCAGCCCGTACCGGCGACAATGTCAATCCCGAGCGTCGCAGCAGCGGTTCGCAATTCTATATCGTCACCGGTAAGAAGTATCAGCCCGCTCAGCTTGCCGCCATGCAGGACCGTATGCTCAATTCCGCCCGTCAGAGCTATTTCAACCGCCTCGTGCAGGAGAGCCGCGCCGAGATAGAGAAACTTCAGGCTGCCGGCGATCAGGAGGGTCTCGAGCAGTTGCGTCAGAAGTTTATCGCCGATACCGAGGCTAACGTAACTCCGGAGTCTGTCAAAATGCCCGAGAATATAGCCAAGGATTATAGCGAGATCGGCGGCACACCGAGTCTTGACGGCCAGTACACTGTCTTCGGCGAAGTGCTCGAAGGGATGGACACCGTCGAAAAAATTCAGAATGCCGCAACCGGACAGGCTGACCGTCCCGTCGAGGATATACATATCATCTCAATGAAAATCGAAAAGTAATTTCGTAAGTCGAAAAGTAATTTCCTACAGAAATGAATGAGCTTGAAAAGGTAACACTCAGTGAAGATGTTATCGCTAATGACCCCGCTGCCGTCGATGCAGCCAACGTAAGTGATCAGAGCGCAGCAGCGGCAGCCGAACTTGAGGCTGAGGCTGTCAGCACCCGTATTCAAGAAATGAACAAAGAGCAGCTTCTTGAGACCATGAGGGCTATAATGGCCGACAATCGCATGGATGCTCACCGCGAGGCAAGCCTGATCAAACAGACCTTATACAATCTTATTGCCAAGGAAAAAGAAGCGGACTTCAACGCCCATGTCGAGGCCGGTAACACTCCCGAAAGTTTCGTGTCGGCACCCGATGAACTCGAGGCGGAGTTCCGTACTTTATATAATGACTTCAAGGAGAAGCGTGCCGCTTACCTTGAGACTATGGAGGCTCAGCGTCAGGCAAACCTCAACGCCCGTCTCGAGATCATAGAGAAGATAAAAGGTCTCTGCGAGGATCTCGACACTATAAACACCCGTTTCCCCGAATTCAAACAGCTGCAGGCGGATTTCAAGGCAATCACCGATGTGCCGGCGCAGTCTGACGGCGAGACATGGAAGAATTTCCAGATTGTCGTGGAGCAGTTTTACGACCATCTCAAGATGAACAAGGAGTTGCGTGATCTTGACTTCAAGAAAAACCTTGAGGCAAAGCGTCTGCTCATAGTGGAGGCTAAATCGCTCAGCGATGAGCCGGATCCCGTCGAGGCGTTCCGCAAACTTCAGGTACTTCAGGAATCATGGCGTAATATCGGACCGGTTGCCAAGGAACTCCGTGACGAAATCTGGAACGAGTTTAAGGAGCTCTCCACCGTTGTTTACAAACGCCATCAGGATCATTTCACTGCCCGCAAAGAGGAGTGGACCCGCAACGAGGAGGCTAAGGAGGCACTCATCGCAAAGGTTGAGGCTATAGATACCGACGCTATCAATTCACACAAGGACTGGACTGCCAACTCTGAGGCTATCGTGGCTCTCCAGAAAGAATGGAAAGAGATCGGCCCTGCAGCCCGTAAGGTTAATAACGAGCTCTTTGCCCGTTTCCGTGCGGCGTGCGACAAATTCTTTAACGCCAAGGCAGAATTCTTCAAGAAAGCCAAGGAGGAACTTCAGGCTAACCTGGAGAAGAAGACTGCCCTCTGTGAGAAAGCAGAGGCTTTGCGTGACTCCGAGGATGTGAAGGCTGCTACTGCCGAGATCGTTAAGCTCCAGAACGAGTGGAAGAAAATCGGTGGTGTACCCCGCAAGGTGAGCGATGCCCTCTGGGAGCGCTTTACTGCCGCATGCAACTATTTCTTCGACCTCCGCAAGAAAGAAAACGGTGAGCGCCGCAAAGAGGAAAATGCCAACCTTGATGCCAAGCGTCGCATCATTGCCGAGATGGAGACTCTTCCCACCGACGGAGATCGTGCCGAGGTGATCGGTCGTGTCAAGGAGCTGCAGGCTGAGTGGCAGAATATCGGTCATGTACCGTTTAAGGTTAAGGATAAGATTTTTGCCGAGTATCGTGCCCTGTGCGATAAGTTATATGAGGCTTACCAGAATAGCGCACGCTCTGCCCGCATGAACTCATTCAAAGACCGTATCGACGGCATGCGTCGCGAGGGTAAGCAGACTATCCTGAGCGAACGCGACAAACTCGTTCGTGCGCTCGAAGCCCGCAAGGCTGATCTCAAGACCATTGAGAACAATATGGGATTCTTCAGCATCAAGTCGGCTTCCGGCAGTGGTCTCGTCAAAGAGATGGAAAATAAAATCAACCGTCTCAAAGACGATATTGCCCAGATCAAGGAGAAGATTGCTCATATCGACTCTGAAAACTAATTGTGACTCCGAGAACTAATTATGATTCTAAGAGCTGATTAAGCCGGCTCAAGCAATCGGTTAGTCAGTCTCGCTCGGGCCTGCGATACAGACAGACCGTCACGGCCTTCAGCCGCGGCGGTCTGTGTCTTTTCATTTCAAGATTAATCTGTGTCTTTTAAATTCAAGATTAATATGGGAAACAAGCATACCACCACTCAACCCGACAAGACTCGCGAGTTGATTCTTATGTCAATCTCGGGGCAGGATAAAGCGGGTATCACTGCACAGCTTACCGGCGTGTTGGCGCGTCACGGCGCAACAGTCCTCGACATCGGTCAGGCGGATATACACCATAATCTATCGTTGGGTATCCTCTTTAAAACCAGCAGCGACCGCTCCGGTGAAATATTTAAGGAACTCCTTTTCGCAACCTCGGCACTAAATATGCAGGTGCATTTCAGCATTATCAGCGAGGAGGAATACTCCCGGTGGGTAGGCATGCAGGGCAAGAACCGCTATATCGTGACCCTCGTGGGCCGTCAGATTACCGCACTCCAGATTTCGGAGACCGCCGCTATTATCTCAGCCCAGGGGATGAACATTGATGCCATCACCCGTCTGACCGGTCGCATACCGCTCGACGAGCTGTCGCAGCCTCGCGCCAAGGCATGTATAGAGTTCAGCGTCCGCGGAACCCCCCGCGACCGTGTGGCAATGCAAAGTGAGTTCATGCACCTCACCTCGCGTCTCGATTTCGACATCTCGATGCAGGAGGATAACATCTACCGTCGTTCACGGCGCCTCATCTGCTTCGATATGGACTCTACGCTGATACGCACTGAGGTTATAGACGAACTCGCAGACCGCGCCGGTGTCGGTGACCAGGTTCGCGCTATCACAGAGTCCGCCATGCGTGGCGAGATTGATTTCAAGGAGAGCTTCAAGCGCAGGGTGGCGCTCCTCAAAGGGCTTGATGTAAGCGTGATGAAGGAGATTGCCGAGAATCTGCCGATTACCGAGGGCGTCGAGAGACTTATCACCACACTCAAGCGGTCCGGTTACAAAACTGCGATACTTTCGGGTGGCTTTACTTATTTCGGTAACTACCTCAAGCAGAAATTCGGGTTCGATTACGTCTATGCCAACGACCTTGAGATAGGACCCGACGGCAAACTTACAGGTAACTACACCGGCGATATTGTAGACGGTCCGCGCAAGCGCGACCTGCTGCGACTGTTGGCGCAGGCGGAGAATATCAACATCGAGCAGACAATCGCGGTCGGTGACGGTGCCAATGACCTCCCCATGCTTGCCGAGGCGGGGTTAGGTATCGCTTTCCACGCCAAACCTAAGGTCAAGGCAGAGGCCGCCCAGAGCATTTCGACTATCGGCATTGACGGAGTATTGTATTTCTTAGGTTTCAAAGATTCCTACATGGAGGACAAATCACGATTTTAATATATCATTCCTTTATAATACATTATTCTTATTGTCAATCTACTATATTATTCATATTGTAAATCTACCACATTGCTTTATATGAAGAAGA
>CAZAWP010000003.1:16052-21414 GCA_964488855.1 uncultured Sangeribacter sp.
AATCTACTATATTATTCATATTGTAAATCTACCACATTGCTTTATATGAAGAAGACGATTTCATTATTACTGACGATAATTATCACCCTTTGCCTGACATTGGCTTGTCTGGCGGAACCAAAGGCAGCTCCCCGCAAGGATGGTAGCTACAAGGTGGGATTGGTACTCTCGGGTGGTGGCGCCAAGGGTATTGCTCATGTCGGTGTCATCAAGGCTCTCGAAGACAACGACATACCTATAGACTACGTAGCGGGTACATCAATGGGTGCTATCGTGGGCTCTCTCTATAGCTGCGGCTGGAGCCCCGAGCAGATGATGAACCTGTTTACATCTCCCGATTTCCATTACTGGAGCACCGGTACTATCAACAAGGAGAGAGTCTACTATTTCTCGCGTCCCGAGCCTACTCCGCAGTGGTTTAGCATCAACATCAACCCCAAGGACACTACCGGATTGGGAAGTCAGATTATTCCGACATCGTTGGTAAATCCGCTGCCGATGAACATAGAGTTCCTGCGCCTGTACGGGCCTTATAGCCTGCAGTGCAAGGAGAATTTCAATAATCTCTTCGTGCCGTTCAGATGCGTCACCTCCGATGTCTATCACAAGCATAAGATTGTATTGTCGAACGGTTCATTAGGTGATGCAGTGCGGGCCTCGATGAGTTTCCCGCTTGTCTTCCGTCCGATCAAGATTGACAATGTCCTTGTATATGACGGCGGTATTTATGATAATTTCCCCGTCAATGTGATGGAGAAGGATTTCAATCCTAACTTCATCATCGGTGTATCGGTGTCGGGTGCGGATTCCAAGCCTATCCAGGGCGATATGTACTCGCAGCTTGAGGATATGATCATCCAGAACAATGACTACAGTGTACCCGCCAACAAGGGTATAAAGATACAGGTGCCGGTGCTCAACTTCGGTGTGCTCCAGTTTGATCAGGCGCAGACTATCTACGAGATTGGATACAAGACCGGTCTCTCGATGGTGGATTCAATCAAGAGCCGTGTCGCCGCTCGCCGTCCCCTCGCAGAGGTTACCGCACGCCGTGAGAAATTTGCTTCCGAGACACCGGAATTGATTTTCGACAAGGTGGAGGTTACCGGTGCCGGTCCTCACGAGGCTAATTACCTCAAGTTCCTCTTTGACAAAGGTGAGAAGCATCCCAGACTCGACATGAACGAGGTCGAGAACGCCTATTACCGTGCTGTCACCGACGGTACCCTCAACAACCTTCTTCCGCAGGCGGAGTTCGGCAAGGATGGCAATAACACCCTTCTCCTTGAAGCGACGGTCAAGAAACCCTTACGCCTCGGTGCCGGCGGCTGGATTACCTCTTCGACTAACTCCATGCTGTATCTTCAGGCAGGTTATCACTCGATGAACCTCAACTCGCTCAATGTTTCGATCAGCGGATGGGTAGGACAGAGCTATTATGCCGGATTACTTGATGCACGCTTTGCATTGCGCACCAATATTCCCTCATACGTGCAGTTTGAGGCTGTCGCAAGCTGTCAGAAATACTATGATACCGATCTTCTCTTCTATCAGACTTCGACACCGACTTTTATCACCCAGCGCGAGCAGTTTATACGCGGTAGTTTCGTATGGGCGCTCGGTCGTCGCGGCAAAGGATATGTGTCACTTGCCTACGGCGGACAGGTTGATAAATATTTCCCCGATAACAGCGGTGATTATTCCGAAGCTTCAAAAGATCGCACCCGTTATCATATAGGTGTATTCAGAGCAGGTGCAGCCGCAAGCACCCTTAACGACCTGATGTATCCGTCGCAGGGTTATGATGCCAAGGCAAACATCACACTCAGCCACGAGTCGTCGTTATATTGTCCCGGAGGAGAACGAGTGCCCGGCTCTAAATATCAGGGTAAGCCGCGTGCTCAGTTGGAAGTTTTGTGGAAGAACTTCTTCCCCGCCGGCAAGCATTTCCGTGTGGGCGTAATGGGAAATGCCATGGGAACCCTTGAACGACTGAACCAGAACTATACGGCGACTGTCGTGCATGCCACTCCCTTTGCCCCGACACCCTCAACCAAGAACTATTTTATTCCTGCATTCAACTCCGACAATTATTTGGCAGCCGGTGTAATCCCGATGTGGATACCGGTGGGTTCTTTGCAGGTACGTGGTGATTTCTACGCATACGCACCGATGCGCCGTCTGGTAGGATACGGCACGTCACCGGCTCACTACGACGGTTGGTTCCGCAGGGTGGAATTTATCGGCGAGGCAGCCGTCGTATATAACTTCCCCTTTGCCAGCCTCTCGCTCTATGCCAACTACCTGTCGTCTCCTAAAAACAACTGGAACTTCGGCATCAACCTCGGTCTCTATTTCACCGCTCCCAAACTCCTCCGCTAAAGCGGAATAAATATGGAGAGATCAGTCGATGTGGCGGGTGGTCTTGGCGCCGAGGTCGCGGAGACGGTTGGCACGTGCGGTGATACTCTGTGACCCACCGTCGATACGGCTGATGATGCCGTTCCACGTTTTGTCGGCGGTTTGCAGCTGACGACCGAGCAACTGCAAATCGCTCAGCAAAGCCGCCACCGAATCGTAGAGCAAACCTCCCGTGCGCGCTATCTCTGCTGTATTGCGGTCCTGATATTCCTTGCGCCAAATCTGTGCTATTATCTGCACTGTGGCGATGAGGGTTGAGGGTCCGACTATCGAGACATTACGTTGCATGGCGTATTCCCATAAAGTCGAATCCGTCTGATGTGCCAACAGCAGCGCCGAATCGTTAGGGATAAACATGATCACCTGTTCGGCTGCATTGCGTACATGCTTTTGGTATGCTTTGGAACCCAAAGTGTCGATATGCCGCTTTATGGCAGACAGATGGCGGGCGGTCGCCTCGTCGGCGGCAGCGTCATCGGCAGCTTCGCAGTAATCGAGGTATGCGGTGAGCGAAGTCTTGGAGTCAATGATGATATTTCGCGCATCGGGCAGATTGATGATAACATCCGGGCGTAACGGCTTCCCTTCAGCATCTTTGATAGGGGAGCCGTCATCGTTACGGGTTGCCTGTATATTAAAATTTATATCCCTCTTCAGACCGCTCTTTTCGAGCAGTGAGACCAATAAAGTTTCCCCCCACTCACCCTGCACACGTGTATTATTGCGCAATGCGTCGGAGAGATTACGTGCTTCGCGGCTTATCATAAGGTTGAGGCGGTTCATCCGCTCCAGTTGATCGGCGAGTGAACGGCGTGACGACTCTGCGTCAGTGTGCTGGCGCGCCATGGCACGGTTGAAGTCGTCGAGGCGCATCGCCACCGGAGTAAGCAGGGTAGATAGCGAACGGTCGGTCTCACGTTTGAGAGTCTCCTGACCCTGCAATAGAGATTCGTTGGTGATATTGCGGAACTGTTCGGCGGTCTCTGCCTTGACGCGAGTCAGTTCTCCGCGCATACGTGATAAGATATAAAGTAAGATTACCGACGGGATAAGCGCCGATATTACAACAATAATGATAATTGCGGTCATAATATTTATTTACACTGCTACTTCTCGGTAGCTGCTACGTTGTAAATTACTCCTCTGTAATAAGATCTTTCATTTTATCGGAGATATAGACCGAGGAGTCCGCGAGTACGAACAGTACCGGGAGGTCGAGACGTTCGCTGAGCTTGCGGGCTTTCTCCGAACCGATGGCGATCATGGCAGTGGATAGGGCATCAGCTTCGGCAGCTGTCTTGGAGACAACTGTAGCTGACAGCATATCGGTAATCACTGGGCGTCCGGTCTGTGGGGAGATGATGCGGCTCATTATACTGCCGTTCGATTTATAGAGACGGGTCTTGAGACCTGCAGTGGCTATGCCTCGCTGATTGAGCATGATGGTGGAGTCACCCGCGGGCAATGATATGATGGAATCATGAGGGATAGCTACGCGCCAGGGATTGTCACTGCGGTTGCGCCCCTCGGCGTAGGTCTCGCCACCGACTTCAACCATATAGTTCTCAACGCCGTGGCGACGTAGCATCTCGGCTACACGGTCGGCACCGTAACCCTTGGCGATACCCGAGAAATTAAATTCGAGGCGCGGATCCTCCTTGATGAGCATGTCGCGATAGAGTTTGCTTCTGCCGATGCCGACAAACTGCATGATCGAATCAATGCGCAGAGTATCGGATGCCTGCGTGTGACCGGGGCCGAATCCCCATGCAGCAATGAGGGGTGCCAACGTCGGGTCAAAGGCTCCGTCGGTTAGGCGGTGTACCCTCTTGGCAGTGATATAGGCCTTGATGAAATCGGTGTTTACCGGTGTGGTGTCCTGACGGTTTACCTGCGACACAAGCGATGTGGAGTCAAAGATCGACAAAGCATGACCTACCTGATCCAGAATGGAGACTATCGAATCTTTCAGGACGGAGTCTCCCTGATACTCCACATTATATGCAGTCTTCCATATTTCACCGGTAACAGACTGCCAGCTTTCTCCCTCTGCGTCCTGAGAACTGTTTCCGCCGATACAACCCGGCAATAATACTATGGATACTAAGGCAACCGCCGGTAACATCAGCATGCCGCTGATACGGGAAAATATGGAATTATCAAGTCTTTTCATAACTCTAAGCATAAATACTCACTAAAAATAGTGAAAAAGATTGTAACATCAAAAATAAATACTATATTTACAGATATAACGACATTTAGAGATATAATGATTAAAATATCGCTGTTATGAAAGAATCTTATTTATTTTTAGCCGAGGGCTTCGAGGAGATTGAGGCAATTACCGCTGTTGATGTATTACGCCGTGCCGGCATGCCGGTCAAGACTGTTTCTATCACTGCAGCATTACAGGTGACCGGTGCTCACGGTATCACTGTAAATGCAGATTTATTATTCTCCAATACCCTATTCAGGGATGCAGAGTGGCTTATACTCCCCGGAGGACTCCCCGGCGCATCCAATCTTTTTGAGTATGCACCCCTTCAGGGCGTGCTGCGTCAGCAGGCACAGAGCAACGATGGCCGCATCGCGGCAATCTGTGCGGCACCGGCAGTAGTGTTGGGCAACATGGGTCTGCTAAAGGGTCGCAAGGCTACATGTTATCCCGGTTTTGAAAAGGACCTTCACGGTGCAACTGCTTCGGGCGAGGCAGTGACTGTCGATGATAAGTTCGTTTTAGGTAACGGCCCCGCTACTGCGCTCAAATGGTCTCTTGCCATCGTGGAGCAGACTCTCGGCGAGAAAGTGGCAACCGACGTTGCCGCGGGCATGTTGCTCTACACTTCACCCAAGGGCAATAATTACAACTTCGGTTGATAAACTCCCACCGGTAGAGGAAACTGCACTACAGGAGTTATTACAATTACAACTTCGGTTGATG
>CAZAWP010000003.1:21514-25234 GCA_964488855.1 uncultured Sangeribacter sp.
CTTTATCTCTGAGCAGTGAGTAATCCCGGAAGTTGGTTTAATTCGGAGATGGTGCCTAAAAGTTTCGCATCGGGGTTGATGTGAAGCAACTCCTCGGGAGCTTCGGGTGCATTATTGCGACGTAGGTAAACAGCGTCTATGCCCACGGAGAGGGCACCTCTGATGTCGGAATTGAGATTGTCACCTACCATCAGTGCTTCGTCGGCTTTACATTGTGCTTGCCGTAATGCCTCACGGTAGATCCCCGCGCCCGGTTTGGCGACACCCGTCTCTTCGGAGATTATCATTAATGAAATGTAATCCAATAATCCTGAATATTTAAGTTTGTTTGTTTGGGCATCGGCAAAGCCGTTGGTGATTACTCCTATCTTATATTTGGAGGCAAGTTTGTCGAGTGTCTCGACGGCGCCCGGGAGGGCAAGGTCGCGGCAAGAGAGGAAATCGAGGTAGCGGTTATTTATTTTCATGCACAGGTCAAACATCTCCTTGCTCTTGTCGGCAGGATTTATAGTCAGTCGGAACCGTTCGGTTTTAAGAGAATCGACATCGGTTAGCCCCTCCTCATATAGAGGCCACATCAGAGCGTTTACCTGATGATAGATGCGGTCGAAATTATCGAAGGAGCCGGCACCTTTCTGCAACTCGGGGGTGACGGCGTAAATCTGTTCAATGGCAACCTGAGAGGCAGCCGAGAAATCCCAGAGTGTATTGTCGAGGTCAAAAAATATCCATTTGTAGGGCATGGGGCGGGTGGTTTTGAGTGTATAGTTTTTAGTTTTGAGTGTTTGGTGTACCGGCAGTAAAATTAATACAAAGGAGTGGAAAAATAAATAAAGGCGGAAAAATAAATATAATAAAATATGATAAAGAAGAAAATCATGGATAAGTAGGAGAGCGAGGGCGTAAGAGTGAGTTTAAGGGTGTAAGAGCGAGCCGGGAGGAGTGAAAGAGAGAGGTCGGGGGTGCAAAAGATGGGGCATTGAGGATAAAAATCTTATTGAGAGATAAAAAAAGTTGTAATGTATTAGTATGATTAAAAAAAAATTACGATATTTGCAGAGTTGAAAGTGTATTTGATTTTTCCGACTTCCGGAAACCTCATTTGCCCGGTCGGGTGGATGGGATTGGTTGAGGTCTGATAGTATGATGCGGTATCGTTACGGGTACCGTTTATTATCAGGATAAACACCGGCGGTGGGTGAGACCGGATGCACTTAAAAATTGGAACAAGTTATACTTTCGCAGTAATACATTACTACAATGACAAAAGCCGATATCGTCAATGAGATTTCACGCAGCACCGGTGTCGATAAAGATGCAGTGCTGACCGTAGTGGAGAAGTTTATGGATGTTGTAAAAGACAATTTGTCTGAGGGTAACAACGTTTATCTCCGTGGTTTTGGTAGCTACATCATCAAGACTCGCCGTGAGAAGACTGCCCGTAACATCTCTCGCAACACCAGCATCAAGATTCCCGAGCACAAGATTCCGGCATTCAAGCCCTCAAAAGTGTTCTTGGATCTCGTTAAGAACTCTCCCGTATTATAATCAACGCCGTAAGGCTTTGCACGACATCGAGTTGCGTGCATCGGCTTGATACCACCGTCGCGATTTAGACCGGTATGAGCCGTAAAGATAAAAAGATTGTTAAATTTAAAAATTTAGTATTATGCCCAGCGGAAAAAAGAGAAAAGGCCACAAGATGGCTACTCACAAGCGCAAAAAAAGACTGAGAAAAAATCGTCATAAGAAGAAATAAGCAGATTTCTGCATAGACGAATAAGAGCAAACCTAACCATAGCCACCGGCTGCGGCTATGTTTGTTCTTATTTTTTATTTTAAAACATGAAAAGCGAATTAGTAGTCGACGTTAATCAGGAGGAGGTGCAGATCGCACTGCTCGAAGACTCGCGCTTAGTATCGCTGCAGAAAGAGAGCCGCAACGTGGCGTATGCCGTCGGCGACCTCTATCTTGCCAAGGTGAAAAAGGTGATGCCGGGTCTTAATGCAGCCTTCCTCGATGTTGGCTATGAGAAAGATGCTTTTCTTCATTATCTTGATTTAGGCCCGCAGTTTGCGACCTATTCCAAATTTATCGACGAGGCATTGGCAAATCCGCGTAAGGTGCCTGCCATAGGTAAGATTACGCGCGAGGCCGATATCTCAAAGCATGGTACGATCCAGGACGTCGTAAAGCCCGGTCAGCAACTTCTCGTGCAGATCGCCAAGGAGCCCATTTCGTCGAAAGGCCCGCGTCTTACTACCGAAATATCCCTCACCGGCAGATTTATGGTACTTGTCCCCTTTGGCGACAAGATTTCCATATCGCAAAAGATCAAATCGGCAGAAGAGAAAATCCGTTTGCGTCAGCTGGTCAGCAGCATTAAGCCGCGTGGATTTAGCGTCATCGTGAGGACATCGGCAGAAAACAAGCGAGTAGCCGAGCTCAACCACGAGATGCAGTCTCTCGTAAAGATCTGGGAGGAGTCGATAGCCAAGATGCAACGCAGTCAGGCACCGGCTCTAATCCGTGAGGAGGATTCGCGTTCGGTAAGTATGATACGAGATATTTTCAGTCCAACCTTCGAAAATATCTATGTAAACGATGCCGAGACGTTCGACCAGATCAAGTCGTATGTAGACCTCATTGCTCCCGGCAATAACGATATTGTCAAGCTGTATACCAAAGACATACCGATCTTTGACCATTTCAATATTACGCGTCAGATCAAGAGCAGTTTAGGCAAGACAGTATCCTTTAAGAGCGGAGCATACATCATCATCGAGCATACCGAGGCGCTGCATGTAATCGATGTCAATTCCGGTAACCGCAGCAAGGCGAGTCCGGATCAGGAGTCAAATGCACTCGACGTGAACCTGCGTGCCGCCGATGAGATAGCGCGCCAGTTGCGGCTCCGCGACATGGGAGGTATCATCGTTGTCGACTTTATCGACATGAATAAAGCCGAACATCGTCAGGTACTCTTCGACCACATGCGCGAAATCATGGCAAACGACCGTGCCCGTCACAATATCTTGCCGTTGAGCAAGTTCGGTTTGATGCAGATAACCCGACAGAGGGTCAGACCGGCACTTGATATACCGACAGCCGAGACTTGTCCGTCGTGTTTAGGCAAGGGGGAGATACAGCCCTCGATACTATTCACTGACCGTCTTGAGGAGAAACTTGAATATCTTGTCGGCACTCTTCAGGTCAAGAAGTTTACGATGTATGTGCATCCCTTTGTAGATGCCTACATTAAAAAAGGTATTTTTTCGATCTACAGTCGATGGCGCCGCAAGTTCGGTCGCTCGATGAAGGTTCTTCCCGATCAGTCGCTCGCCTATTTAGAGTATAAGGTACTTGATGACGACCGTAAGGAGATAGACCTCAAGGAAGAGAGCGACATCAACAGCGCACAGAGCAAGAACCGTGTACGCATCCAGTCGTGAATGCACCGCGTTTAAGTAGATCAAATGATGAGTAACCGTTATAGAACAAATATCGGTTACCAAATTTAAAATTAAGATAATGAAGATATGGCTTTCTATAGCCGAAGTATTTAAGTCGCTTGATGTCATTTTGTGCTATCCCGCGAGGATTCCTGTTATTCAAGCGATATTCCCCCGAAGCAGGTAAGTATTAATATTTACCGGGCAAAATCCAAAGGAGCTGAATCAAAGTTCTGATACTTGATTCAGCTCCTTATTTTTGATCCG
>CAZAWP010000003.1:25334-34105 GCA_964488855.1 uncultured Sangeribacter sp.
GGTTAAGGATGGTGAAGCGTCCGGTAAAACCGGTAAGTCGTTCTACCTGTGATAAGCCTGTTCGCACGGCATAGTCGGAGAGACAGATACCGAGATTGCGGAGAACCTCGATACTCTTGAGTACCGTATTTACATTATGTTTCTGATACGCGCCGGTGAGAGGAGTGTGCCACTTGCCGCAGACATTGCTCCACCCCGTCCAGCCGTCAATTATATCCGATTTTGAATTGAAAGCCGCCGGAGTCTCTGACGCAAAATAGATCGGTGAGCCCATCTCGGCTCCCTTTTCGGCAAAGACATTACGCACTTCACCTTCTGCTTCGCCGATTACTACGGGTACCCCACGTTTGATTATACCCGCTTTTTCACCGGCAATGGCTTCGAGAGTGTCTCCCAAAAACATGCGATGATCAAAAGAGATATTGGTAATTATACTCAAAAGGGGAGTAAGGATATTTGTAGAGTCGAGGCGTCCCCCCATACCCGTTTCTATTACCGCATAATCCACCCCCTCCTCGGCAAACCATACGAACGCCAACATCATCGTCAGTTCGAAGAACGATGGGGCATCTCCTTCATAATCCTGTTCAATCTCTTTCCATTGATCGACAAAGCGAATCACCCTTTCCTTTGGTATCATCTTGCTGTCGATGCGTATGCGCTCGCGGAAATCCACGAGGTGAGGGGAGGTGTACAATGCCGTGCGGTAACCCTCAGATTGTAAGATTGCCGACAGTATATGTGAGGTAGAGCCCTTGCCGTTGGTGCCGGCGATATGGATAGCTTTAAGCCGATGGTGGGGATTGCCAAAATATTCCGCGAGTTTCAGGACTCTTTCGAGACCCGGTTTGTAGGCTGCTCCTCCTACGCGCGAAAACATCGGGAGACGGCTGAACAGGTAATCAATCGCCTCGTAATATCGTACATCTAAATCCTGACACTTCATATTCAACCGATACCGTATATGAGGAATCCTGCCAATCCCGCCATGCAGATGACCAAAATCGGATGAAGCTTGACACCGTTCTTGCCGATAGGTAGTTTGAAATATACAAGACAGAATGCCACCACACAAATTATGATATTGGTAATCAGCTGCCATGATATGCCGTTGGGGTTGAAGTTGGCGGCATTCATCAGGAGCAAGGCTGCCGATGCAATCAAGCCGACAACTACCGGACGCAGCCCCGAGAATATTGCCTTGATGGCACCGCTCTCATTATGGCGGCGGATAAAGTGGCTGGCATAAAGTACCAAGATAAAGCTCGGAGCGGTCACTGCCAATGTAGCGAGTACCGAACCTAATATTCCCCACAGGGGTCCGGCAAGAGACGGGTCGACATGCTGCGGAGCAACATATCCGATGTAGGTAGCTGAATTAATACCGATAGGTCCCGGCGTCATCTGCGAGATTGCCACGATGTCGGTAAACATCGTCTCCGTAATCCAGCCCGGACCGACAACCGCCTTCTCAACGAGCGACAGCATCGCGTAACCACCACCGAAACCGAATATGCCTATCTTTATATATGCCCAGATTAATTTTAAATAGAAATTCATGACAGTTCTTTTTTAATTAATACAGTCATTTTTGATTCATAAGGTCATTTAAAATGACCATATTTAATGTATTTAGTACAATTTAATGTATTTAATACAGCATTTAATTCTGTTTTCGCAATTTGCGCGAGGGTATCCACCACGCGAGGAAACCTCCAAGACCCCCCAGGACTATATAGAGGATAGGGTTGGAAATAACTCCCATATCGAGGTATATCATCAAGGCGGTGATGAGAGGAATCCATACCGTCTTCAGATTGAGTTTCGCCGCTTTGGCTGACGTTAGCACAGGAGCGATGATAAGAGCCACGACAGCCGGACGTATACCCATGAAGATTGACGAGATTACCCGGTTATTCTTGATTATGTCGGGTGTGAGGAATATCGCAATCAGCAATATTATGATGAAGCTGGGTAAAATGGTGCCAAGTGCCGCAAGGAGACTTCCGCGCGTGCCGCGCAGACGGTCACCGACCGACGTGGCGATATTTACAGCTAAAATGCCGGGCAGCGATTGAGCCACTGCCAATAAGTCGAGAAACTCATTGCGCTCGATCCAGTTATGCTTGTCGACAATCTCGCGCTCGATGATCGAAATCATCGCCCAGCCACCACCAAAAGTGAATGCCCCGATCTTGAAGAAAGAGGAAAATAGCTGCCAATAGATTCTATTCTCTTTTGCCATGGTTAAATATAGTTTTTGCAAAAATATAAAAAAATGATGAGGTGAAGCGGGTCAAAAACCGGGTATTCTGCTCCCCGCTTAACAAAAACTAACTAAAAACATCTGTTGAGCCACGATTATTCACATTTTTATAGTAGGCATTTCCCAATTTATTTTTTATTTTTGCAAAGAAGAAAGGAAACGCACTGTTATCCTCCCTATTTAACCTATAAGGTTATATGCAGAGATTGTATATGACCGCGAAATAACGAAATAACCCTAAATTTAGATACACATGGCACTTTGGTTTGAATGCAAAGTGAGATACGATAAGATGCAGGAAAACGGTATGGTCAAGAAAGTAAATGAACCGTACCTCGTAGATGCCTTGACATTTACAGAAGCGGAAGCTCGTATCCTCGAGGAAATGAAACCCAGAATACAAGGCGAATACTCCATATCTTCGGAAAAGAAGACCAAGATAGCCGAGATATTTTTTAATGATGCCGGAGATCGCTACTATCAGGTTAAAGTCAATTTCATCACCCCCGACGAGAAGACCGGTACCGAAAAAAAGAGTGCCTCGCTGATTCTCGTGCAGGCGTCGGATTTCGAGGATGCCCTCCGTGTATTTAAAGAGGGTATGAAAGGCACCATGTCGGATTACGAGATTGCCGCGATCATCGAGACTCCGTTGATGGATGTGTTTAAGATGGACCTGACATTCAAAAATCAGTAAAATGTCATCAGCCTCACATATTCAGTCCGAGATAAAGGCTATTCATTCGGAGCTGCCGGAGGGAGTGACTCTCGTGGCGGTATCGAAGTTTCATGAGGTAGCCGATATTCAGGCGGCCTACGATGCCGGACAGCGGGTGTTTGGCGAGAGCCGGGTGCAGGAACTCACTGCCAAGATTCCTCAGTTGCCCGCTGATATCAAATGGCATTTTATTGGTCATCTCCAGTCAAACAAGGTTCGTCAGTTAATTGGTAAGACTCACCTGATAGAGAGCGTTGATACCGAGAAACTCCTTAATCTTATTGACGAAGAATCGCGTAAGGCGGGAGTGGTGACTCGGGTATTGATGCAGGTTCATGTGGCTCTCGAAGAGACCAAATTCGGTTTCGCCGTCGATGAACTGCTTGACTACTTCAACAACCGTCGTTTCGAGACACTTACCAATACTCATATCTGCGGCATAATGGGTATGGCTTCCAACACCGATGACGTGGATCGTATTACTGCCGATTTTGCAGCCATAGCCGGAGTGTTCCGCACGATAGCCGACAAACCCGATTTGGGACTTCGCGGTTTCGATACCCTGTCGATGGGTATGAGCGACGACTGGCATATAGCCGTTTCCAAGGGGAGTAATATGATACGCATAGGGACGCGCATCTTCGGCGCTCGCCAATACTGATACCATGGTCTGATTCCGATAGTATGGTCTGAGTAAGACCAGCCGGAGATCCGGTTAATGCCAACGGAAGATTTTATAGAAATAACCTATTAACTAACAGAAAATTAATAATAATTACATAATAATATGAGTGCACAAATGCAAACAACCGCGCCTCAGGCGAAATCAAACGGAAGAGTAGTGGCTATTGTTGCCATGTTCTTCCTCTTCGCGATGATCTCGTTCGTTACGAATCTCGCCGCTCCTATCGGTACGATATGGGGTAACACTTTTGAGGGTAACAGTGTCCTCGGTATGATGGGTAACATGATGAACTTCCTTGCCTATCTCTTCATGGGTATTCCCGCCGGTAACATGCTTACCCGTATCGGTTACAAGAAGACTGCTCTCTGGGCTATGGCCATCGGTGTTGTCGGTCTGTTCGTTCAGTATCTTTCAAGCATCGTAGGCGCTGACGCTTCGGTATTCTCCCTCTCTTCGCAGGTAGAGGAAAACGGTGTCATGATGACTAAAGAGTACACCGTATGCTGGAACTTTATCGTTTACCTGTTAGGTGCGTTTATCTGCGGTTTCTGCGTTTGTATGCTCAATACCGTTGTTAATCCCATGCTTAACCTCCTCGGTGGCGGTGGTAACAAAGGTAACCAGCTCCTCCAGACCGGTGGCGCCCTCAACTCTCTTTCAGGTACCCTGACTCCCTTCTTTGTAGGTGCCCTTATCGGTCAGCTCACCAAGAGCACTACCATGCAGGCTGTGACTCCCCTTCTCTTCGTAGCAATGGGTGTATTTGCCGCAGCATTCATAGTAATCTCTTTCGTGGCAATCCCCGAGCCCAACTTGCAGAAATCTTCGGCAAAGAAGATCAAGTACGAGCACTCTCCCTGGAACTTCCGTCATACCGTACTCGGTGTAATCGGTATCTTCATCTACGTAGGTATCGAGATCGGTATCCCCGGTACTCTCAACTTCTACCTCGCTGATCAGAAGGCTACCGGTGCCGGTGTAATCGGTGATGCCTCTACAATCGCAGGTGCTATCGTGGCTATCTACTGGCTCCTCATGCTCGTAGGCCGAAGCCTCTCGGGTGCAATCTCGGGTAAGGTAAGCACACGTGCCCAGCTTATCAGCGTATCGGCGGTAGCCATCATCCTCGTGCTTCTCGCCATCTTCATCCCCAAAGAGGTGACTGTAACCGTTCCTTCGTTCATCTATACCGATGCTGCCGGTGAGGTTGCTCAGGTTCCGATGAGTGCATTCTTCCTCGTTCTCTGCGGTCTCTGTACTTCAGTAATGTGGGGAGGTATCTTCAACCTCGCCGTTGAGGGTCTCGGTAAATATACTGCACAGGCTTCCGGTATCTTCATGATGATGGTTGTCGGTGGCGGTGTTCTTCCCCTTTGCCAGCAGGCTATCGCCGGCGCTGCAGGTTACATGCAGAGCTACTGGCTGATCGTTGCACTGCTCGGATATCTCTTCATCTATGGTATCTGGGGTTGTATCAATGTCAATAAGGATATCCCCGTTGATATTGAGGAGGAACTCAAGGAGGAACTCGTTTAATAAATCCGATGTGAATACGATGATTCGTACATCGAAACAAATATAATATGTAGAGAGGACGATGGGTTTTGAGACCCGTCGTGCTCTCTTTATACTTTATAGAAACAATATGGACGTAAAAGTAATGAATAATGCCGCCAACAATCTGCGCGTACTCATCGCAGAAATGGTGGAGAAATCTAAGTCAGGTCACCCCGGCGGTGCCATGGGTGCGGCAGATTTTATAAATGTATTATATTCGTCATTCCTCGTGTATGACCCCGAGAATCCGCACTGGTTCGCCCGCGACCGCTTCTTCCTCGATCCCGGTCACATGTCGCCGATGCTTTACAGCATTCTCGCCCTCACCGGTAAATATACCATCGAGGAACTTCAGCAGTTCCGTCAGTGGGGCAGCCCGACACCGGGTCACCCCGAGCTCGATGTAGAGCGCGGTGTCGAAAATACCTCAGGCCCCCTCGGTCAGGGTCATGTAATGGCGGTTGGTTGCGCCATCGCCGAGCGTTTCCTTCAGGCACGCTTCGGCAAGGTTGTAGAGCACAAGACATACGCCTTTATCTCTGACGGTGGTATCCAGGAGGAGATTTCGCAGGGCGCAGGCCGTATCGCCGGTACTTTAGGCCTGCATAACCTTATCATGTTCTACGACTCAAACGATGTGCAGCTCTCTACCAAGGTGCATGAAGTTACTGCTGAGGATACACCCGCCAAATATCGTGCATGGGGTTGGAACGTCCTTGAGGTAGACGGTACGGATCCGTTGGCAATCGCCGGTGCCCTTACTGCCGCCAATGAGGAGAAAGAGCGTCCTACACTTATTATTGGTAAGACTATCATGGCACGCGGTACTGTCAAGGCTGACGGTACTTCGATGGCTGGTGCTGTCTCTACTCACGGTCAGCCGGTAACTGCTGCCGGTGCAGACCTTGCTGCTACCGTACGTAACCTCGGCGGCGATCCCGACAATGCCTGGATCATCCGTGAGGATGTCAAGAAATTATATGCCGAGCGCGCTGAGGAACTCAAGAAAATCGTTGCCAAGCGTAAGGCTGAATATGACGAGTGGGCTGCCGCAAATCCCGAAAAGGCTGCCACTCTCAAGGATTATATCGACCTCAAGCTCCCTCACCTCGATTGGGATTCAATAGAGTTCAAGCCCAACATGGCAAGCCGTGCGGCTTCTGCCACTGTACTGAGCTTCCTCGCCGAGCATGTGGGTAATATGATCGTATCAAGCGCCGACCTTGCCAACAGTGACAAGACCGACGGATTCCTCAAGAAGACTCATGCCCTGATGAAGGGTGACTTCTCCGGTGCATTCCTTCAGGCAGGTGTCGCCGAGCTTACCATGGCATGTCTGATCAACGGTATCGCACTCCACGGCGGTATCTTCGCGGCTTGCGGTACATTCTTCGTGTTCAGCGACTACATGAAGCCCGCTATCCGTATCGCGGCTCTCATGGAGCTCCCTGTGAAATTTATCTATACTCACGATAGCTTCCGCGTAGGTGAGGATGGTCCCACTCACGAGCCCATCGAGCAGGAGGCACAGATCCGTCTCATGGAGCAGGTTCATAACTTCAAGGGAGAACCCTCAGTGCTCGTGCTCCGTCCGGCTGACTCGGCAGAGACAGTTGAGTCTTACCGTTTGGCAATGGAGAACAAAAAGACCCCGACCGTGCTCATCTTCTCTCGTCAGAACCTTGAGGACCTTCCAGCCGAGGATCGTCGTAAGGCAGCCAAGGCTACCGAGAAGGGTGGATATATAGTAGTCGATGCCGAGAATCCCGATGTTGTGCTCGTCGGCAACGGTTCGGATGTAGCCCTGCTCGTACATGCAGCCGAGGAACTTGCCAAAGAGGGTAAGAAAGCCCGCGTGGTATCTGTTCCTTCGATCGGACTCTTTGAGTCGCAGCCCGAGGATTATAAGAAGAGCGTGATTCCCGACGGTGTCAAGATCTTCGGTCTTACCTCAGGATTACCCGCCGTACTCTATCCTCTGATGAAGGGAGACTGGAAGGTAGTAGGTATGGAGCGGTTCGGTGCTTCAGCCCCTGCCGGAGTCCTCGATAAGAAATTTGGCTATACGACCGAAAATGTGTTTAATGAAATTAAACATTTTTTAAATAAATAATGTTAATAATTTAAAACATACACATCGGTATTAACTTTAATTAAAAAATATTGGTGTGAATGATAAAAATTATTAACTTTGCGGACTGAAAATAGCGACTATAAACATATCGGTTGTCGGTAAATGGCTGAAATGTCGGTGTTAAGTAAGATTAAACTGACAGATTAGTAATGAGATGACTGATATATCCGACTAAAACGACAATTCAATAATTAATTAATTTATTGTTCTATGAAGAAAAGTGTATTATTTGCTCTCGCAGCAATGACATTAGGTGCCGCTGCGGCTACTGCGCAGGAGGTAACTTATGTAGAGGACTGCTCGCAGGGAACACTCATCAACCGTAACAAGGACAATTGGTTTATCACAGCTGAGGGTGGTACAAACGTACTCTTCGGTAAGGATAACTCAAAGGCTGATCTTAAGGATCGTTTCGGTGGCAACGCCGGTCTTTATCTCGGTAAGTGGGTAACTCCTAACTTCGGTTTCCGTTTCGGTGCTCACTATCTGTTCACTAACGGTGCTACTAAGGCTGATGGCGTATACCGTAACATGGCTGCTGAGGCTATCGAAGGCAAGCCCGATTACTATCCCGAGAGAATGCAGGCAGTAGGTCCTGAGTTCGACGTTCTTATCAACCTTACCAACTGGTGGTGCGGTTACAAGCCCAACCGTGTTTACAATGCCGTTCTTCACGGTGGTGGTGGTGTCCTCTGGACATTTGCCCGCAAGTGCGACGGCGCTGACGCTCGCTGGCGTTCAGCTCGTACAACTCCGTTGTTCGTAAACATGGGTCTCCAGAATAACTTCCGTCTCGGCAAGGGTGCTGACTTCTTTATCGACGTTCAGTATGAACTCTTCCGCATGGAGGGTTATCGTCACTTCGTTCAGGATGTAGCTGTAAACGTTGGTTTCAACTTCTACCTGAGCAAACGTGAGTGGAACTGCCCCGTTACTGCAGTATGTCCCACTTGGAAATACACAGATGCTGAGGGTGACGCTCTCGTAGCTCGTCTCGCTCAGGCTGACAACAAGATCAAGGATCTTCAGGCTCAGCTCGACGCTTGTCTGAAACGTCCCGTTCAGAAAGTTGTTAAGTGCGAGGGTCTCGCCACTATCTACTATCCCATCAACCAGTACGGTCTTTCTAACCGTGAGAAGACTATCCTGAAGTCTATGGCTCAGGTTATGCTCGATACTCCTAACCAGAAGTATGTCCTCACAGGTTGGGCTGACAACTACACCGGTACTGAGGAGATCAATACTCGTCTCCGCAACCAGCGTGTTGATGGCGTTAAGAACTTCCTCATGAAGTGTGGTGTTCCCGAGTCTCAGCTCGACGCTCGTATCGACGCTGCTAACCTCACTGACTTCGGTGCTAAGGGTGCTCCCCTGGATCGCGCAGTGACTATCAAGTTAGCTGACTAATTAA
>CAZAWP010000004.1:0-4550 GCA_964488855.1 uncultured Sangeribacter sp.
ATGAGACGACTTATATCACTCATATTATGTATATTATCCGTATCATTACATGTTTGTGCCTACAACAGCCATAATCTTTTATCCCAACAAGATTCCCTGGTTAATAAATTAGCACAAATAAAAGTAATATGGAATGGCAGAACAGCTCTCTTTGAGACGATGTCGCGCGATATTGCCTATTTGCTTCCGATTAAAGGTGTCGATCTCTCCCCCACCGAAGTAACTTCTCTATGGATTTGGGATTTTGACAACACTGTCGGTCGCTATGATGCACAACGATTATTTAACTCCTATACTTCAGATTTATCAAAAAGCGACCGCAGACGCCGACAATTGATCAGCGAATTGCAAAACAATGAAATACCGGTCTTATTCTCAGACACCGACACCATTAACCCCTCCTTAGCCGACTCTATAGAGGTTTATTTCAACGACTTTCAGCTCAAACTTTATGCCAGGGACTATCAGGGAGCCAATAAATGCCTTGATAATATAATCCATTTACAAACCAATCCACAGACGGAACCATATTCCAATAGTCTCAAAGGTGATTATTCACTCGATACGCAGGAAGAAAATCATCATAAACTTACGGCATCATATCTAACGACCGCCGAAAAGCTCTACAACAGGCTTACATTATTGCCGGCAATGGCAGGATTAGCCATGTCGCTATTGTTGTCACTTTATCTATTGCTCTCCAAATACAGAGGGCACCGCATTTGCAACGCATTATATCAAATAACGACGATATTTGCATTTGCCTGCATTACCCTATATATCGTCCTTTATATCATTTTAACACAACGGATACCATTAGCAACCGGCGCTGAGATGTTGGTCTGCATTTCATGGGTTTCCCTTACAGGCACCTTGTTTTTTAAGAAGCAGGTTTTGCGGACATGTACACTGACCGTCTCGCTCTTGGCATGCGTTGGAGCTTACTGCACGTGTCCATATCTGCCCCTCTCCGCGACCTCTCCACTTCTCGACCATAAATTATTGGCTTGGCATGTAGGATGTTTTATCGTCAGCTACATGATTTTTGCGATGACTGCGATTTACGGCATTATCAACCTCATCTCAAAGCGCCGGGCAGATATAAGATTCACCCTGCACTCATTAATCATAGGGACACTATTGTTGTGCGCAGGGATTATCTTAGGCTCGATATGGGCAAAAGACGCATGGGGACGGTATTGGGCATGGGATCCAAAAGAGACCGGAGCATTGGTGACATTGATCGTATATGTGGCACTGACCGTATATATAAAATCGAGAGACAAGATTAATTCGTCAGATCATAAAATTTTATATGTCAATCAGCTGCTTATTATATGCTTCCTTTCGGTACTGTTTACCTTTTATGGTGTCAATTATTTCTTCGGCGGTCTCCATTCCTACATCTGATAATAATCAACTCTTGAAAATTTACCGCGACTTAAAGGCTCCGTAATTTGGTGTAATGCCGGATAGACATTATTTTTGTAGATGAGCCGCTATGAAGTTGTTTACACATATGTTTTAACAACTTCTGTGTAATGCAACGGCGGCTTAACCGATAGAAACAATGAAAATATTAAATTCAGAATTAATACATAAACTTGACGAGGTGACGTGTGAGCGTCAGGGTATTTCGTCAGTGGAACTGATGGAGCGCGCCGCCTCTATGGTCAGTGTCGAGATCATCTCCCGTTTCCTGCCGAGCCAGCGCATAGTGGTAATGGCGGGACCCGGCAACAACGGTGGAGATGCCCTGGCAGTGGCACGTCTGCTCCTTGAGCAGGGATACCGCCGCGTCGAGATATTCCTCTTTAATGTCGCGGGTAGAGTGAGCCACGACTGCGAAGATATGCGCAAGAAGCTCATCACGATCGAAGGTGTCGATTTCACAGAGGTTACCCGTGAGTTCAATCCGCCACACCTCGGTCCCGGTGACGTGGTGGTGGACGGACTATTCGGTTCAGGTCTTTCCAAACCGTTGATGGGTGGGTTTGTCGCCGTATCACGCTACATTAACGAATCGGGAGCATACGTTATCTCGATTGATCTCCCCTCGGGACTCTTCGGCGAATGGAACGACAATGCTTCGCGTCGCGATATGGTGCATGCTGATCTTACCCTTGCATTCCAGCTCCCGAGGCTATCATTCTTTCTCGAAGAGAATCACGATATTATTGGCGAGTGGAAATTACTCGACATAGACCTCGATGAGCAGCAGATCAAGGAGACCACCACAGAGTTCATGCTTGTGGAGAGCCGCAGCATCCGACCGTTGCTCAAGAAACGTCATCCCTTCTCGGGCAAACGTCAATATGGGTCGGTACTTCTCTTCGCCGGTTCTACAGGGATGATGGGAGCCGCCGTGTTATGTGCACGGGCAGTGCTGAAGAGTGGAGCGGGGTTAGCGACCGTTCACAGCGCCCATGCGGGTATCAACATCGTCCAGACGGCTGTTCCCGAGGCGATATTCGAACCGGACCGTGGCGAACACTTCATCACCGATATGAAAATCCACCATGATTTTCAGGCAGTGGCGGCAGGTCCCGGCATAGGTCTCAACGATCCCACGATAAATGCACTTGAGACGATGCTCAAAAGTGCACGTAAACCGTTGCTCCTCGATGCCGACGCTCTCAACGCGATAGCACGACGCCCCAGTATGCTCACCATCCTTCCCCCCAAGACCATCATCACTCCCCATATCGGTGAATTCGATCGTCTCTTCGGGCAGCACTCTTCGTCAGAGGCACGTTTGAAGACAGCGATCGACATGGCGCGAAACTACAATATCATCATTGTTCTTAAAGGTCACTACACCGTTACAGTGCGCCCGACGGGCAAGGTTTATTTCAATCCCACCGGAAATCCGGGCATGGCGACGGCAGGAGCCGGCGACGTACTGACAGGCGTCATCGCGGCCTTTATGGCTCAGGGTTACGAACCCGAGCATGCCGCCACCATCGGTGTCTTCCTCCACGGACTCGCCGGTGATATCGCCGCCGAGGAATTAGGTGAATTTGGTCTAACCGCCGGTGACATCGCCGACCGTATAGGACGCGCCATTGTAAAAACCATTAACAAACAGACTCCCTATGAGCATATTTAAATATCTGATCGTCACTTCTATCCTCCTGACGGGGATTGGTGCCAATGCACAGCAGACACGCATTCTGACCGCCGACAAGCATAACGAATACGGGCTTGTTTACACCCTCCCCAACACGGCTCTGCGTATTACGGTGACAGCTCGCCGTACCGTCTACCAGGCAGGACCTTTCTATCAATACGCCAAGAAGTATATCGGCACCGATAATGTCATCAAGGAGGATGCACAGGTATGGGAGATTACTAATGTGAAGGTTACCCCTTACGGTGTACCTGATACGGAAAACCAATATCTCATGCAGTTGAAGCAGGGAGCCCCCACTTATATCAGCGTCGATGAAAATGGTATGCTGTTGGCAATCAACAAAGAGGTATTGCCCCCGGCAGCTGATGCCAAACCGGAAGATAAGGTGGTGCCTCTGAGCAATATGCGCGAATATCTCGAATATGTCAATGAAGACTTCATCGCATCGCAATCGTCAGCAAAGAAAGCCCAGATGCTTGCCGAGACGCTGATGGAGATACGCGATTCCAAGCTCTCCCTGACCCGAGGCACTGCGGAAACAATGCCCACCGACGGTCGTCAGCTGGAGCTTATGCTTCAGTCATTAGGTCGTCAGGAAGCCGCTATCACGGCAGCGTTTACGGGCGTGACTACCGTGAGCGAGATAACCCGTACTTATACATATATGCCGGACGATTCAGGTGAGAAGGTTCTCTTCCGCATGAGTGACTTCGCCGGTTTTGTAGATGCCGACGATTATTCAGGCGATCCGGTCAAGATTAATGTAAAGATAACCCGTGAGGGTGAGCTGCCTGTCGATGCCAAGGGCGAGGAAAAGAAACTTCCCAAGGATGCGGTCATCTATAATCTTCCGGGAGCTGCTCAGGTTACCGTATCTCTCAAGGGTGAGAAGTTATGGTCTGACGAACTTGAGTTCGCGCAGTTCGGCACTACCTTCGGTCTTAACCCTCAGCTGTTCTCCGCTAAGAAAGAGAGAAGCTATGCTCGCTTCAACCCTGTGACCGGCGCACTTATAATCGTAGGGGAAGTCAATGCAAACGAGTAACGTCCTCTCGCTGTCGCAATACCAACTGCAGGTCAGCAACACCATCCGCAGTAACCCGACGCTGCAGAGCGCATGGGTTACCGCAGAACTGTCGGACGTGCGCGTTGCCGGCGGACACTGCTACCTCGAACTCATAGAGAAAGATGAGCTCGGCACCACACGTGCCAAGCAGCGTGCGATGATATGGAGTAACGTATACCGGCAACTATATCATAAATTCTTCCAAACTACCGGCAGCCCGATACAATCGGGCATCAAGGTCTTGGTCTGCGGATCGGCGAATCATCATCCGGTGTACGGGTTGTCCTTTGTCATCACTGACATCGACCCCTCCTATACACTCGGTGATATGGATAGGATACGGCGTGAGAT
>CAZAWP010000004.1:4650-20877 GCA_964488855.1 uncultured Sangeribacter sp.
CTCACTGACCTCACTACCCGTTTGACCCGCTACGCATCTGATGCCCTCATCGGTGAACAGCGTCGTCTCGACAATTTGGGGTTGAGTCTGCCGGCGATTGCCCGCCAGCGGCTCATGACAGCCAAGATGCAGCTGCGCGACCTTACGGGGAGAATGCCGGGGGCTCTGGTCAATCTGTCGGCAAAAGCGCGAAGACGTATTGACAATGCCATGAGTATGATCGGGAACTTGGCGGGTCGTCAGACCGAGATGAGACGTAATAACATCCGCATGCTGTCACTGCGTCTCGATACCGCCGCCAACAAAATCATGCGCAGCCACTCTGACAACCTCAAACGTTACGAGGAGATGGTGAGACTGCTCGATCCCGGCTATACCCTTCGTCGCGGATACAGCATAACTCGTGTAAACGGACACGCCATCACCGATGCCTCCCGTATAACCAAGGGCACCGTAATAGAGACGCGACTCGCCGACGGCTCAATCAAATCGGAAGTAATTGGCAACGATTAATTTCCTTATTTCATGATAGTTAATAACCATATTGTAAGTAACTATTAAAAATTTTCATTTCATAATAGTTACTTACTTAGGGTAAAAGGATACTGAATATGGATAACAAACTTACATATAGTGAGGCGATCGCCGAACTCGAACAGATAGTACGCAAAATGGAGTCTGACAACTGCGATATTGACAAATTGTCGGAAGACACCACCCGCGCACTCGAATTGGTAAAATTCTGCAAGGATCGACTTTTCAAGACCGATCAGGAGGTTCAGAAATGCCTCGAACAACTGCGTGAGGTCTGAGGTCTCATTCTCTGTAATATACGCGTTTGACGCGCTCGGACACTGAGGTCAATATTTCGTAAGGGATAGTATCAAGGACATCAGCAAGACGTTGCACGGGTGCCTGTGACCCGAAAATCTCAACTGAATCACCCACGGCACACTCGATATCCGTCACGTCTAACATACATATATCCATACATATATTACCGATGGTCGGTGCCTCACACCCATTGACCATAAACTTGACTGCCCCGTTGCCGAAATGGCGGTTGATACCGTCGGCATAACCCACGGGGATTGTGGCAATACGCGATTTACGTTTCAGGACTCCCCGGCGCGAATAACCTACTGTCTCCCCTGCCTCCCACTCGTGGATGGCAATTATGACCGTGCGCAATGTAGACACCACAGCCAAAGGTTTCTCGTATTCGGGAGGCAGAGTGTTGGCTCCATAAAGACCTATACCCAATCTGACCATATCGAAATGATACTGCGGGAAACGCAATATACCGGCAGTATTGAGGATATGACGCTTTATCTTGTAGGGTAAACGACTCATAATGAACTCTGACCACCGTGTAAACGTATCCAACTGCATTTGAGTATAATCGTCCATATCCAGACAATCCGCCGTAGCGAGATGCGAAAATATTGACCTAACCTCCACACAATCCGTCTCTTTAAGTATGGTGCAAAGATGTTCAAGTTCGGCGCCGACAAATCCCATGCGGTGCATACCTGTATCAAGTTTGATATGGATGGGATAGTGTTTGACACCTGCCTTGCGGGCCTCACGGATTACATCCTCAAGCATGGATAGTGAATAAATCTCCGGCTCAAGGGCATAGGTGAACATTGCCGCATAATTGGCGACACGAGGATTCATCACCATCACGGGCATGGTTATACCATTATTTCTCAGCTCGATACCTTCGTCAAGTACTGCGACCGCCACGTATGCCGCTCCACAATCCTGAAGTGTCTTGGCTATCTCATAACTGCCGGCTCCGTAGCCCGAAGCCTTGACCATACATATCATCCCGGTGGTCTGTGGCACCTTGGATCTAAAATAATTGTAATTGGAGACTATGGAATCAAGGTTTACCTCCAGCACGGTCTCGTGAGTACGCGCTTCGAGCATGCGCACCACGTCGGCAAAATCATATTCCGGACCTCCCTTGACCAGAATTATCTCATCCGAGAAATCCGAAGGACTCAGGGATTGAAGCAGTTGATCGGAGGTGTCGAAAAACTGCGCGGCCATATTAAAGAGGTGCTGATACTTCTTAAGCATCGGGCCAACACCTATAAACCGGGATACCCCCGCCTTTTCCAGTAAATCAGCTATATCCTTATACCGCTTGGCAGGATCGGAAGCCTCATGATGAATATCGCTGAGGATGACCGTCAGCGACTGATCAGGCATGGCACGGCGGCGCATGAAGTCGAGTGCGGGTGCTAATGACGAGAAATCGGATGTGTACTGGTCGCGGATAACCGAGCAACCGTTCACTCCCTCCGACACATTAAGTCGTGTACCGATCTTATGCAGCTGCGAAAAGAGTTCGGCACATTTTTCCGGCGACACTCCCATCGACAGCATCAGCAGCAATGATGTCGCCACATTTTCGTGATCGTAGACTGAGTCAGCTTTAACAGGAGTGGTCAATTCGTAGTCCGACCCATTATAGGTATCCGACCCATTATACACATAAGTAAACCGTACACCCCCGGCTTCCGGGGTTACCTCCTTAATATATAAGGTGGCTCCGGGATTGGTAAAACTCCATGTCAGGATTTCGACTCCGGGCTTGATATTTTTCTCGACAGCGGAGACCACCACCTCATCATCTGCAGGGATGATTACCCGCTTTACATTAGGAGCAGAGGCAAGATGAGCTTTCTCCATCGCCTTCTCCTCGCGGCTGCTGAACCCCTCGGCATGGGCATCGCCGACATTTGTAATGATAACAACGTCAGGATCAATACAATCGGCAAGATTTGCCATTTCGTGGCAACGTGACACACCCGCCTCTATGATGGCTACGGAGGCGTTGCTGTCAAGTCCCCACATCGAGAGAGGGACACCTATCTGCGAATTGAAACTGCGCGGCGACCGCACGACCTCCGACAGGGGTTCGAGCAACTGATAGAGCCACTCCTTGACAGTAGTCTTGCCGCGACTCCCCGTGATGCCGACCAATGTACCCTTAAATTCGGGACTGCGGCGGCATATCTGCTGCAAAGCCCGCACGGAATCGGGTACGATAAAAAAATGAGCATCCTTGCAACTCTGCATGTCCGCCGGGATATGATCCACCACAAAATAGCGTACACCTTGTTGGTAGAGTCCGCGCAAATAGCGGTGACCGTCGTTACGTGCCGTACGGATGGCAAAAAAGAGGACACCGTCACTCTCTGCCAAGGATCGCGAATCGGTCAGCAGATCAGTGATTTCACCGGTGGCACCACTCGGGGCGATACCCAATCTTTTCTCTATGTCAGCTACTGTCAGTCTCATCCTTTAATTATTAATACTGAGCGCAGACCTCTTTGAGCCAGTCAAGGTTTTTAATTACGTCGGCGATCCTATCCTGCTGAACATTAAGGGGTACAGCCGGTGTTACCGAGCGATCTATGCTGATAGGCACTACCGACACTATACCATGCGAAAGACACCATTCGTCGGTATTGGTATTGTCCGGCTCGGTATTGACGAAACTGCCGGCGAGCCAATAGAATTTTCTACCGGCGGGATCGGTGTATTCCACATATTCATCACTCCAGTGTCCGCGACACTCCGATGCCACCCTCATCTCGGTCGGCACGCAACCGTGAGGTACATTTACATTCAAGCAAATTCCCTGCGGCAGACCGTGCTTGAGAGTGGCGGGTACGAGGAGGTCTACGGCACGTTTACATTCGCCGAAATCGGCATCGGCAGCATGACTTGTAAGGGAGAAGCCGATAGAGGGGATACCGAAGACGGCACCTTCCATCGCGGCACCCATCGTACCGGAATATAAGAGATTGACGGCAGCATTCGAGCCGTGATTTATGCCGCTGACGATAAGCGAGGGACGACGGTCAAGAATCGTGTGCATCGCCATCTTGACGCAATCGACCGGTGTACCGCTGACCTTATACATCACCGCACCGTGATAATCATCAAGGCGCGTTACAAAGATTGGGGTCGCCACGGTCAGTGCCATCGACTGCGCCGAACGCGGACCGTCGGGACATATCACCACCACGTCGCCATAGGGGAGCAGCATGTCTACCAACTCATGAATCCCCTTGGCATTGATGCCGTCATCGTTAGTTACAAGTATCAGCGGTTTATCCATAACCTCAATTATAATATTATTTTATCGCAATTATAATTCTATTCTTACGTAATTATAATCTTATATTATCACAATTATAATTCTACTTTAGTCTTACGAAGGAGATAGCGGTCGATCACCGCATTGTGTTTAGCCCCCGGGAGCGAGCTCATGTAGTCGGCAACGGGGAAATCGGTGTAGTGGGCACGCATCTTCTTGAAATCCTTGTGAGCCTTGAGCACAGCCTTAGCATTCGGGAAATCCCCCTTGAGCACGTACATTCCCCAAGCCAAGGTGTCGGCAAGTCTGCGCATGAAGAGTTTTCGCTTACCCACGGCACGTGGCAGGTTCTTATGCAACAGCAGCAGGTTATTGCGGAAATTCAGGTACGTTTTCTGCGGGTTACCCTGATTGAGCGAAGCCCCGCCTACATGATAAACAACCGAATCGGTCACCACCACTACACGCAGACCGGCACCATGCATACGGCAGCACAGGTCAATCTCCTCCATGTGTGCGAAAAAGAGAGGGTCGAGTCCACCGACCGCCAAATAATCTTCACGTCGTACCATCAGGCACGCTCCCGAGGCCCAGGCAATATCCACCGGCTTATCGGTGTCATACTGCCCTTCGTCCTCCTCTATGGCATCAAAGAGTCTGCCACGGCAATAAGGATAGCCAAGGATGTCGAGATAACCGCCGGCGGCTCCGGCATATTCAAACATCTTCTTATCCTTATACGCCCGGATCTTAGGCTGACAGGCACCGATGCGGTGATCATCGTCCATAGCCTTGACGAGTGGTTGCCACCACCCCTCTGTCACCTCTACATCCGAATTAAGCAGCACCACGTACTCAAAGTCCGGTAGCATGGCAATGACACGGTTGTACCCCTCGGCAAAACCGTAATTATTGTCGAAGGTAATCAAGCCCACATCAGTATATCGGGTGCGCATCATTTCTACTGAATCGTCCGTCGAACCGTTGTCGGCGACTATCAGTTGGACATCAGGTCCCTCGGTATATTTGATTGCAGCCGGGAGAAACTGATCCAGCAATTTACTGCCGTTCCAATTAAGTATGACGACTGCCAATTTTTTCTTTTCCATTTCAACGGATTTTTTAATCCTTGTCAAGGCGACAGGACATGGTATCGGGTTGATCTTTCATAATCTCACCCAATGTCACCTCAGTTACTTTATTGACCAGTTCAGCGCGATAGGGAGCTTCGACGCGGATATAGTTATCGGTAAAACCGTGCATGACCTCGGAGCCGTCATGGGGTTGCTCCCATAGCACGCGGGCACGCGTACCCTTTCGTGCCTCCATAAACGCACGCAGATGCTCGTCGGAGATTCGTGTCAGTTCGGCGACGCGGTTGTGCCTCTCCGACATCGGCACGATATGGTCTATATTAAGTGCCTTGGTTCCCGGGCGCTCTGAGTACGGGAAGACATGGAGGCGTGTGACTCCCAGACTGTTGATGAACTCTACGGACTTCTGCCACTCTTCGTCGGTCTCACCTCTTGCGCCGGCTATGACATCGACACCGATAAACGCATTTGGCATCAGCTTCTTAATCAATGCTATGCGGTCGGCAAAAAGTTTGGTGTCATAACGGCGGTGCATTAGCTTGAGCACGGCATCCGACCCCGCCTGCAGAGGGATATGGAAATGAGGCATGACAGCGCGCGATTCGTTGGCGACCCATTCTATTATTTCCTCGGTGAGGAGGTTGGGTTCGATCGACGATATTCGGTAGCGCTCAATTCCCTCGACAGCATCGAAGGCTTTGAGTAAGTTAAGGAAGGATTCACCGGTGTCTCTGCCGAACTCACCGATATTAACGCCGGTGATAACGATTTCCTTACCACCCTCGTCAGCGACAAGGCGAGCCTGGGCAACGAGGTCTGCGATTTTGCCCGACCGTGAGCGTCCGCGTGCGTACGGTATCGTGCAGTATGAGCAGAAATAATCGCAACCGTCCTGCACCTTAAGGAAATAACGTGTACGGTCACCACGTTCGCACGAGGGCATGAATTCCCTGATTTCAAGTGGCGGAGTGACCTCACGGCAAGGGGTGCGGTCGTCAAGCCAGCGGTCGAGATACTCGGCGATGCGAAGTTTCTCCTTTGAACCGAGGACTATATCGACACCGTCGATAGATGCCACCTCCTCCGGTTTGAGCTGGGCGTAGCATCCGGTAACAACCATCGTTGCCTCAGGGTACCGGTTTGCAAGGCGACGGATAAGCTGCCGTCCCTTCTTGTCTGCCATCTCTGTAACTGAGCACGTATTGATTACGATAAGGTCAGGCGTATCACCGTCGGCGGCGCGGACGATGCCACGCTCGCGCAACATCGCTCCTATCGTCGAGGTCTCCGAAAAATTGAGCTTACACCCCAGCGTGAAATACGCCGCTTTCAAATCCAAACTATTGTCGGTCATATCACAAAATTACTCATTTTTTACTGCATACGCAATCCAAATTATTTATTAAATTAATTAAACACAAATTATACTATTTGGATCAATATAAACGTTTATGTTGCAGATAATAGCAATTATCCGCATTTATATTGAACCCGTTCTCTATAATTCCACTCAATATAGGAGTGCAATTCGTGCGCAAAAAGATACATAAAGAGAAATAATAAGGTCAAAACAACAAAAATTGAAAAATTATTAAAAATAATTGCTAAAAAATTTGCAATATTCGATTTGAATTTATTATTTTGCACGCATACGGGTAACTAATGCTTTATTAGTACTCTATCTTTTTCCCTTGCATGTAGGTACTACAAAGTAACTACAAGGTCAATAAATCCCACATGGTCAATAAAATATATTACAATATTCATTTTTAAACCCTAACAATATGAGAAAATGCTACTTATGGATTGTTGCATTGGTAATGTCCGTGTTTACAGGCTTAAACACGTATGCCGATGTGACTATCAAGGTCAATATGCCGGGAGTGGTCGTATTCAACGTAATGGGTCAGGACTATACCATTGATTCAGAGGAATACGTCGTCACACCCGATAAGTTTTTAGGTCCCGGCCAGCTCATCGCTTCGCTGAAGGTACCTGCAAATGCCTATACGATGACCGTAAGGAATGTAAATAAGTCATCCGATATAGAGATTCAGGACTATGACGGTGAATATATCTGCAACATTCATCCCGGCAACACAAGCAACGGCGATGTTTTGGAAGTCACCGTTACCTCGACCGGCGGCGGCAACGACCCCATCGAGCAGAATGTCACTTTCCTTTTCGTACCCGAAGGTGCCGGTTTTGTAGTGACCACTCACTTTAACGATGCCGGCATGGAGATAGAGGATGAGGTCTTCAACACCCCCAACGATATGGGAGAGATTGTTGTCCCCTACAATGCTGCAGGCGGCTATATCATCAAGCCCAACCCCGGTTTCACTCTTTTAAATGCCAAAGACGAGACCAATGCAAGCAATCCCCATTACACCGGTGTCACTCCGCGAGGTGACGGCTGGATTCACGACTACATGGGTACCATCAGCGCCAATGCTGTTATCGTTGTCACCGCCTCACAGGCAGGTTCGTTCTCAGTGAAAGGTGTGGGTGAACATCTGTCTAATATCTCGATGATCAACCTCGTCGATTACACTTATGTAAATGTAACGGATACATATAGCAACGTGTCGTTTAACAACGGTGCTTCCTATAATATTTACAGCAACACTGCTTCACCGCTCTGGAAAGTAGAGGTAACCAATAACGAGGGTGAGACCGAGCAGCTCGAAGGTATTTACGGTAACTTCACTTACACCCCCAACGCCGGTGACAAGGTTTCAATCTTCACCGATTGTCCCGAGACTCACGCTAACATCAAGATTTCGTTGGCAGGTGAGGGTGTCAATAAAAACATAGTCAATTCCGTAAGCTACGCCAACAGTGAGGTTGCGCAATCCACATGGGCCTCAGCGCAGGGCTGGAATGTTGTGGCAGGTGACTATCTGAAGATAAAATTTGATGCCGAGGGTTACGTAGGTCTTTCGGTGACTGTAAACGGTGTTGCCCAGTCTCTCTATACTGACTATACTGACAATAAGAAGTACATCCAGTACAACATTACAAACGACAATCCCGACGTAGACAAGCTGTACGAGGTCGTAATCTCAGCAAGAAAAGAGCACCAATACAATGTGACCCTCGTCTGCGAACATCCCGAGGCTGTAAGCCTGCGCACAGGTGCCGGTGCTGTCAGCTTCACTACCTCACCCGCTCAGATCAAGGTATCGGAGAGCAACAACATTCTCTACATCAACCCAAATTCAGGATGGAAAGTAGAGGGTATCCTCGTCGATGGCAGCGCTCCCGATGAAAATACATATATCTACAACAGCTATTACGTTTCGGGTGATTGCGAGATCACTATTAACGTCGCCGACCTCACATCACTGCGCACCAAGACTGCCGTGGTGTATGTAGATGAATCGGTCGCCAATCCCGTGTACCTGACGTTCAAATATCAGGACGGTACTGAAGCAGGCGTGGCACCGGGCTACAACTTTGTGAAGTACTGTGACGAGGATCTCCCCTTCTCGATGGGTTACTATGGTGGCGGTGACGCTGCATATTACATCAATGGTGAGAAAGTAACCATGGTGCAGCCCGCCATTGAGACTCTTACCTTTGAGGACGGCGGTGTCATCAAGATCTATAACAGCACTCCGACTTCAAACGTGCTCACCTATGACATTGATGACGAAGTATCGGATCTCGTTGAGATTTATCACGACCATACCTCAAAGATTGACCATACAGCCATAAACGAGTATGCGTGCTTCCCCGGCACTATGGTACATTTCAAGCCAGCTGCCGCTTCGTCACAGCTGCGCGCACGCTCTGCCACAGTGCCCTTTGAGGTGGCTGTGAATGATGAGAAACTCGAAGCTGACGGTGACGGTGTCTACTCTTTCAAGGTTACCAATGAGCCCGCTTCGATCAAGGTTGCCAAAGCCATCTCGACCGGTGTCGAAGAAATCGACACTGAGAGTGACAATGCCGGTGCGGTCTATAACCTCCAGGGTATTGTGGTCAAGAAAGCCGCTACTATGGATGATGTTAAGGCACTCCCTGCCGGTGTTTATGTCATCAACGGTAAAAAAGTGATTGTTAAATAATAATTTTCCTTGTGATCCCTTTCCTGACGGAGAGAACAAACTCTTCACGGGAAGGGGATTTCATTATTACCCTTGCTCATAGGGTTTACGTTTAACCCCTGCTGAATGGGATTATACAGAAGGGTATTTCATTTTTAACAACACGTTTGTAAATAACACTAAACCGCTCATGTTATGAATAATTTTAAGTCTATAATAAAGGGGTTCGCATTAACGGCGGCACTCGCGGTTGGCGGGAACACGTCGGTTATGGCAGCGGAGTCTCAGGAACCGATAATAACCTTTCACACCACGGTCTATGACAATGCCGAGGTTGAGAACGCCTTCCATATATATTTAGGAGCGACCGAAAACACGCGCGTTCAGGTCGATTGTGGATTTGGCAAGGTCGATACGGAAGTGGCGGCTGCCGTCTATAACCCCACCACTCAGGAGATTGACGCTACTTTTATCAGTTGCTCGGTCTCTAAGGAGGGTATGGTGAGAATCTATGGTGATGCCGATCTGATCGACTACGTCGATTTCGAAGGCTGCTACATAGATAACATCTCTTTCCCCACCCTTACGGAGGTCAGCATCCTCAACCTGTCGCACAACCTCATTGGAGCGCTCGACCTCTCCCACATGACCAAGCTGCAGGCTCTTTATCTGTCCGACAATCCGTTCGACAAATCGCCGCTGGTGGTTGGAAATGACAAGCCGTATCTGACCATCCTCGATATGAACATAGTCGAACATATCGACCCGTCATTCAGCATCACGGGGTACCCGCGTCTTGTCTCCATGTCTGCATACAACAACCGTACGCTGCCGCAGATCGACCCCACGCACTGTCCGGAACTGATGCGCCTCTCGATCGACGGTTCGCCGCAGACTTATCTTGACGTATCGCAAAACCCCAAACTTCTTATCCTCAATATCTCGCAGACCAACATCACCGAGATTGACCTCAGCCATAACCCCTATCTGACTGAGTTCTACTGCACTAATAACGGTTCGTCGTTCAGCGACACCAAGATGACATCTGTCGATGTGACCCATAACCCTGAGTTGGTATATCTCTTCATCAGCGGTAACAACCTCACCGACATCGACTTATCCCAAAACACCAAGCTCACCGACCTCTATGCAGCGCGCAATAGTTTCGCTTCCATAGACCTGAGCCATAATGAGTTGTTGTATAACCTCAACCTGAGTTTCAACAACCTCAATTTTGCCACGCTCCCGGCTCCACGCCCCACTTTCGGCGAATATAACTATATGCAGAAACCACTCCCTACCGAGCGCTCATACAAGGAGGGTACGGAGATTGATTTCTCATCCGAGGTACTGCGTGAAAACTCAATTACCACTGCCAAGTTATACAGATTTGACAAATCAAATCCTTACGGCAGGGAAGAATTGGGTGCTGACTATTTCGCCTACAGCAATGGCAAGGTCACTCTCAAGAAGGAATTCAACGACAGCGTTTATGTAGAGTTCTATAATACTCTCTTTATGGACTCGCCTCTGCAGACCGAACATTTCATGGTAAAGAATGCCGTGAATTTCGGCAAACCTAACCCGTTGGTTAATATCGGTTTCAGCGCGGCTGCCACAACCGTAAAAATGAGTGTAGGTATCGAGGGTGCATCGGAGGAGAACCCGGTGACATTCTTCGTGGACTTCGGCAAGGGTGAACTCACTGAATTTACCGCAGTGTCAGCCACTCTTCCCGAGAATGCAAATGTCACGGGCAAACGTGCCGGTGCCAACACCATCGTCTATATTCCCGAGGGGAAGAAACTCACGGCATTCGGTGTCAGCCAGGGCCGTATCAACACTTCAGATTTCTCGCAGGCGACACATCTCAAAGAGTTGGTCATCAACAACACCGCTATGACCGACATCAACCTTAAGTGGAACAATGAGCTGACTTATCTCAACCTTGACAATAACGCCCTTAAGGTGCTTGACCTCACAGGTGAGAACGGTCGCTATGAGAAGAATCTCCTGCTTGACATCTCGGCTGCCAACAACAAACTGACATCTTTGAGTTTCAGCAACCACACTTCGATTCTCACACTTAATGTCAGCGGCAACCTCCTCCCCGAACTTCTTATCGACCGTTGCTATGAGCTCCGCGAACTCTATGTCGCCAACAACCGTCTCACTTCTCTCGACCTGAACGATTGCATGGGACTGACCACCCTCGACGTGAGCCATAATAACCTCACCTCTCTGCCGGTACCCTATTACTGTCCGCTTGAAAACCTCAACATCACCTACAATGATGTGACATTCGCCAACCTGGCTCCCGTCGGAAGCTACGAGACATATCTGTATGCTCCGCAGAACAAAGTAAAGCTCCCCACCAAAGCTCCGGGCGCTAACCTGAGTGCATATCTTTATACCGATGCACAGGGTCAGACGACCGATTTCCAATGGTATAAGGTGGACGGCACCGCCGTTACCGACGATCAGATTCAGGGCAGCAAGGGTGAGTTCCACTTCAACGACACTGAGATAGGCGAGGTTTACTGCTCGATGACCCATCCGGCATTCCCCGACTTCGCCGGCGAAAACACATATCGCACTACCGATGTGATGGCAGCTCAAATGCCTACGAATGTATTCTGCTCGTTCACCACGACAGCATCATCCCTTGCCAACCTCTCCTTCGCCGGCAAGGAGAACGGCACTACAATCTACATCGACTGGAAGGGCGACAATAACCTCACCCAATATATCCTTAAGGATACATATACCCGCTACACGGCTGCCGTACCGGCAAACGTAGAGGTAAAATGCTATTCTTACGAGGAGGATGACGATATGACAGTGTTTAGCGTGGACCATATCAATGTATCGAAATTGGATGCCTCAAAGATGAAACAGGCAATCACCTTCGCATGGTCGGATGCCAACTTAGGTACTGCTGACTTCAAGCTGCCGGAAAGCGACGTGCTCGAAGAGCTCAATCTCAGCAATAACGGATTGTCAAGCAGCATCGACGGCACGAAGTATCCCAAACTGAAGATGCTTAATCTCAGCGGCAACAATCTGACCTCGATTGACCTGACCTCGATGCCGGCACTTCAGCTCTTCTTTGGAGGAGGAAACAAGATTACTCAAACCCGTTTCAACAATCCGCTACTCTGGAACCTTGGACTCGAAAGTAATCAGATTGCGACTATCGACTTGAGCAAGTTACCTGCACTGCAGCAGCTGTATCTCCTCGGCAACAAGCTCACCGCCATTGACTTCAGCAGCGTCCGCAATCTCAGGGACGTCTCAATATCGCGCAACTACTTCACCATCGCCACCTTGCCTCTGCCTGAGGAGAACTTTATCCATTACGACTACGGCAACCAGAACCCGATGGATATTAAAGTTTCGGAGGGTAAAGTAGTAGACCTCTCTTCGCAGCTGGAACGCGACGGCATGACGACAACCTACCGCTGGTTTGTCGGAGCGCCCTGGTTTAACGAGTACGGCGAACTTGAAGGGAATGAACTCATCCCCGGACAGGACTTCACCATCGAGGACGGCGTGACGACATTCAACATCGACATCAACGACATCATGTGTGTGATGAACAATGACGTCTTCCCCAACCTCTTCCTTTACACCTACCTCATCGACGTGCGCGGATCCGCCGTCGACGAGATAGAGGCAGAGGACGGCGAATACGAATACTACACCCTCGACGGCGTGAAAGTCGCCCGTCCCACCCGCGGCATCTACATCCGCAAATCCGCCACCCGCGCCGAGAAAGTAACCCTCCCGAACTAACCCCCTCAACCAGACTCAATCCCAACCCACGGTACGGCTCACGCCGCTCCGTGGGTTTATTTTATTCTTATATAACCGGGGTGACATTGAATTTGACTTAAATCATATAAATCCTCAGCTATTATTGGAGGTATTATTGGGCATAACGTCATTTTATTGTATCTTTGCACAGATAAATCCGGTTCCTCATAATCGACGGAGCAGGATATACAAACCATAAAGCGACCTTAATGAACCTAAAAGGAGCTTTATAACTAAAACCGATAGAGGATATGCAAGCTATCATATTGGCAGCCGGAATGGGGCGGCGACTGGGTGAGTTTACCGCTGACAACACAAAGTGTATGCTTGAAGTAAACGGGGTGCGTCTTATCGACCGTATGCTTACGCAACTTAACCGATTCGATCTGTCACGAATCGTAATAGTCATCGGCTACGAGGGCGCGAAGCTAAAAAACTATCTTACTGCCAAATACCCTGATTTACCCCTCACTTTTGTTGAGAATGAAGTCTACGACAAGACTAACAATATCTATTCGTTGTGGCTTGCAAGTGACCTGATGGCGCAAGAAGAAACCTTGCTGCTCGAATCTGATCTGATTTTTGAGGATTCAATTATTGAATCAGCCGTAAAAAGTCATTATAAGGACTGCGCCCTTGTTTCCAAATATGAGGCATGGATGGACGGCACGATGGTTCGCATAGACGATGACTCCAATATAATCAATTTTATTCCCAAGAAAGCATTCAAATACAGTGATATAGATTCGTATTATAAAACTGTAAATATATACAAGTTTTCCAAGGATTTTATCATCAATACCTATATACCATTTTTGGAGGCATATATAAAGGTGTTGGGAGAGAACGAATATTACGAACAGGTGTTGCGTGTAATAACCCTCATCGACGGCAGCGAAATAAAGGCTCTACCCATCACCGGGAAACATTGGTATGAGATTGATGACGTGCAGGATTTGAGGATAGCTGAGGCAATATTTGCCGAGCCAGAGGAAAGGCTGAAGAAGATCCAGCAATCCTACGGAGGCTATTGGCGCTATCCGGGATTACTCGATTTCTGCTATTTGGTCAATCCTTATTTCCCCAAGCAGAGGATGATCGACGAGATGAAAGCCAATTTCGAGCCGTTGCTGCGTGACTACCCGTCGGGGATGGGTGTCAATTCACTTCTGGCTGCCAAGTATTTCGGGCTCAAGCATGATTATGTGGTCGTCGGCAACGGCGCCGCCGAACTTATAAAAAGCCTTATGGGCTTGATACATGGCAAAGTGGGAGTGATATACCCGACTTTTGAGGAATACCCCAATCGTCTCCCCGCCGACAGAATAGTGCCATACAGACCGGAAAACATTGATTTCTCCTATACAGCTGATGATCTTATTAATTACTATAGCAAGGCTGAAAATCAGATAGATAATCTTCTCATAGTCAATCCCGATAATCCGTCGGGCAACTTCATTGACTGCACGGGTCTCCGGAAGTTGGCTGAGTGGGCCGTAAAGAAGAATATCCGTTTGATTATCGACGAGTCGTTTGTTGATTTTGCCGATGATGCAGCCGAAGCGACATTGCTTCATAACAATATCCTTGAAGCGTTCCCTACGATGTGTGTGATGAAGTCAATCTCGAAGAGCTATGGAGTCCCCGGGTTACGTCTCGGTATCCTCGCCACCTCAGATAGAGATATGATACAATATATGCGCAAGGATGTGGGTATCTGGAATATCAACTCATTTGCGGAGTTCTATATGCAGATATACGGGAAATACGAAAAAGATTACCAGTCATCATGCGATAAATTCCGCAAAGAGCGCGATATATTTTTCGAGGAATTGAAAGCGATCCCCTATCTCAGGGTTATCCCCTCGCAAGCCAATTATTTCCTATGCGAAATAACGGGGCGGTTCACTGCTCATGAACTGACATTACAATTGCTTTCAGAGCACAATATTCTCATCAAAGACTGCTCCACAAAAAAAGGCTTCCCCTCGGACCGTCAATATATCCGCATTGCCATCCGCGACCGCAAGGACAACAGCAAACTTTGCGAATCCCTTAAATCTCTTATTTAACATTATGAGAAATAAAGATAAAAAGTTGACTCTTGATGAAATCAAAGCCATACAGCTCGAAATGCTTATTGACTTTGACAGATTCTGTCGCCAAAATAATATTACTTATTTTTTATCGTATGGTACACTATTGGGAGCCATCCGTCACAAAGGATACATACCTTGGGACGACGATATAGATGTGATGGTGCCGCGCACGGAGATAGATAGGGTTCGCACTCTCTATAAACCGGGGCGTTACAAGATAGCTGATGCCACCAATGAACTCAACTATGAATATCCCTATCCCCGTATGATAGATACTACAACCTATCGAGGAGGAGCAAAAAAAGCTAAATTACACGGTGCCTTTATAGATATTTATGTTATAGACGGATTTCCTGAAACAGATTCTGAAATCGCGGAATACCGGAAGAAATTATACAGGTATCAGAAACCCCGCCGTTTTCTTCTAAAAGTCCGTCACCGGCTTTTCGAGAAACTTCCCCTAACGAGCTTTCCACTAATCAAATACCTTGCAAAAAAACAGGAGGAAGTGTTTAAGTCTATAGATTATGACAAGGCTACAAAGGTTCATGTATTTGATTTCCATAAGCCTCCATTAGACAAGGGATATTTCGACCGTGCGGTCGAAGTAGAATTTGACGGTCATAAGTTTTTGGCACCATACAGATGGGATGAATTCCTCAAATGTTGCTATGGTGACTACATGCAACTTCCTCCCGAGGATCAACGCCACCCTTACCACACCGGTGACAATATTTATCAGAAGATTGACAAATGAGTCACGATAAACAGACTACACTATCCAACCAACCGACATCATCCCGGAAAAGAAGTATTACAGACACGTCGATACGAGGAGCCCATTCGCAGACAGCCATAGTTGCGATAAGGGCGGTGCTGTCATTGGCATACTTCTCCATCATGTCGCGTTTGCTGACACCGGACGACTTCGGTTATTTCGCACTTATCACTGCCGTAACTACCATACTTAACACCTTGAGCGAGGCGGGGTTGGGGTCGTCGGTCATACAGCGCAAGGATGCAACAAAGGATTTTATTTCCACAGC
>CAZAWP010000004.1:20977-33867 GCA_964488855.1 uncultured Sangeribacter sp.
TATATAACAGCCATAATCTTTGCAGTCAAGGGATTCGGTTTCTATTCAATAGTGGCGGCCAGCGTCAGCAGCCAGATTTTCCTTACCCTGATATTGATTATCGGTAAGAAATATCAATTCCGCATCATCATAGTAAGGAAATATATACGTGACATAATCGGTTACGGCGGATGGCTAACAGCCGGCGTACTTGTCCGAAACGTCACCAACGAGATAGACAAGGTAGTAATCGGACGTTTTCTTCCCATTGCGGACTTGGGTGCGATTAACCGTCCTTCGGGATTTGTGAGCCGCATTTCCTCACAGGTGAACGGTGTATTCGATACCGTGCTCTTCCCTATCCTCTCGTCTATACAGCACGACAAATCCCGTATAACACGCGGATACCTCAAGATAGTGTCGCTGATTATATGTCTCTCGTTGGTATTGGGCGGCTCCATAGCTTTGGGGGCAAAAATAGTCATTGACATCTTTTTCGGTTCTCAATGGGAACATCTTGAGCCAATTCTGATTATCTTTGCATTATCAATGATGCTCCATGGTTTCAGTCGCGTATCTGACAGTTTCTTCCGCAGCCTCGGTATTGTGAAGCGCTACTTCTGGGCTCGACAGATCAACTGCGTCATAATGCTGATATTCGTGATAATAGGGTGTCAGTTCGGCATACTGGCGGTGGCTATAGCGATGGCATCAGGAACCTTGGCAAGTTGTATAATCAAATATTTCATGCAGCGTCCACGTGTCGGAGTGAAGACATCGACACTACTTAAGACAGTAGGAAGACATGCGGCATGGCTTATATCCTTATTTGTGGCATGTTTGATTATTCGTTATACGGTGCCTTACGGTGAATTTATAGGTGTTGGACTATTCCTTACATTAGTTATCGCCTCCATGATCTTCACCCCGCGATTATACGGTCCTACATTCCGTGAAGTGGTCATTGACCGCTATCTCAAAAAGTTCCGCAAGCTGAGAATCTATTAAAATTCAGTTATGCGGAAATATACTTGAAAATTCTAACTATTAATCATGAAAATTATAATAGCCGGCGATTACAGTCCCGCAAATCGAGCGCGTAAGATGGTTGAAGAAGGAGACTACTCCTTTTTCGATCAGGTGCGACCGATCTTGGCTGATGCCGACCTCTCTATAGTTAATTTTGAAACGGTGATACCCGCTCCCGGGAGTAAACCGCTCAAGAAAAACGGTCCAAATCTACATGCGCCGACCCGAAGCGTCGAAGCCTTGGTGTACGCCGGTTTTGATGTCGCCACGCTCGCCAATAATCATATCCTCGACCATGGCACCGACTCATTGCTGATGACCAAGAAAAGTTTGGAAGATGCCGGCATCAAGACAGTGGGTGGAGGGGCGAATCTTGCCGAAGCTGAGGAGACTCTATACCTAACCGTAAAGGATAAGACACTGGCAGTTATCAACTGTTCGGAAAATGAGTTTTCGGTGGCGACTCCGACTGATGGTGGGGGAAATCCCTTGAATCCTATCCGTCAATACAAAGCTATTAAAGATGCCCGCAAGAAGGCAGATTATGTATTGGTGATAGTCCATGGCGGTCATGAAGGGTATAATCTCCCATCCACCCGCATGCAGGAGTTATACCGTTTCTTTGTGGATGCAGGTGCCGATGCTGTTGTCAATCATCATCAGCACGTCTACAGTGGATATGAGGTCTACAACGGCAAACCAATTTTTTATGGGTTAGGCAACTTCTGTTTTGACTCTCCATATATGGATCACCGCGTCTGGTGTCCGGGATATATGGTTGAGATTGAATTTGACTCTGAAAAGCCAAAATTCAATCTTATGCCCTATATTCAGTTTGATAAGGGAGCAATGATTGAGATGGGAGAATTTGAAGGCTTCGATGAGAAGATTAAGTATCTTAATGCCATTATAGCAGATCCCCGGAAATTAAAGGATGCACAGACCAAATATTATACGGAGAAATCGGATTTCGAGATTAACCGCTTACAACCATATCCCAATAGGATAATGACTTTGCTGCGCAACCGTTGGAATTTCCCGCGTATGCTTTCCGATAAAGTGCTGCTCATCCTCGCTAATGCAATTAATTGCGAGTCCCATCTCGATCGGCTCCGGTTTGCGCTGCAACGCAAGTTTGAAACTCTCAACGAGCGTAAATAAATAGTTTACCAAAAGGTTTATCCTAACAGCTGTCAAGTATCGTTTACGACTGATTATTCGGTTTCTCAATTAATCGTTTACTTTGACAACTTAAGCGAAACATTGAAATCCTCCAGATGTTTGATATAACACCAAAAGATTATGACTTCGGGCAGAACGTCTACTGTCTGCTGCTCTATGCTTTCCTGATGGTTTACACCTATCGGTATAATGTCGATTATAAGACGGTCTCCTTTCGTAATGCCAAGGAACTGACATGGATACTGATAGGTGGATTTGGTCTGTATTGCCTTACCAGTTTTAACGACCACGACTATTATGCGTATTATAAGGTAGTCGATGCGATGAGGGTATGGCCGGAGTTCCCGACTCACCTCGAGGAAGTATATATCAAGATAATGGCATGTGCCCATTATAATTATCTTGGGTTCAGGCTAATAATATGGGGCTCGGCAATAGCATTGTATTGCTGGACGGCAAAGACGATAAAACTAAATATAAGTCATGCTGTCTTTGTGTTGGCTGCATGCTACTTTGATTTGTTTGGTTATGCCCGCGCCTCCCTTGCAATGGCATTTGTTTTCTGCGGTTATGCTTTATTTAGCCAGTCCACATCTATAGTTAAAAGAATACTCGGAGTACTAATCTTTATCTGTGCATGGTTTTTCCATCGTAGTATTTTCGTTGCAATGGCACTGATGGTAGTAATGCCCTTTGTACCTTTCAACAGAAACACCATGCGCATTATCATAATAGCACTTCCGCTGATTATTATTGCTGTACGCTTACTCTTTGCCGATATGCTTAACACTGCCCTGTTGATGGACGAAGATCAAGTTTCACGCATGGGGCGTTATGCTGAAAAGGCAGGATCGCAATTAAACTTGATGGGAAAAATCCGTAGTGTATTCGAATATGGACGTTTCTACGTACCGCTATATATATGTATCACTGCATGCTCTAAGTATCAGTCAACAGGATTGATACCCAAGATTACGATGGCATTCACCAAGGCTGCTACAGGAATCGTCCTTATCGGCACATCTATGTTCTTCATTGGATTGGAAACAAATGTATTTGCTTACCGAATAATGTATATGAGCATGATTCCGTTGAGTTTGAGTGTGACTTCTTTGTATAAGAATAACCTGATAACCCGTAAGGAATTCCTGTGGTGTATAGGTGTCGGCATCGCCGGTGTCAGCTACATCCTGCTCTACAGCGTCTACGCCCAATCCTGATGACTAATTCTATAATTAATTCACGAAAATAATGATAAAAACAAAAGAGGATCTTAAGTTATATCTTAATGAGGATGCTCGCCGTAATGGTATAAATCCTGATAAATATTTCAACTATATTATACGCTTATTGTGTGGATCAGAATCTGCAAATATCGTACATTGGTTGCGCCATTTCCGTAAATGGGAATATTATCATAATTCATACATGCAACGGGGGGGGGTATTTAACAGATTATTAACTATATATCATAAAATAAGAACAAATAGAATTGGTATAAAACTCAAAATACGTATGCCAATCAATACGATAGGTTATGGAATAAAGCTTATTCACATCTCTCCATGCGGTATAACAATGACACCACGTAAAGTTGGCAATTATTGTGGTTTTAATGCTGGTGTGCAAATAGGTCGAAAAGGAGGATTACATGACTGTCCGACAATTGGTGATTATGTAGCTTTCGGTCCCGGGGCAAAGGCTTTTGGAGATATAATTATAGGAGACAATGTATTTGTCGCTGCTAATTCTGTAGTAACCAAAGACTGCGAGCCTCACTGCATATATGGAGGAATACCAGCTAAGAAGATTAAGGAGAAGAATTCAAAGATACCAATTGTACATAAATGTTGATATGACAAAAAATGTAATCTCATTATAATTGGGAATTAATTAAATGAAAATATTACCAAGATTTATCACTTCATTAATTTTCAATATTTAATTAGCTTTAGAATTTTTATTATATTTGTCAGTCACATAAGAGTAATCTATAATATGAAGAAGATATTGATGGTGATTGACAGTCTTGGTCATGGGGGAGCGCAGCGGCAATTCGTGGGACTTGCAGCCGGTCTTAAGGAGCGAGGTTATGATGTATGCGTCTTATATTACCATGATATAACCTTTTATAAAGACTTTCTCGACAAGAACAGGGTAACTAATCGCCTTGTCGCCAAGGGTGAGAAAGCGTTAAATCGTGCACGCATACTGCGCAATGCCATCAAAGACTATAATCCGGATGTCGTAATATCTTTTTTAGGCATACCCGGCATTCTAACTTCTATAATCCGCAAATCAGGGGTCAAGTTTAAGCTCATTGTTTCTGAAAGAAATATTACAACTGCGCTCAATATTAGAGAACGTTTAAAATTTATAGCCTATAAGGCTGCCGATCTGGTAGTATCAAATTCTTATACGCAGACTGAATACATTAAATCTAATCACAAGGGATTGTCTACCAAATGTCTTACTATAACTAACTTTACCGATCTTCATAATTTTCATCCCAATAAAGAGAAATACGGGAGACGGAATGAAATACCCTTGATTACGGTTGCTGCCTCTACCATACCCAGCAAGAATGCTATGTCGTTGATCCGTGCCGCCAAGCTGGTAAAGGATAATGGTATAAGATTTATCATAAACTGGTATGGAGAAACACAAGCCGATAAAACTTATGCCGATTTATGTCGTGCGGAGATTTCCCGGTTAGGTCTTGAAGAGAATTTTCATATCCTGCCTCGCAATAAAAACATCGACGAGATATACAGAAACTCAGATTACTTCTGTTTGCCATCGTTTTACGAAGGCACACCCAATGCCCTCTGCGAAGCTATTGCATCGGGATTACCGGCTCTTGTAAGCAATGTCTCAGACAATCACCGCTTCGTCAATGAGGGTTCCAATGGTTTTTTAATAGATAATCCGCGCGATATTCATGAGATTGCCGATAAACTGACTGCCTTACTGTCAATTTCGGATGAGGAATACCGTCTATTTTCGATGCAAAGTCGCTCTAAGGCAGAGAAAACACTAAGTTTCGACAGGTTTATGTCTGAATATATCAATATAATATGAATAAACAGCTTTGTCTCATAAATTGCTATTTAGGTTCACTTCCTGATTATTTTCAGATATATCTGGACTCCTGCTCGTGGAATCCGGATATTGATTGGGTCATCTTCACTGATTCATCAGTTGAGAATTATATATTCCCACCCAATGTCAAGGTCATCCCCATGACCTTAGATAAGGTCCGGACACTGATCCGGGAGAGAATTTTTTCCGAAGCCAAATTGGAGCGCATTTATAAACTTTGTGATTACAAGCCGACTTATGGACTTCTATTCAGCGATTATATAAAGGGATATAAATACTGGGGACATTGCGACATAGATCTTATATGGGGAGATATGACCCCCATATTACAGCTTTTGGATGATACGCATGACCGTTTCTTCAGTTATGGACATCTGACGATATACCGAAATACGGAAAGTGCAAACAACATATTTCGGCTTCCTTATTCCGGACCCGATTACAGGAAAGTATTCACTTCCAACGTCAGTTGTGCATTTGACGAACGGAGTGGCACCTGGAAGATAGGTATCGAAAACGATATTGCCCAGCTCCATAAGGATATGATGTATGATATACACATTCCCGGAACCCAAAAACAACTTATATACAACCGGGGTGTAAACACAGCTCATCAAGGTTTTATCATAGATAAGGGGCACATTATCCGAATCTATGATGACGGGGGTAAAATATGTGAAGAGGAAAGGGCATATCTGCATTTTCAGAAACGAAAACTAAAGGAATTCCCCTCTCGTCTTTACAAGGATAAATTATACCAATTTCGCTATGATTCAATAGTGTTATTGGAATCTAAAGATCCTGATACTATTTTTGAGAATAATAAGGATAATTATCCTTATACTCTTAAAGACTTTATCAACTGGTGGAAAGTGGTGATAAAATATCAACTCTTCAAAACCGCAAGTAAAAAGGGAAAACATTAAGCCATAGACAAAATTTCATTATTATGCTTATACACTGGTATCGACTGAATCACTGGCTGTGGAAACACCATGTGCCTCTTTTACCTAAACTCATATACTATCTCCAGTATTTTCTTTTCAATTCGGCTGTGCCGGCAAGCTGCTCGATAGGCAAGGGTACCAAATTCGGCTATTACGGCATGGCGGTGGTGGTACATGCCCGCGCCAAGGTCGGCAAGAACTGCCTGATAGGAACCTGTGTGACTATCGGTGGCAAATCTGGATGGTATGAAGTACCGGAAATCGGCGATAATGTACAGATAGCCTCCGGTGCCAAGGTATTGGGTCCCGTCAAGATCGGTAACAATGTATATATCGGTGCCAACGCTGTGGTCACCAAGGATGTACCGGATAATTGCGTTGTAGCAGGCGTACCCGCCAAGATAATTGCTGCCGATATCGACATCGAGCGTTACAAGCACGGTGAGACCCGTTATCGAGGCGAGGGTGCATGGGCAATCACCCCCCCCAGTCAATCAAAGCATTAACTGTTGGATTCCCGACATTAGAATATGCCGCATAATATGAAGCCTAACAAGTTACTGATCATCGGAGGAGTGCCATATCCCGAATCCAAACATAAAAGAATCGGTGGTACAACCGTACTGATGCAGAATTTTCTGGATTATTGTCGTGACAACGGTATCAGCCACTCCCATGTATCCACAAATCGCTTCACCGGTCCGGGTGCATATCTGCTGAATACGTTATATACCATCCTGATGACTCTTATTTATGCTCTACGCACTGATGCGATGATGGTCAATATATCATCGGCGCGTGGCATAACAACCTTATTGCCGGTTGTCAAGGGTATAGGGAAATTCTCCGGCAACAAGATTGTCATGCGCAAATTTGCGGGGAGCCTGAAGAAACTGATGGAGGATTCTCCCTCTTTCAAGCAAAAGGTTCTCAGCCAGTTTCGTGACTGTGACCTCAATTTCTTTGAGACACAAGAGATTATCGACTATATCAAAGCCAATGATTGCAATGCGGTATGGTTTCCCAATGTCCGTCGCAAAGCTCCCCGACAGGCATCTGAGGAATACAGCAAACGATTGGTCTTTATCTCGCAGGTTAAGGAAAGCAAGGGGGTTGATCTGATATGTGAGGCATCTCTGCGACTTCCGGAGGATTATACAATTGACATATACGGCCCCATCCACGAGGACAAATATACTCCCGAATATTTCAGCAAATATCGCGTAAATTACCGCGGTGTGGTCAATCCGGCTGACGTTCTGACTACATTGGCAAGCTATAATCTACTTCTTTTGCCCACTCACTGGGAGGGGGAGGGGTATCCCGGCATCGTGCTCGAAGCCCTATCGGCAGGTTTGCCGGTGATAGCGACCCGCTGGGGCGGTATTCCCGAGATTATACGCGACGGTAAGGAGGGTATCTTGATTCAGCCCCGTTCGTCAGACCAACTTGTCGAGGCAATAAAAAGTATTGACAGCGAACGATATAGCCGGATGTCAGAGGAAGCGGTCAAACGTTTTGACGAATGCTTTAACTCCGACACTGTCAATGCTCGCATTGTCCGCGACATTCAAGCCTTATGTAATTAGTAATAACATGTAATCAGTGATAACGCAACCCAAAGTAGCTTTATAACGGATATTCTATAAATATCAAATAATAAATATCTGATCATGAATTTATTAAGCGCTGACCGCAAGAGATATGGAGGTGCCCGGTTAGGGATGCCCCGTTTCCAGTACTGGCTACGAAAAGAGCAGGAATGCCGTTTCAAGCCTCTCAAATTCTTTTTTAAGGTAATGCTTTATCTCAGTTGCTTTGCTTACAAATGTGAGGTATTCGGCAAAACTCAAATTGGTCCCGGGTTATATATAGGACATCCGTTCTGCATTACCATTAATCCTCGCGCTGTCATCGGCAAGAACTGCAATATACATAAAGGTGTAACTATCGGTCAGCAAAACCGGGGGAAATACCGAGGTGTCCCGGTTATAGGAGACTCTGTGTGGATTGGGGTAAATGCTACCGTGGTGGGCGGAATCCATATAGGAGATGACGTTTTAATCGCACCCGGTGCATACGTCAATAGAGATGTTCCATCCCACTCCATAGTGCTTGGCAATCCCTGTGTGATAAAACAGTGTGATAACGCCACTCGCGATTATATTGTAAACAAAGTCTGACATCAATAGGGATTTTATGAAAGGCAAGGATATCGGGAAGTTGGTGCGTACGGTAAGGCATTTGCGTCCGACTCAGATCTTTTATCAGATACGTTACCGGCTCTCGAAGCCGGCATACAGGTTGCTGCAGGCTCCAAATCACTCCTTCGGGAGGCCGGGGGGTATCCCGCGACCGGTTTCTCTTATCAATGACGGCGAAGCACCTGTATTCTCGTTCCTTAATATAGAGTCCCCTTTCACGGGCTGGAACGATACGAGTCACGGCATGCTCTATGCCTATAACCTGAACTACATGGACTGGCTTAACCAGCCCGGCATGAGCGCCGGGCAAGGTGCCCGATGGATAGACCGCTTTATAGACGAGCTCCCCTCAAACCGTATCGGACTCGACCCCTATCCTATCGCCTTGCGGTCGATAAACTGGATCAAGTTCTTCAACCGCTATCCCGAGACGGCAACTCCTCCCCGTCTCAATTCGCTTTACTCGCAGGTCAAACTGCTTGAGAATAAATTAGAGTATCATCTCCTTGGCAATCATCTGCTCGAAGACGCATTCGCCCTTTACATCGCCTCCAATTTCTTTGATGATGAGAAGTTAAAAGATAAAGCGACGTCGCTGTTACACACCCAACTCAAGGAACAGATTCTTACCGACGGTGCTCACTATGAGCAGTCTCCGATGTATCACTGCATAATGCTCGACCGTCTCCTGGATGCTATAAATCTGTCGCGGCAGCCGGATCCCTTTCTTATAGATACTGCCCGCAAAATGGCAGGACACCTCAAGTCGATAGTTTGGGAGGACATGAGTATCCCTCTCCTTAACGATTCGGCGGAAGGGATTGCTCCGCTCCCTGACGAGATACTGCAGTACGCCTCACAATTGGGTATCACCTCCGAGTCCATACCCATGAGCGAAAGTGGTTACCGCAAGATGTGTGCCGGGCCGTTTGAGGCCATTGTCGATGTCGGGAATATAACAGCCGGCTATCAACCCGGTCATACCCACGCCGACACTTTCAGTTACGAACTGCGCATCGACGGCAAGCCGTTTGTCGTCGAGAGCGGTATAACCACTTATGACAAGAACGCCCGCCGTCAATTCGAGCGTTCCACAGCCGCCCATAATACCGTGACCCCCGCCGACAACCGCAGCTCCGCCGAAGTATGGGGAGGGTTCAGGGTCGGCAGGCGCCCACGCGTGATAATAACTGAAGATACACCCGGTTCGATTACAGCCGAACACAACGGATACGGAAAGAACGCAATACATCGAAGAAGATTTGTCCTAAAAGTTACATATTTCGAGGTTTTTGATTATCTTTGCAGCGATATAAGCTGCATAAGCCGTATCTATCTCTCGCCCGATGTAGCAGTGCTTAGCTTCTCAGATAGTGAGGTGGTGACTTCCGTAGCCACTATAGCAATCTCGGATGCTGTAAAAGTCAGCGTTATTGATTGTGAGGTTGCACGGAGTTATAACCGTCCGTTCGCTACTAAAGTGATTGAGATCTCTTTCCGCAACAGCATGCATTACAGGATCATTCGGGCAGATTCTAAGTTGTCATAAAAGAGTGCATATAAATGAAAATTCTCTTTATTACAGATAACTTCCCCCCTGAGGTTAATGCTCCGGCCTCTCGCACCTACGATCACTGCCGTGAGTGGGTGGCAAACGGTGACGAAGTCACTGTAATTACCTGTGCGCCAAATTTCCCGCAAGGCAAGGTTTACAGCGGGTATCGAAATAAACTCTATCAAACCGAAATGATGGATGGCATCAAGGTGGTACGTGTGTGGAGTTATATCGTGGCAAACAAGGGATTTCTGAAACGCACTCTCGATTTTATCAGCTTCTCGATCACTTCTTTCTTTGCGGGGCTTTTTAAGAAAGCTGATATAATCGTTGCTACCTCCCCTCAGTTTTTCTCGGCTCTCAGCGGCAGAACCCTGAGCATGTTCAAGCGAACCCCCTGGGTAATGGAAGTGCGCGACCTCTGGCCTGAAAGCATCAAGACCGTCGGAGCTCTCAAACAAAGTGCCGCCATCTCATATTTCGAGATCGAGGAACTCTATTGTTACCGCAAGGCAGCCAAGATAGTAGTGGTGACCGACAGTTTCAAGAAGAAGCTGATACAGCGCGGCGTCAAGGCTTCCAAAATCGAAGTTGTAAAGAACGGTGTAAACCGTGAGCTATTCCGGCCGCCGCTGCAGAAAGACCCGGAACTCCTTGATACCTTAGGCTTATCTGACAAAATCATTATAGGCTATATAGGCACTCACGGCATGGCGCATAAACTCGATTTCATATTGCAGTGCGCCGCCGACCTGCAGACCTCCAATCCCGGATACCATTTTCTCTTCCTCGGAAATGGGGCTGATAAAGAGAAACTTCTCAAACTTAAAGACGAATTGGGATTGACCAATGTGACGATGCTCGACAGCGTCCCGAAGACCGAGGTCAAACGATATATATCCATTCTCGACGTATGCTTGATTAATTTACGTAAATCGGACTTGTTCAAGACCGTCATCCCCTCCAAGATATTCGAGAATGCTGCCATGGAGATACCGATCCTTATGGGTGTCGAGGGTGAGGCGCAGGACATCGTAGAGAGTTACAACGCCGGATTATGCTTCGAGCCTGAGAACAAAAATGATTTCAAACTTAAACTTACGGAAATTCTAAAGCCTGAACGTCAGCAATCCTTTAAAGAGGGTTGCCGCCACCTTGCTGCCGATTTCGACCGTAAGACTCTCGCCGCACGCATGCAGAGGGTGTTGCACTCGGTAATTGAAAAGTAACAAACCAACTATAGTTATGAAAAAGGTAATGCTTGTTTTCGGAACACGCCCCGAAGCCATCAAGATGGCTCCGCTGGTCAAGGAATTCCTGAAACATCCCGACATATTCGAGACACAGGTATGTGTGACCGGACAGCACCGTCAGATGCTCGATCAGGTGCTCGATATTTTTGAGATCACTCCCGATTATGACCTCAATATAATGAAACAAGGGCAGGATCTCTATGATGTCACCGCTCGTGTTCTGACCGGTATGCGCGATGTCCTCGATGCTGCCAAGCCGGATGTCGTGCTCGTTCATGGAGACACCACTACCTCTACCGCCGCTGCCTTGGCTACGTTCTACAAGCAGATACCCGTGGGGCATGTCGAGGCGGGCTTACGCACCCATAACATCTACTCCCCCTGGCCCGAGGAGATGAATCGCCAGATCACCGGGCGAATCGCCACTTACGATTTCGCCCCCACTCCCCTGAGCCGCGCCAACCTGCTCAACGAGGGTGTCGATGACTCAAAGATCACCGTTACGGGAAATACAGTAATAGATGCACTCTACTGGGTGGTGGATAAAATCAAAAACTCCCCCGAACTAAAGGCAAATCTCGATACCGTCCTCAAGGACGCAGGCTATGATACCGCCGGACTGAAAGATGGTCGCCGTTTAGTGCTCATCACCGGTCATCGCCGCGAGAATTTCGGCGACGGGTTCATCTCGATGTGCAATGCCATAAAGACGCTAACAGAGAAGTACCCCGATGTCGATTTCGTATATCCCATGCATCTTAACCCCAATGTGCGCAAGCCAATTCATGAGGTGTTTGGCGAAAACCTCGATAATTTAGGCAACATGTTCTTTATCGAGCCGCTGGAATACCTCTCGTTTGTGCATCTGATGGAAAAAGCCGACATTGTCCTCACCGACAGCGGAGGCATCCAGGAGGAGGCCCCCGGACTCGGCAAACCCGTTCTGGTCATGCGCGATACTACCGAGCGCCCCGAGGCCCTCGAAGCGGGCACCGTCAAACTCGTAGGCACCGACTATGACCGCATCGTTACCGAGGTCTCCGATTTGCTCGACAATAAGGATCACTACGACGCGATGAGCAAGGCTGTCAATCCCTACGGTGACGGCAAAGCCTGCGAACGGATAGTCAAGGCATTGACAAGTGCAATAAATACCCCCCCGGTTTCTAAATCGGGAAATAATGCTGATTGAGGACGTTGTAGTCGTCATTGATGCCTTGCAAAGCGGTTAATTTAATCTTTAAAATAACAGACTCTTAAGATAAATATTTTCAGGATGAAAGCTTGTTTCATGGGATTAGGCTATATAGGTCTCCCCACTGCCATTATAGCTGCCAAAGAGGGTGGCATTGACATCGTAGGTGTTGATATCAATCCCGACGTCGTTGCAAAGACCAACGCCGGTAAGTTACATATCATCGAGCCCGGTATGGAGGAGATTCTCAAGGAAGTTATCAAGGATGGTAAGCTCCACGCCTCCACTACTCCCGAGGTCGCCGATGCATATTTTATGGTAGTGCCCACACCTTTCAAGGGTGATCACCAGCCCGATATCAGCTATGTGGAGGCTGCCACCCGCGCGGTGATACCTTATCTCAAGGAGGGTGATTTATACGTGATAGAATCAACCTCACCCATC
>CAZAWP010000005.1:0-15513 GCA_964488855.1 uncultured Sangeribacter sp.
CTCCGATATGAAGAGGTCCCGTGGGTGAGGGCGCAAATCTTACTCTTACTTTACGATCCATATTGTGATTTCTATTTTTTACTTGGATAATTTATATTTCTTGCCGTCCCATACATAAACGAGCGTCGGGACAATATACTTCTTATACTTGTCAGAAGCCTCTTGAGTGAGGAAACTCTCTACGGTCAGCGTGGCGCTGAGGGAAGTGTCTGCAGCATTGGCTTCCCACTTGACGGTAGGGAAAGGGATTTCCTGCTTGAGATCGTCGTACGACAGCGGCGCATCCTTCGGAAGATTTACAAAATCCTTGAGTGTCGGTGCTTCGATAAACTTCTTCTCATCCATTGGCTCGAGGTCGGCGCCCACAAATGCCAAATGTGAGTCGTAAGCGTGATTGGTACCGCCGAGACTGTAGATGGTGACCGCTACAGGTTCCTTTTTCTTGTCGCGTGGCAACATGCGTATCGAGAACTCCGAGACAGGGGTGATATTCACCTTAAGATAATCATTGGTGAGAGTATCGAGGTGCGAGAAACCGTTCATGGCATTGACCACCGGCTGATGATGACGACCTGCGTTATAATACTCTATCATGTCCGAACGTGACGACTGATTGAGCATGTCGAGAATCGAGATGGGTAACTCTACAAACACCTCCGCAGCGGTGCTGAGGGAGTCGGCAGGCATCACCGTTTTATCTTTATTGCCGGCGGCTTTAACGAGAGGTGTAACCATTATGACCGCCATTAACACCGACACAATACGTTTTATCATATTTGGTTTTGAAAATTAATAGATATTAAGCTACTATTCGTTAATCTCCATAGTCGCTTATGGCTTCGATTTAACAAAACGAAAGGTTATCCGTGCAAAGATAACCTTTCGTTAAGAATTGACAAAATTGAGCGCCTCTCAATTTACTTTTTAGTCCATAAATTGCATTTGCCCGTAATGAAACTGTCAAACTCATTTTTATTTCGTAAACGAGTATAACAACTTCAATATTTATTTTTTCATAAAAATGTCGTAATTACCGTTGTAAGCCGGTTTGCTCCCTTTCTTGCCTTTGGCACCCTTGGAACTTCCTGCTCCTTTTGCACTGCTCTTCCCTTTAGACCCCTTGGCACCTTTAGCGCCACCTTTGGATCTGGCGCCACGGTCACGGCTACCGCTCTCCTTGCGACCTTTTTTGCCACCCTTGCGGAAATTCCCTTCAGTCTCGGCTGCATAGTCGGCATCGGTAGCTATCTCGGCGTGTACGGGCTGACCGAAGAAGTCCGCATGACGCAGGGCATTGAGTACACGGCGTGCATCCTCCTTACGGACATCAAAGAGGGTATAACCCGGCAGAAGGTCGATACGACCGATCTCCGGCTTGTCGCCTGCCACGTTACGGTTGATGAGTTCCATAAGGTTACCGGGGAAGAAACCGGAAGCCTTACCTATATCGACCATCAGTCGCTCCATACCCTCGCCGGCACTGCGACGGTCCTTGTCGCCACGGTCCGAATGCTCGCCACGCTCCTTGCGGTCGCGACGGCTCTTCTTGTCCGGTTCGTTGAGGTCAATGTCGGGCATGTGCTGATAGTAGCTCAGCAGACGGTTGAACTCCAACGAAAGAACGCGTTTGAGGAGGTCTTCCTCAGAGAGCCATTCAAGTTTCTTGCGCACTCCGGGGAGATATTTGTTGATCTCAGCCTCATTAACCTGCACGCGCTCCAAACGGTCGGCAAGACTGTAAAGCTGCTTCTCGATGATATGCTCGGGGGTAGGCACCTTGCGGTACTCAAATTCCTTGCCTATCTTCTTCTCGATAAGGCGCAGCTTGCTCTTCTCACGCGAGTGGATGATTGCCACCGACACACCGGTCTTGTTGGCACGTCCTGTACGACCCGAGCGGTGCGTATATACCGCCACATCGTCGGGGAGACCATAGTTGATGACGTGTGTAAGGTCATCGACATCGAGACCACGTGCCGCAACGTCGGTGGCAACCAATATCTGGGTGACATGGTCGCGGAATTTCTTCATCGCCAGGTCACGCTGTGCCTGCGAGAGGTCACCGTGCAGACAATCGGCATTATAGCCGTCGTTTATAAGTTTGTCGGCGATCTCCTGAGTCTCTTTCTTGGTGCGACAGAAGACGATACCGTAAATATTCGGGCTGTTATCGACTACACGTTTAAGGGCGAGATATTTGTCGTGCGCCTTGACCATATAGTATATATGTTTTACATTCTTGGAACCCTCGTTGCGGTTACCGGCGACAAACTCGACAGGATCGTGCATATATTTCTTGGCGATGCGGGCGATCTCGGAGGGCATCGTAGCCGAGAACATCAGCATCTTGCGGTTCTCGGGGACATGCGACAGAATCTCGTTGATGTCATCCAAAAAGCCCATGTTGAGCATCTCGTCAGCCTCGTCGAGGATGACCGTATGCACGTCACTAAGTTTGACTACCTCACGTTTGATAAGGTCGATAAGACGGCCGGGGGTTGCCACGATAACCTGCACGCCCTTCTTGAGCGAACGGATCTGGCTCTCTATGCTTGATCCACCGTACACCGGAAGAATCCTGACATCGTCGAGATATTTGGCGAAATCAGCGAGGTCGCCGGCAATCTGAAGACATAGTTCGCGGGTCGGGGCTATGATGAGCGCCTGAGGCACATTGCGCTTGGGGTCGATACGCTGGAGCACCGGCAGACCGAATGCGGCTGTCTTACCCGTACCGGTCTGTGCCAGACCGACCACGTCACCATCCTTGGTGAGAAGGTGAGGTATCACCATCTCCTGGATAGGCATAGGATTGACAAAACCTAATTCGTCGATAGCCTTGAGCAGGGGAGCGCTGACGCCTAAATCCGCAAAAGTCTTTCCTTCCTGTTTATAGTCCTCTTTTTCACTTTTTTCTGACTTGGCGGCATCTTCCGCCTCCTTATCGGCAGCGGCTGTCTCATCAGCCAACGCTTCGAGAGCCTCGGTCGAGAGATCCTCTGCGAGTGCTTCCTCGGCTGAAGCGGCTTTCATTTCAGCTTCGCTAAGCTGTGTATTATCAACTCCTTCTAAAGGATTTTTTTCGTTTTCCATAAATATATTTGACGTAATTTCTATCACTTAATATAAACAGTGAATATATGTCCTAATCTGTTAAGACATATCACTCTTTATATATAACGTCAGAAAACGTGTATAGGGTCATTGAGGATGAAAAAAATTGAAACGGATGTGAAAGCAGGTTTCTCCCGAGGGTAATGTGCGCAGCGAAAAACGGCTGTCATGACGGTACAGGACTTCGCGGATAAGTGTCAAGCCGATTCCGTGGCCGTTTGCCTTGGTTGTGAAGAATGGCGTGAAGAGTTTACCGGCGGTCGCATCGTCTATGCCGTCGCCGTTGTCGATGATGTCCAGGTTTACGCGTCCGTCGTTATCCTTATATATATGTATCCGTATCAATCCCGGTGTTGTGTCTCCATCTTCAAGTCGGTGCATGATGCTCTCGGCACCATTCTTGACAATATTCAGGATCACTTGCTCGATCATCGGGAGGTCAATGGCAACTGTCATATCCTTATCCTCACAGACAACTTCCAATCCTATCCGGTCACCGGCGACGGTGGTAAGGAAAGGTCTCAGACGGTTGATCTCGTGAGCGAGATCCGCGGGTATGAGCTTGGGTTCCGGAAGTTTGACAATGTCGGTATATGTCCCTAAAAATGCCGACAGAGACCGGCAGCGGTCCAAGGCACTCTCTCCCAATTCGTGCATCCCCGGATCCAGTTCGTAGCTGCCCAACAGTTCCAGTAGCGCCACGATTCCCCCCAAGGTATTGTTTACCTCGTGTGCGATAACGCGTATAATCTTCTCGTAGGCCTCCCGCTCAGCCTTGATAACCTCGTGTGTCAGCGGCTCGATGATGATAAACGGGCACTGCATCCCATACTCCATAAACCACAATTTGGATACGCGTAAAACCGATGTATCCTGTGTGCGGATTGTGACGCTCTCATCAAGCGGAAGGGTCTCGATTGTCCGTATCAGGTCATTGTCGCTGTCAATTTCATTGAAATCCTTCCCGGTTAAGTCCTCACTTCTTCTGCTCAGTGAACATAGGGATAAAAACGATTTATTGACCAAGCGTATCTTCAGATTGAAATCGAGCACGGCAACGCCGAGAGGGGAGACCTCGATAAGTTTCTTGAGAAAATACTCCTGTTCGTTAAGGCGCAGACGTTCCTCCTTGAGGCGCGTACCCATGCGGTTGAAAAGTTCGGCGATGCGGTCGGCATGAAACTCGCCGACCTTGCGCAGGCGGCTGTTGAAATCCTGAGCCATGAGCAGACCGAAACCTTTCTCGACCATGTCCAAAGGACTCCCGACACTACGCCAAATCACGCCGAGCATAATAAGCAGCAGCGCACCGCCTCCGCATACCCATACCCCCATGCCCGGTAGTAAAGGATACAGCATGGCGGTAGCACCCACGATCATGGCAGCCATGAGTCCGAAGAGGTATCCGCGTTTCAAGAGTACTTTAACACCCATAGTCTAAGCCCGTTTTACTTAGAGATTCCGAATTTGGTCAATTTACGATATAGTGCTGACTTACTTAGAGATGCCGAATTTGGTCATTTTACGATAGAGAGCCTGCCGGGTGATGCCGAGATTTAGGGCAGCACGGCTGAGGTTGCCGCCACTGTTCTCGATAGCGGTTACTACGGCATTCTTCTCCAGGTCGTCGAGAGTAAGGCCGGCAAGGTCAGCGGTATCTCCGGCTTTGAAATCAGTAAGGGAGACCTCAATGTCAGCCGGCTCAATGATGCCGTTGCGTGCGGTAATCAGTGCACGGTCTATTATATTGCCTAACTGGCGGATGTTGCCCGGATACTCATAGCGCAGAAGACGGTTGAGTGCCTCCGTCGAAATCTCGGGTGTCTCTATATTGAGTCGTTTGCTGCCCTGAGATATGAAATGACGTATCAGTTCGGGTAAGTCCTCCCGTCGTTCGCGGAGCGGCGGCAACCTGAATGTCACGAGGTTGATGCGGTAGAATAAGTCTTCGCGGAATCGTCGAGACGCCACCATCTCCGACAGGTCGGCATTTGTGGCGCAGATAACGCGGATGTCGGTCTTGCGCGAATGACTCTCACCCAAGCGCTCGAAGGTATGCTGTTGCAATACGCGCAGCAACTTGACCTGACTCCCTATGTCGAGATCACCTATCTCGTCCAAAAAGATAGTGCCTCCGTCGGCTATCTCAAAACGACCTTTTCGTTCGCCGACGGCACCTGTAAAGGCTCCCTTTACATAACCGAACATCTCGCTCTCAAAAAGTTGCTGCGATATGCCTCCGAGGTTCACCATGACAAAGGGACCCTTGGCGCGGCGGCTGTTCTCGTGTATGGCGCGGGCTATCATCTCCTTGCCGGTACCGTTCTCACCGAGTATCAAAACGGGGGCATCGGTAGGAGCCACTCTCTCGGCAGTGGCGAGGATGTCGGTAAGGCCTGCGCTGTGACCTATTATGCCGCAGCGGTCGAAAGTGTTGTTTTTCTGCTCCCCCTCTGAAGTTTCATTGAGTTCGAGGGCGGTCTGTATCCGTTGCAGCAAATCGCGGTTTGACCATGGCTTGGTGATGAAATCGAAGGCACCGGCCTTCATCCCGGCGACGGCAAGGTTGATGCTTCCCCATGCCGTTATGAGTATGACCGGCACATCGGGTTGGAAGATGGCAGCCTGACGCAGCAGGTGCAACCCCTCCTCTCCCGTAGTGGAGCGCGAGTAGTTCATATCCATCAGCATGAGAGAATACTTCCCGTTGCGGAAACGGTCAAGCGCCTCCGACGGATTGCTCGCACTCTCGACGGTGTAACCCGCCTTGGTAAGCAAAACCGTCAGCGACAGACGCACCGTGCTGTCATCATCTATTATGAGAATCGGTAGATTTTTCATCAATTGTAAATATACATAATCCTCGCCAATAATTTCACATATTATTCAAGAATAAATCATATAATCGGATTGATCCTTGCTATCTCAGTAATTTATTGAAATCGGCATCAATCGGACAGTTATCCTTGAAATCCCATAGTGTGAGACTGCGTATCCGGTAATAGTAATCCCAGAACTTGTAAAGTTCGTTTACATATGCCCGGCGTGTCTCATCTTTATTTACACGGGAGTCGTTAAGGTCGAGCGTCGAAATCTTGCCTATAATAAATGACTCCATGTTTACGGCATATCGTTTGGCGGCAATCTCGTCGGCGCGTTTGCCGATCATGACCTGCTCCTGCTGGTTGGTATAGCGCTCCACGAGGATAAACAGGTTCTGATTGAAATCCAGTTCCTCGCGGTGCAGCTGTGCTATGACCATGTCGCGCTTGCTCTCGGCGACCTTGACGCGACCGCGCCTTTTACCCCAGTCAAGCAGCGGAATCTCAAACCCGATTTTTACAACCTGATTTGAGCCGAGGCTCGCGTAGGCATCCTCCACCGAGCTGCCGGCACCCGTGTAACCCACCTGTGCGAAAAGGTTGATACTGCGCAGGTCCCCCTTGGCACGTGCTACCTCATAGTCCGCTTCGAGGCGACGGCGCATGATGTTGCGCGCATGGCTGTTGTTTTCGGTGGTCTTGGCAAGCGCCACGTCATAGTCCACTTTAGCGTATGGTATATCGGTGGGTATCTCAACATCAATGTGTGTGTTTTCTCCGAGGTCGAGAAAAGTGCTTAGCTGAAACATCGCACTGCGGTAATCACTCTCGCATACCGTCGAGTCGGAGCGCGCGTTAAGCAGGTTTAGTTCCATTTGCAGCAGGTCGTTGCCGCTGATCTTGCCCATAGCCCTTTTCTCTACGGCAACATCATAAAGATTGATGGCGTTGGCAAGGTTCTGGCGAGAGATGTTACGGTTCTCGACCGCCATCAGCAACTGGAAATAATAGATGAGGGCGGTTCGCGCCACCTCCTCGGTGGCACTTAGAAACTCCGCCTTTGCCTCGGCATACCTTACGGGTTCGATCTTGCGGTCCCATTTCAGGGAGTTTACGCCAAAGATCGGTTGGCTCAATGTGAGTGCCACGGGTATCGACATGAACCGGTTGTAGGCATCCTTGCCAAACTGGCGGTAAAAATCGAGCGAAGTGTTTAGCGACAGCTTGCCACCGGTAAAGGGAATATTTTGGGTGATTGAAACTTCGCCGTTAAGCTGCAGGTAATTATTCTTGACAAACGAGTACGAGCCACCGTCGTTCATATATGGTGTAAACTGCTTGAAATAGGCGGGTGCTGTTGCCGAGAAATTAATTTCAGGCAACTGGTCTGCCCTAAAGGAGCGCCACTGCCAGTAGGCACTGTAGAGCGAATTTAGAGCCACGGCGCCGTCTACGCTGTGGAGACGGGCCCGGACGATAGCATCGTCGAGTGTAAGGACGATGCTATCGGCGGGTGTCTGACAGATTTCCGGAGACTGATAGATACCGCCCGCAGGTTCGCGTACCTCCGCTCCCGACAGCGGTGTCGTAAAGAATGCCACTACCGGGAGTAGAGCCGTTAATATCAACAGAAGAGGGTTATTCATCTTTTAGAGCTGTTGCCGGTTGTACTTTCATCGCCAACAATCCGGGTATAAGGATACCGGCAAAGATGGTTATGAGGATAATCAGGAACGCTATCCCGCCCGCCGGATAGATATATGCCGACAATTCAAAATCAGGATTGCGGTGATCATAAATGGCGGCTATGATAATCGCCGGAATCAGGGCGAAGCATAATAGCAGCATGCCCTCTGTAAGGAGTCGTCGCAGTATGTCACCCGAGGTCGCTCCCGCAACCTTGCGGATCGCTATCTCACTCTCGCGACGGCTTACACGGTAACGGAATGTACCCAACAGACCTAAAAATACTATGATAAGCAGGAACACGGTGGCTCCGATAAAGATGCGCAGTTTGATAAGGTCCGGTTCAATCGTGTTTTTACGAATGGTGCTCATGGGAGTGAGGCTTTCGATAGAGACATTACGCAGTTCACGAAATTCCCGGTTATTGTAAAACTGATCCATTAACTCTTTTTCGTCGCCCTGTTTTACCTTGATAAGCATGTAGCCGATCATCCGGTTGTACCAACCGCTTCTTATCATGTCATCGGTCATCGGTGTAATAAAATTACCCTCACGGTGAGTGTCGAATTCAGAGGTCAATACCGGTCTTATAAGTGCGTGAGAGTAGTAACGTAGCGAATCCCCGAGGGTATGATTTAATATCAGAGGGGTATTGAGCAAGGTCATCGGATCATGATCGGCTGTGTAATCTTTTGAGGGTGCTACAAGTGCCTCCCCTTTGCGAAGTAGGTCAGCCATTTCCTTTGGAGTCTGCCCTGTGAGGCTTTCGTATTGCAGAACCTCGGCAATATCGGGACTGACAAACCGCCAGTTAATGGAAATGGGGACAGTGTCGCCATCTTTGTTGAAAGACGTGCCGTACCATCCTCCGGCGTATGGAGTACCATTATAGGCATAACCGGCATGTTCCACGTATGGACTGTTGCGGTAGCGGTTGAGCATCTTGACCAAATCCTCACCGTTGATTGCGTCGGTATTTTCACCAAATTCTGTATATCCGTTTTCAACGTCATATTTTACCCATATTCTTCCCACATACACATTGGTTGCATCAAATCCCTTGGGCTGATTGTAGGTTACGACCGAAGACAACATCTGTACGCAGAATATCCAGATAGCCACCAAGACGATAAAGAGCTCTAACACAAGCCAGATATTCTCGCGCCATTCGTTGCACATTTGTTTTATGAGGTCACGTTTCATGTGATTTTCTTTTTAATTTAAATAGATACCTGACAGCAGCGTCAATACTATATCATTAATTTAAAATAGCTACTTTTACTTCGCTATCTCCGGATATTTAAACATGATTATTTCTTGCCGATAGCCTCGGCGGGTGCTATGCGGGCGGCTTGCCATACTGCAACTCCGGCGCTCAGCACGTTGAGGATAAAGCAGAAGCATAGCGCCCATACGAACGTCTGCCAATTGACCAACATCCCCAACGACGGATGGAACACCTCTCCCATATTGATGGTGTTATCTGTAGGAATGAAAAGATATGAAAACAATCCCACAAAGAGGAGACTCAATCCCAAGCCGATGATTCCGCCCACTATTGTGACAAGGAAGTTCTCTCCCAATAATTGGAGGATTATGTCCATGCGTGTTGCCCCGAATGCCCGGCGCACTCCTATCTCAGAAATACGCTTACTTAGGCGACTGCGTGATATGCCACTCAGATTGATAGCCGGCACAAGCAGTAGGATACCATATATCAGTAGGTTTCTGCGGTGCTTTTCACTTGTATCCGGGTTTCCCTCAGAAGGGATCATGACTGTACTGGTCTCTACATTGTAGGGCGCGCCGTGATAGATTAACTGAATGCTGTCACGCATTATCTGTCGGTTGAGACGGTTGTAACGCTCCACGACCTGATCCTGAATACTCCGGTCACTCACGCCCGGTTCCTTGATGAGTATGACATTATGTTCACCTAAAAATTGACTCAACCTGCCGAAGTCAGATTTGCGTATCTCATTTATATCCCCGTAGTCAAAAATAGGTCGATATAAATCGGCATAAGAGAGTTGAAACAACGGGTTTACCTCCTTGACGACACCGACAATGCGGTGAGGTGTGCGGTTTACATCTATAGTCTTGCCGATGACATCGGTGGTCTTGAAAAACTCACGTGCCACGTTATCGGTAATGATAACGACCTCTGCGCGTGACTCGCATTCCGCGTCTGTGAAGGGTCTGCCTGAGACGAAATCGAAGTTGAGTACCCGCCAGTAATTTGCATCGGTCATTCGAGCCTTCTTATCCTGCGGCACTCCATTGTTGAGGCTGAGGTTCATGTTAGAGGGATGGGCACGAAAATAGGCTATATCCTTAACTCCGTCAAGGTTCTCATAAATCTTCTCTATCCATTGACGGCGGATGCCGTCTCCTGAGGTGCTTCTTGATCCATCAATTTCTGCTACATGCATGCCGCGTCCTATCAGCATCGAACTGCGTTTGGATTCCGGTGCCGCATCTACAGTATCCAGATTATTGCGGATAAACATCACCATAATCATGAATATGGCGAGTGCCGTTCCCGCTATCGAGAGCCATATCGACAGCGGATGCTGACGTATCTCCCCGATAAGTTGCTTTATATATGTCATAGTTATTTCCCTTTTGATAGACAGTTATTAACCGTTGTGACAATTTAGGATTCAGGATAACTTAATCGACTTGGCGACCGTCAAAGAATCGTATGATGCGGTCAGTGTCGCGTGCCTGACTCTCATTGTGGGTCACCATGACGATAGTTCGTCCATCTTCCTTATTGAGTTCATGAAGCAGCCCCATGACTTCGGCGCCCATGCCCGAGTCAAGGTTACCCGTGGGTTCGTCGGCAAGGATTATCTGAGGGTCACCGACGATGGCGCGCGCTATCGCCACACGCTGGCACTGTCCTCCCGAAAGCTGGTTAGGGAGGTGCCCGGAGCGGTGTGTCATGTTCAGGCGCTCCAGTATCTTGGTCACTCTCTCATGGCGCTCGCTGCGTGAAATGTCTTTGCGATATATGAGGGGAAGGGCAACGTTGTCCGCAACGTTAAGTGTTGGGATAAGGTGGAAGCTCTGGAAGACAAAGCCAATGTTATGGTTGCGAAATGCCGACAGTGCCTTATCGGGCACCCCCTCCATATTTTTGTCCAAGAGCAGCACCGTGCCTGAGGTGGGCATGTCAAGGAGACCGATGATGTTGAGCAGCGTAGATTTGCCGCAACCGGACGGTCCCATGATGCTGACAAACTCACCGCGGTTGATCGAGAGATTGACATTCTCCAATGCCGTGGTTTCTATATCCTTGGTGCGGTAAACTTTGTTTACCCCGGTTAGTTCTATAATAGCCATACTCTTTTATGTATTGGATGGTATAAGTGTATTATTTTTGTATTTTAATCTTGGTATTTCGTGCATAGTCGCGCATGTCTCCGATCGCGACTACATCACCGGGCTTGAGTCCGGATTTGACCGCCACATAGTCGAAACTGCTGTCGCCCAGATAGACCTCCCTTTTCTCAAGGGTATTGTCACCGGTCTTGACAAAAAGCTGATATTTGCCCGGCCCGTGATAATACGCCTGATTCTTGATGCGGACAGTATTGGGGATAATATCATAGACAACATTGGCGACTGCCCTGAGTCCGGCTCTCAGCGCCGGGTCACTCTCGTTGTCGGGACGTATGGTGAAAGTGACCATCCCGTTGGTGGAGGCGGGATTGAGATTGGTAATCTTTCCTCTCAACTTCTTCCCTGCGATGACAATGGTCGCCGGCGCTCCCGCCGCGACCTTGGCGCGGTCCGATTCCGGGAGTTCGGCGGTGATCTTGAAACGTGTCAGGTCGGCTATGACAGCCAATTTCTCACCCGCCGAGACGGTGGCGCCGATCTCCGAATTAATGAAAGTCACCGTACCCGCGTGCGGTGCCCGTATGCGGGCATCGTCAAGGGTATGCTCTAAGGTCTCGATATTGCGCTGGGCGATGGATTCCTCAAGTTTGCTGGTGTTGTAATTGGATTGCGCCATCTGAGTCTCGTTTGCCAACTCCTTGCGCATCTGGTCGAGTTCGAGAAGGGCGGTGTTATATGTGAGCTGAGCCTGACGCACCCGGTCACCCGTGCCGCTGCCGATACTGTCGAGCCGTTTTTCGTTGGCAACCTCTGCGGCAAGTTCGGCTACCGCCATCTCCTTGGTCTTGATTTTCATCGCGAGGTTGGAGAGCTGGTTTTTATTTGACAGGGCGAGTCGCTCGGTGGCGTTCTGTTTCATACGTATCTCATCACGCATTTTTTGAATGTCAGTCTCGACTGATTGAAGGTCGAGTCCGAGCAGGGGCGTTCCCTCCTCGACTACGTCTCCCTCCTGACAATAAATAGCCCTGAGACGGCTGGATACCGGTGAAACGAGGGTCTCTTCGTAAGCCGCCATGACTTTACCCTCAGCCTCTACCGATGTCTCGATATCTCCCGTGTCTGCCGTGCAGAAATCAAGATCCTTCGCCTTTGCCGAAGTATCTCCGAAAATAAATATCAATCCTCCTATAATAATGAACACTACGAGCACCGGCACGCCGGTCTTCAGCAGCCGTCTCAGAGCTATCTTCTTGCGTTCGTTGTCAGTCAGTTTCCTATCCATGCTGTAAGCATCAGTTTGTCGTCCCAATCCATACATATCGCATGCCAATTCCATAACTCCTTAATACTTAATTTCTTCATGTATTTGCCGCCTGTCCGTTTTCGTACACATCCTCCAAAACCGTACAGAATAAGTATGATGGTATAAGGTAAGTGCTATAACATGGTTTGGTGATTCTTGTTTTTATTTAACCAAAGATATTTGTATATTTGTAATTTACAGCAACATGTTATAGGAATATGCAAAAGTCAAATGCTGATAATGATTCCTGTATTCTAACCGGCGTTTTGAAAAGATATGAATATGAATAAGAAGAATATTAGCTTAGTTTTGAGTGGAGTGTTGGCTTCGGGTCTGCTCTTTGGCGCAGCCGAGGCAATGGCTTGTACCAACCTTATCGCGGGCAAGAAGGCGACTACCGACGGCTCCGTGATGGTGACATACGCCGCAGACTCCCATAACCTGTACGGTATGCTTACCCATACACCTGCCGCCGATCACCCCAAAGGTGCCATGCGCAAAGTAGTGGAGTGGGATACCAACAAGCCCCTCGGCGAAATACCGCAAGTTCCCCACACGTATAATGTTGTCGGCAACATCAACGAGCATCAGGTTGCCATCGGTGAATCCACATGGGGCGGTCACGAGGAACTCGCCGATACCACCGGCAACTCAATCATCGACTACGGTTCGTTGATACAGATAGCCTTGGAGCGCTCCAAGACTGCCCGCGAGGCCATTGATGTCATGACTGACCTCGTAGAGAAATATGGCTACGCCTCTGAGGGAGAGTCATTCTCCATCGCCGATAAAAATGAAGTGTGGGTAATGGAGATGATAGGCAAGGGGGCTGAGAAAGGTGCGGTATGGATTGCTGTCCGTATCCCCGACGATGCAATCTCGGGTCATGCCAACGAACCCCGTATCCGCAAAGTCAATCTCAAGGATAAAGAGAACGTCCGCTACTCCAAGGATATGATTTCGTTTGCCCGCAGGCGCGGGTATTTCAACGGCAAGGATGAGGATTTCTCCTTTGCCGACGCATACGCTGACCACGATATGGCTACCCGCCGCGGCTGCGATGCCCGCGTGTGGAGTTACTTCCGCCGCTTCAAGCCTGATACAGATGTGTATTATGCATGGTGCAACGGTGAGAGCGACGAACCCATGCCACTCTACGTCGTGCCGGATAAAAAAGTAAGTCCGCAGGACATGCAGTGGAGCATGCGAGACCACTTCGAGGGTACACCGTTTAACATGACTGACGACATAGGTGCCGGTCCCAACAAGGTTCCTTATCGCTGGCGTCCGATGGAGTTTGAAGTCGATGGTAACAAATACCTCATGGAGCGTGCCATAGCCACCCAGCAGACCGGTTGGAGCTTTGTCAGCCAGGGACGCGACTGGCTGCCCGATCCCGTGGGCGGTATTTTATGGTTTGGCACTGACGATACCAACACCTCCGTCTATATGCCTTTCTATTGCGGTATGACCGAGATTCCTAAGGAGTTGGATCACGGAGATATCAACACTTTCTCATTCGATTCCAATTTCTGGATGAACAACTGGGTGGCAAATCAGGCCTACAACCGCTATGACCTCATGATTCCCGACATCCGTAAAGTGCAGTCAGGACTCGAAGATAAATTCCATGCCGACCGCGCCGACCGAGACAAGGAATTAACCGAGCTTTATAACAAAGGTGATCAGACCGCTATGGTGGCTTCGATGAATACCGAAGGTGCAGCCATTGCAAAAGAGGCTACTGATGCTTACAGAAACCTTGCACAGTATTTGTTTGTTAAGTTTATGGATGGTAATATGAAAAAGACCGACGAAAACGGTAATTTCATAAAGAGCGAGTACGACCTTCCGGTATATCCGACCTTCCCCGGCTATAACCAGGAGTACTACGATCAGATCGTCAAGACAACCGGCGACCACTTCCTCATCCGCAACAAAAAATAAACAATTATGTCACCACGAGATCCCCGATTAGATCAGGCGGAAAAGCGCCTGCGCATCATAGGCTATGTAGCCGCATTTTTCATATTAGGCACCGTGCTGTGCTTCATCCTTGGCGCCCTCAAGATAGCAGTCCAGACCCTCCTCATCCTCGGCTTGATCCTCCTCGTGATCGCCCTCGCCCTGATGGTCGTCTACTACCGCGTCAAATCCCGCAACTCCGACAACCCGAACTAAACCCATATAGTGAAACCATGAGGCAGCCTGCTTGCAGGCTGCCTCATTCGTAACCGCAGGTTACCAGGGCGTTCTCCGAGTGTTCCCCGGCTACCTTTATGAGTGTGCTCCTTTACCTTAAAGAGTGTGCTCCTTTACCATAAAGAGTACGCTCCTTTACCTTAATGCGTGTACTCCTATACCTTAGTGTGTATACAGGAAGCGCTTGATCGAGCGCTTGGGGGTTTTCTCAAACTCGTTGGGCATCGGGATGAGCTTGGTGAGACGCTCGTAAGGAGCCACGAGTTTGTTGAGCTCCTCGCGGATATTCTCAAGCGTATCATCAAGATTGGAAGTCGAAATATCAAAGCGATCCAGCGCCTCATAGTCAGGATAAACCAGCCCGACGAGCTTCCCGTCGCGTTCCACCACAAGGCTCTCAGTAACGTAAGGCATATTATTGAGTTTGGCTTCAATCTCCTCGGGGTAAATATTCTGTCCCGACGCAGAGAGTATCATCGTCTTGGAGCGTCCGCGCAGGAAGAGTGTACCGTCCGCCGAACGGGTACCCATATCTCCCGTATGCAGCCAGCCGTCCTTGTCGAGCACATCCTTGGTCGCCTTGGGGTTCTTATAATACCCTTTCATTACATTAGTGCCCCTAACGCAAATCTCTCCCGGGATATTCTCCGGATCGGGCGAATCAATCTTGCTCTCCATCGTCGGCAGCGTCTTACCCGACGAACCCACGATAAACTCCTTCCACGGTGTATAGGAGATCAGCGGTCCGCACTCCGTCATGCCGTAGCCGACGGTAAAGGGGAACTTTATCTTATGCAGGAACTCCTCAACCTCATGGTTAAGAGGGGCGCCACCTACGATGACTTCCTCAAACTCCCCGCCAAAGGCATCAATCAGTTTCTTGCGTATCTTGGAGTATATGAATGAATCGAGGAACGGTACAGCAAGCGTCCATCGCATAGTACCCTTCGAGATCATCGGGAGAATCTGGTTCTTATATATCTTCTCCAAAATCAGCGGTACACAGATCACCAGATTAGGCTTGACCTCCGCCAA
>CAZAWP010000005.1:15613-18968 GCA_964488855.1 uncultured Sangeribacter sp.
GTGCGCGCATCATCCATGCTCAGGGTCACATAGTTGCCCAAAGTGTCGCCCATGTTGCGGTGAAGAGATTTCACCATCTTGTCGATATCGGGAGTCTCACCGATAAGCTCTGACAAACGTGTGGTCAGTCCGAGACCGTGATAGAAATGACGGAGTTCGTCGATACCCTCCTTAATAATCTCCTCAGTATCCTTACCGGTGGGATTAACAGACATCACATTAATAGCGAAACGCCACATCTTATCCGGGTTAATCTTGGCGACAAACTCCATCCACGCGGGTATAATGACAGCTAATCCGGCACCGTGCGCTACGTCATAAAATGCCGAGATCTCGTGTTCGAGGCGGTGTGAGGCCCAATCCTCAACCTTGCCGACACCGCAGAGACCATTGTGAGCCAGAGTACCGGCCCACATAACGTCTGCACGTGCATCATAGTCATCCGGGCGCATTCGCAGGGTCATCGCCTGATCCATGATGTCGCGCAGTATAGCCTCCGAATAGCCGTCCACAAGCTGTGTGCCGGGTGTGTTGGAGAAATAACGCTCGAAGATATGTGCCATCATATCGACGATACCGTATGCTGTCTGATTCCACGGCAAAGACATTGTCAGCTCAGGATTCAGGATTGCAAAACGGGGACGGAGCATATTGGGATAGCGTACCGAAATCTTCTGATGAGTCTTCTCGTTAGTGATGACGGAGTTTCCACTTCCTTCGCTGCCGGCAGCCGGGATAGTGAGCACCACACCGACAGGGATTGCTGCTGTCGGAGTGACATGTCCACCGTAGAAATCCCAGAAATCACCGTCGTAGAGCGCTCCGATGGCTATTGCCTTGGCGGAGTCGATCGGTGAACCACCACCGATGGCGAGGATGAAATCCACTTTCTCCTTGCGGGCGATCTCGATACCCTCGTATACCTTGGCTGTAGTGGGGTTGGGCTCAATGCCACCTAATTCCACAAATTCGATTCCATTATCCTTTAAGGTAGCTGTGACTTGATCAAATAGACCATTCTTCTTGATACGGTCGCTGCCGTAGACAATCAGTACCTTTGTTGCTCCATATTTCTTGGCGGCCTCACCTGTCTTTTTCTGGGTGTCGCGGCCAAAGATAAACTCAGTAGGGGAGCAGAATATAAAGTTTTCCATAATTTTATACTTAATTTTTCGCTTAATTCCAAGCTGAATATTTCATTTAAATATCGACCTGTAATCAGATTAATATTGCTAAATTACAGCTCGTTATATTTCTTGTTAATCATATCGGCTATCTCCTGCATGCGTGCGGGATCAGGATTCTCGATCTTGTGGCGGAAATCCATGTCGCCCTCGTTTTTGAGCGGTACGAGATGGATATGTGCATGAGGCACTTCAAGTCCCAATACAGCCATACCGACCTTACGGCAGGGGATAGCTTCGCGGAGAGCCTTTGCAACCTTTTTAGTGAAGCTCATCATCCCTCCTAATTCATCGTCGGTGAGATCAAATAGATAATCCTCCTCGCGCTTGGGTACTACCAACGTATGACCCCATGCCACGGGATTGATATCCAAAAATGCGAAGTAGTTATCGTTTTCCGCTACTTTGTAGCAAGGTATCTCACCTTTGATAATTCTTGAAAAGATAGTCATGATATAGTAGTTTAAAAATATACTGGTGGAAGTACACCTTACCGGCATACTTGTAGAGAGTCCGGAGAAATCCTGAACCCCATAATAATAAAACCCCGAACGACCGATAAAGGTTGTCGTTCGGGGTTATTATGTTTAATTAATTAAGAAATATGAGCCGGGTCTTAATCAGATCTCAATCTTGAGAATCTCGAAAGTGAGTTCGCCGACGGGGGCCTGGCATTTCACCTGATCCCCAACTTTATGGCCGAGGAGCGCCTGGGCGATGGGAGTAGTCGATGCGATCTTCTTCTCAGCAAGATTTGCCTCGCTGTCTGTCACAATCGTGTATGCCACTTCCATATTGTTGGCGAGATTGCGGATGGTCACCTTGTTGAGGATCTGCACAACCTCGGTGTTGAGACGGCTGTCGTCGATAATGCGGGCGTTAGCCACCAATTCCTTGAGTTTGGCAATCTTCATTTCGAGCATGCCCTGTGCCTCCTTGGCAGCGTCATACTCGGCGTTCTCCGAGAGGTCACCCTTGTCGCGGGCCTCTGCTATTGCCTGTTTGATAGCAGGACGCTGAGCCTCGAGCTCTGCTAATTCCGCCATCTTTTTGTCGTATCCTTCTTGTGTGAGATATGTAGCCATTTTTGTATTTCTTTTACGAATACCGATACCTCCGGGCATCGGCAAGTCGTTATTATTGATTCTAAAAAATAAGAATCCTTTTTATGACCAATTGGGAAATCCGCGCTTCTTTACGACCGCTGTATAGTCGCCGACGAAGTTCCTAATGTCTAAAAAAGACCCTTCTTAAATATGTTATTTCCTTGTTTCAGTATCAACCGGAACCGGCTCTGGTGCTTCATCATACCCTGCTATACGTGCTTATGCACGTTCTCATCCGATATGTTTCACGTTAGAGCAAATGGGTTTGCAACTACGTGCTCTCCGTTGATTACATTGCAAAGATAATTCATTTTTTATTCTTTTCCAAACTTTTTAGAGTAATCTTGCGCGGATTTTGAAGTATAATCTTTTTTACTTATGTTTGTAAAATAGAAGTTGTTTAAACAACTTAGCAGCAACTACTATGGAGAAAGCCATGAAAAAGATTGGAGCCATAACGATGGTACGCAACGATGAATTTTTCTTGCGTCGCTGGGTCGATTACTATGGCAGGGAGTTAGGAAAGGAAAACCTGTATATTTTATTTGACGGCGAGGATCAGACCATCCCTGATTTCTGCGAGGGTACCCATGCGGAGTTACATCCTCGTCTCGCGGGCATGGTCGAGAAGTCCGAAAAGAGCCGTCTGGCACTCCTTAGCCAACGTGCAGGCAAACTCATGACTGAGCAGGGCTACGATATGATGATTGGGGTTGATGCGGATGAGTTTGTGGTTGTCGACCCCGCCGAGGGGGTTACCCTGCGCGAAAAACTCTCCTCCTTGCCCAAGCGTGATACTTGGTCACCTTTAGGTGTCGACATGGCGCAGAATCTTAACTGCGAGGAAGTCCTCGACGGTTCGCGACCTATGCTTGAGCAGCGTGAATACGGCTGGCTGTGCTCACGCTACACCAAGCAGTCCATCATCACCGCCCCCGTGCAGTGGGGTTCCGGTTTCCACCGAGTGCGTCACCGTGACTTCCGCATCGTCCCCGGATTATACTTGCTCCATTTTGGCTCCATCGACCTTGAGATGATCAAGCAGCGCATGGGTGACCGTGACCT
>CAZAWP010000005.1:19068-32848 GCA_964488855.1 uncultured Sangeribacter sp.
GGGAAATCCTCCTTATCATCTGCGGGAGGCTCTATTGGCTTGAAAGTCAGCTTATAATGACCACGCCTCTCTTTCTCTATGTCGATATAGAGATACTCTGCATCCACATGTTGTCCGATAGTTTCGGCTCCGATAATATATGGGGTCTCTATGCCGAAAAATGTAGTCCAATGCTTTAGAATCTTCTCCGCCGGACGTTGGTCGGCAATAAACCCTACGATGAAGTGTCCTCCCTCTTTCTCAATCTGAAGCAGATGCCGCACCGTACGAGCCATCGGTATGTTCTCGGATTTGAAATGACTGCGTATCCGGAGCATGACCTGATCCATCACCTTGTTTGAGAGGGGATGGTAAACCTGTCCGGTCTTTATCGGAGTCTTGAAATATCGTACTATATCCGACACCCATTCCCAGTTGCCGTAATGTCCTAAGAAAAGCACTACCGAATGATTGCGGCGGTATGCGTCGTCTACTAACTCCGCATTGACAACCTCTATATGATTGTTAAGCTGACGGTCGGAGATATGAAGCAGCTTGAGCGCCTCGATAAAGACATCGCACAGATGATGATAAAACTCCTTTTCGATTGCAGCGCGCTCCTTGTCGGACTTCTCGGGAAAAGCGAGCTTAAGATTATCGCTTACTACCTTGCGTCGGTATCCCACCACGCGGTATAAAATGAAGTAAGCGAAATCCGATACCATATAAAGAGCTCCGAGCGGTAGCATAGCTATCGCCCGGAGACAATATAATATAACTTTAGCAGAAGCTGAAGTTTCAGGACTGTCAGACGCAGTGTCTGTCTTTTTTGCTGAGATATTATCAGTACCCATATCTTAAAAGATTTGGATTTTCCTTCGATACGATTAAGTAACTATAAATATCGGTTAATTAAAAATTAATTATCAATAGTTACTTATCTGCGGCGTTTGCCGAGCAGGTCGCGCAGACCATCCATATCAAACGTCAAGGTGAAGCGCATGGTCTGGTCAAGCGGAGAACTCTGGGCAGTTGCCAACATGTATGAGGCATCAAGCTGCACGACGTTGAGCGAGAAGCCGGCTCCGAAGGCGAAGTAGCTTCTGCCACCCTTCATCTCATTCTCATAATTGTAACCGGCACGCACAAAGAATTGCTGATTGTAGGCATACTCAGCACCCACCGAGATACCGATTTCCTTCAACTCCTCACCGAAACCGCCCGGAGCGTCACTAAAGCTCTTGAAGATACCGGTAATCGGTGACATCGATTCCCATTTATCCAATGCTTCGTAATACGCATCCTGTCCTTCGGTAGTCGACATATCGAAGTCCTTGGGTCGCGGCTTGGTCGGTACCAACAGTTTGTTGAGGTCAAGACCAAACGAAAGAGTGTTGTAATCGGCGAGGGGGAACATGAACTGCGCGCCTAAACGCAGATTGGTCGGGAGGAAAGCATTGTTGGCTCCGTGGTCATAGCTCACCTTTGTACCTATGTTGGAGATATCGAAACCCCACGAGAACTGACACTCATTGCGTCCAATCATCGGGTACGAAACGAAATATCCCGACAGGTCTACCGAGAAAGCTGATGCCGCGGTGTTACTTTCTCCTGATGTGTCCTGATACGAAAGATCCGAGAGGATGTATCGCAGCACGACACCCATTGAGAATTTCTCCGACAGCTTACGTGAATAACCTAAGTCAAATGCAAACTCATACGGATTGATGGTCTGCATGATTACATCACCGTTGCCGGAAGTCACCTCTCCCAACGAGAAATAACGTAACGAGGCTGACAGTGCCTGATTGTCACCCGATCCTAACTTATAATAACCTGCCAACTGAGCCAAGAAGATATCATTGACGATTTTACGTAACCACGGGGTGTAGCTCAACGACAGACCGCCCTGGCTATACCCGAAGGCATATTTAGACGGATTCCAGAACTGTGAGTTCATGTCCGGGTCGGTGGCTGCACCTAAGTTACCCATCGAGGAGCCGCGGGCATCGGGAGCAATCGACAATGTGGTCACACCCGTATTGACCGGGTTGAAGTCATTGTCTTTGATATCATTCTCGGCACGGAGTGATGACACTCCGGTGAGCAGTGCTATGATAAATAGGAGTAGGGTAGTCCGAGTATTTGTCATGATGCAGTTTATTCGTTTTGGCAAGATTAAGTCGTTGTGACTTTCAATCTGTAATCCGGGTGTTTAAGTATCTTGTCGATTGCCTTATAACTTTGCCCGCTATATCAATTAACGCGAATTAGCTACAAAGATTATAACCCTTTCAGTTTTTTTAAGGATTAACCACCCTCACCCTTACTTATTCACTATAACATATCACTTATTACTTAATCAAGCAGTCCGAACTCAACCCAGTCGGAATAGAGCGGATGTGTGGCAGATGACTGCATCAGACGCATGCGGTACAAACCGCCGGTGACAGCCTTACCTGAGTCATCGGTACCGTCCCATGCAAAGGAGGGTCCTTCGACCCTGCGCTCTGCTACCGGATTACCGACCTTGTCGCTTATAAGCATGGTGAATGGTCCCTCGACATCGTTGGTAATCTCAAACAATGCCTCATCGACATGAGCTGCATTGAGCTCCTTGACATTGATGCCGGTCTTGAGGCTCTGTTTGCTAAAGTTGTAAACAGTCTCGGTAGTATTGCCGGCAGCATCAACAGCTATAGCCTTGATTGTGTGCTTGCCATTGGGGAGGTGATGCAGGTACATCGATTTTCTGTATGTAATGGCATCATCGACCGGTGATACCACGGAATTGTCCATCACGGCTGTATCATCGATATAGAAAGTCAGACACTTGCCATATCCTATACCGGGTACAAGACTCTCGTTGTCACTTACGGTAATCTCGATAACCTGATGAGCGTCGGCATAATTGATGTCAATCTCCGGAGCGATACGGTCACGCTCAGGAGCGGTTCCCGGTTCATTGATGTTACGTGTTATCTTGACCTCGGCACGACCGCTTGCACCAAGAGCCCTGGCACGGTCGTAAGTTCCGACATATACCGGGAGGGTATCACCCTCTACCAAGGGAGCATCGGCGGGGATAACGAGACGCGCTGTAAACTGACCGTTCTTTACCTCGGTTTCTCGCGATACAAGGATGTCGTCCTCGTAGGTGATAACATCCTCTCCCGAGGTGTCCCCGTCGCTCGATACGCGCGGTACGAGTACTTCCTTACGTGACGGATAGAGTATCTTTATGGCTGCCTTACCATTATACTCGCGGTCGATTCCTCCCGCACGGTTGTCGATAGTACCAGATACAGTAATAACAGATCCGGGGGAGTAGGTGTCGTAATCAAAGTCACTTATATTGACCTTACTGAGCGCTACCGGTACACGGATTGCGGGGTCGCCGATAAGGATATAATACAGCTCGTTGGCGAGGCGTGATTCGGTCTTGGTGCCTGCCATCCATTCACCTAATGTCGGGGATTTCTCGCGCAGTTTGCCGGTGGCGTTCACGCGGAAGAGGTTACGCACCAGTCGGTTGGCGAAGTCATAGTTCTGACCGCTCCATGTGGTGCGGGTGGCAAGGATAGTGGCTATCAGACCGCGGCGAGAGTCAGTAACCATAAGCTCTCCGAGACCACGCTCTCCGAAGTCCGTACGTGAGAGTGTACAGCCGCCGAAGAAGATTATACCCAAGTGCTCGTTATTGAGCTTGTAGGCATCGCCGATGGTAAAGAACTTCTTGTTCTTACCTAACATCGCCGGTCCACCGTGACCGAAATAGTAAGTGAAGAGCTTGCCGCGGTTAAAGAAATCTTCCATCTTGCGGCGTGCGAGTTCCTCACCGTAGGCGTCGATACACAGCGTGGAATGGATCATGCGTTCGGGTGCCCAGCTGTTGATGGCAGATCCCAAATTGATAGTCTGCTTGTCGTGTGTGTGGTTGTCACCTAAACCGCCGACACCCAAGGTCTCGTTTACACGCCAGGCCTGAGTGTCATCGGTGATATATTCGCGGATCTTACGTACCATACGCTCAGCCTCCTGTTCGGTATTGACCGGCAGCAGACCAATGCCGACGTTCATGGCGCACTCATGAATAAAGTCGAGATTGTCTATATAATTGACGGTCAGACCATAATAATCCATCGCGTTGGCAGCCTCCGAGTTCGCCTGTGTCACGGTACCCTGATAACCTATAAAACCCGGCACATTCTTATGTATCTCCTCCATGCCGCGGTAATCGCAGTAGGCAGGACCTATGAGAAGCATCGAATTAAGTTTACGTCCCGGCGACTCGTTAAAGAGTTTGGCGAGCGCACGGTATGCCATCGGGTCGGGCAGACCCTGCGACATCTCGTTATACATGTCCTCGGGGTCGAAGATGAGGACCTTCATACCGTCGTATTCACGGTGCAACTCCGCGATTTCCTCGGCATATTTGCGATATTTGGGTACCGAAAGGATAATCAGGTCTGCACCTTCCTGAGCAAGTTGGTGGATATTGGGTACGGATACCTCGCTCCACGCGTTACCCCCATCGGCGATGCCGGGGAGGTCGCCGTTGGTGTCAAAGGCGACGAGATATACGATCTCGCGCGAGGTAGCCTGCACCCAGTGGTAGGAATTGCCTGCCTTGTCCTCCTTGTTGAGGATATACATGACAGTCGGGTTCTCACCGCCGGTCAGACGGAAGACAGCCAGATCCTTGTTGGTCTTACCCAAGTTGAGTGAATACCATGTATTGGTAAGACGCGAGAATACAAGACGCTCCTGTGCATCGCATCGCGGATCGGAGAAATCAGGGATGGACTTGGAATATGTAAAGATCCAACGATCCAGATTTATAAACTTGCCCTTACCGTTCTCAACCTCGACAAAGAGCTTCTGAGGGAGTTCGTCGAGCGTAAGGTTACTGCGTGCCGGCGTCTGATAGCTGAACGACTCTGTACCCGACGAGATAATGGGACCGCGGTGGTTACCGTCAGCCATATCTATACCATACGAGAATGTACCTGTGGCGTCCTTTGATGCGAATACCTGACAGTCCAATGTCGTATTACCCGCTATGTCAAGGAAGGGGAGGTTCAGATCCCATTCGTAGCGTGGCTTACCTTTCCCTACGAAGCTCGGTCCCCAGAAGAGGTTGCCGGTGTTGGTGTTATTCTGGACAAGGTCTTCCTCGTAGTAGACATAGTCGTGACCCCATTTTACATCAGAACCGGTCTGATTGTAAACTGTCTCGGGTTCGTCGAGAAACAGAGCATCGGTATTGTCGCTTAAAAAATATACCGGATGGTCAGTATAAATATTTTTATATGCCTGAGTGTAACGGAAAGTTGTTTTTGTCTTGTCGATGGAGAGGTTGCCGTTAGTCCCCAATACATCTGTGCCTAACGCGTAGAAGTATATGGCGTTGTTATGATGATAGGTAGCCACGGGCTCCGGATTGGAACTATAGACAGGGGTGCCTTCGGCATCGGTGAAATTATGGGGCATCTGGCGACCGCCGCGACCGAATACACCGACTTTGGAAGGATCTTTAAAACCCATAGCGCGCAGCTGGTCGTAGCTGATGCGGGTCACGCCCTCACTCTCGGTGTTAAACTTGATCCATTTACCCTCGGCTATACGTGAGGATTCCGGAAAGGTATATGCAGACGCTAATGCCGTGCTGACACTGAGCAATCCACACACCGCAAGAGGTAGTATCGTATTGTATTTCACGTTTCTAATCATTTCACATTTATATCAATAACATCCCACTTATCGGTGCCTGAGGAGTATGCACGCAGGTGAGTGTCTGAATTCAAAGTCAGGTAGTTGTCTGTTACGCCGGCAATAAAGATGTCTCCTATCTTGAGGATGTTATCCTTACTTATTAGGCTTATATTTTGATCGATGGTCCGACGCAGTTCATCGACTTTCCATGTTATGGCATTCTCTCCGTCTGTGAGGGTGAAAGTGTCATTGATGTCCAAGGACTCAAGGTCTGCAAAATCACCCAATATGCAGGCGCGGTCGAAGATGTAAGCCGGTGCTGTCGGCAGTCCTGCCGCTGCGAGTCGTGCCGCCAGCGCGTCATCGCTAAGCACCACTGCGAGTGTCATTTCACTGTAATATCGCGGGGCGAACTTGGCGGAGATACTCTTGCCGAGACGCGAGATCTTAACCGCTGCCGACAGTCGCGCGTGCCACCGCACAGGAGGGGAGGGGAGAAACACCGGATTACCCGTGCGCAATATGCACGAGTCCGGCATCACGTACCACCCCGGCAGGTCAGTGTCATCCAGTTTCTGCTGTGGATTCTCCACGGAGATATCCTCTTGCTGATTACACGCACCGCCGTCAGTCTTACCGTAATTATTGACGATAGTTATAATTTTCATTGCTAACTATATTCATTTTTACACCCGTGTTTACACCTTTACACCCGGGGTTTCCCGGGTGTAAACTGATATTTTTATTGCACGCCGGTTACAGCCAACTTGCGCGACTTGGATGAGTATGTACCCTCGGGAGTGCGTACTGTGGCGCGGTAGATATAGATGCCGCGGGGTACACGTGTGCCGCCATTATCGGTCAGATCCCACTTCGTCGAGAAACGGCTGTAATAGTCGGTGGTCATCTGCGACGAAGCCTTGTACAGACGTTTGCCGTTGAGGTCGAATACCTCGATGTCGGTCTCGACAGCTGTATTGGGACGGTCGATCTCGCAGGTGATGGTCACAGCCGTCGTGGCGGGTGCCACATCGGTATAGAGGTCGCGGATCGCCGGCTCTATGGCTGCTCCCACCATGAAACTTGTCTCCACGGTGGTCGAGTTGTTGGCGTTGTCCCAGACTGTGAGTGCCAAGGTATGGTCACCGGGTGTCAGTTCCGACATCGGGTAGATGATATTACCCATGCACGGGTCGGTTATATCCTGAGTGTAATACTGGTTTACATCATCAAAAACCTTATTGCCGTCGAGTGTCAGTCGCATCTTGTGACCGATACCTGCATCCGACAGGTTGATGCCGCTCTCGTCACTGATGGTGGCGAAAACAACCGGCTTGGTGTTGATCACACCTCCGTTGCCGAAATAATCGGCATTGTTGAGATAGAACGCGCTGACGGTAGGACCGGCTGTATCCGTATTGTCATTGGTGGAGTAACCGTAAACATAGAGTTTCTCGGTGCTGCCGTTTGCCTCGGAACCATCCTCGCTGTAAGCGTAACCGACGATACGGGCGGGGCTGTAATTATTCTGAATCTCGGCTGGCATCATCAGTGTCGCTTCCCACTGACCGTTCTTGACCTCGACTATCGTTGAAGTCAGTTTGATGCGGCGGTCATTGTAGGGGAGGGCAACACCGTTGTTGTTGCCGTTGGTGGTGATGACCTGCTCGGCATCATAGAGCTGGAGATGGAGAGTGCCGTTGAAGTCACTCATCACATTATTCTCGGTGTCAATGATGGTTCCCTTGGTCACCACCTTGCTCAATGCCTCTATAACGGGGAACTCCTCGACGCGACCGGTTACATCCTGACCGTCTACTTCTGTAATCTTGACAGTGTAGGCAGGATTGTATATGCGGAGTGCCGGATCTCCCATGAAGCAATATCTCAGACGGTTGTCATCACCGATGTAGCGGTTCTTGGCCTGACGCATCGCCTCGGCAAACGTCAGAGCTTTACCCTCCTCATCACGCGTGTACATGATGTTTGCCATGTGGTTGTTGAGCTGACCGTTCTGAGCCATATACACCGTGCGGCTCGGGGCGATAATGCCGATGACACCGCCGTTGCGGTTGAGGAGCATATACTCGGCTCCCGATACGGAGGGGTTATCCCATTTGCCGAACGAGCAGGTCGCGGCATAAAGCCAGGGCAGATTGCGGTTGGACTGGCTGGTGATGTCGTTCCATGTCAGCAGGTTCTCATGCGACCATGATTTTGCGTTGGCGTGACCGATATAATTGATGTATCCCACGCCATCGTTAAACGCCTGGAGCATCTTCTCCTTGGCATCGGGATATGCTGCTCCGGTACCGGTATAGACCAGTTTATAGGCATCCAGAAAGAGCTTGTCATACTGGAACGCGTTGGCATTACCGGTGGTCGTGAGGATGCTGTAAACCTTTTCAGACTGATTGAAGTGGATACCGTTGTCACCGTCATCGGCAATGAGCATGATGCGGTTGCGCCATGTGCCGAAATCAGGGGTTTTCATATAACGCTCGATCTTGTCAGCCATTACCATGGCTTCGGAGGCGGTGGAGGCGGGGATACGTCCGACGGCAACCTGCATAGACTCGATGGCAGGGGAGAAGACATCGGGATTGCTTTCCTCAAGCATCGCTATATAGTCATCGGTGGAGTAGCTGGTGGTCTCCATGGTGCCGGTAGAGCTCTGCCATATCGGGAGGGGGGTATAACCTAATCCGGCAAGTTCCGATGATACCATCTTGTGGTCGTAGATAGGTCGACCGATAAGGAGGGCGTATTTAATGCTGCGTTCTCCCGGACGGTCATGCCACATCTTGAGTAGCTTGCGGAATGCTGTCACATCCTGCTTGCCACCGGCGAACTCGTTGTATATCTCGTTGGGCTGGAGTACGTACACCTCCAGACCGTCCTCACGGTGGAGGTTGGCGATACGCTCGGCAGCCTCTTTAAATTCGGCATTGGCGATGATTACCATGTCCGGGGTCGCCATACCGTGGATGTCCTGGTTGGCAACCGTCTTCGCACCTGTTACTGCCGGGAATTTGTCGCCGGGGTTGAAGGCTACGTACTCATGGTAACCGCCCGGTGAATTGAAGCGGGCCTTGGTACCGCTGAGGGCATAATCTACCTGACGGATATTCCAAGGCTCGGTAACATCCCAGATGATGGTTGAGGCGTTGCAACCCTCCACCTCGAGAGTGACGTCGTTGCGGTTTTTCTCAAAGAAGTATAGTGACTGCTGGTTGAGCTTGAGGGCGCGGGTATAGAATACCTCGATATAGTCAAGGCGTGCCATATTGACGGCTCCGCTCGGATTGAACTTGATGCCTAACTCAAACTTGGAATCAGTGTGGCTGACAGTGTTGGTGCACTGGGTCACACGCATGAACTGCTCCGAGTCTGTCAATGGGGGAGTGCGCACACCCTCGGTGCCAACAGGTTTGCCGTTGATGGTGAAATTCAGCATGCCGCTTGAACCGGTACCGGTAATGTTTGTGGCAAAGTTTATCTTATAAGTGACATCATCGTCAGCTATATCAGTAAGATTGAATGTAAAGGGACGCGAGTTCTGAGTCACGAAACTTTCTCCTAAAAGTACACGACCGGTATTGGAGGGTGCCTGCTGGTCTACCTCATGCACACGGCGGTCGGTAAAGGTCGTTATCACAGTCGACGAGGTGGGAGTACCGTTGATGTGAGGGCGCTCCGGAGTGGTGACATCGCGGTCACTGAGGAAGTAAACCGCGTCTTCACTATAAGGATTGAAGGTGTGGGTGTAAGGTGTATCGCCTGATGCCGACTGCCATGAGAAGGCATCGACACCAAAGAACAGCAGTCCTGTCTCTGTCCTTACACAGGGCACGAGCGGAAGGTCGTCCGCCATTCCGTCAAAGAGGAACTCAGGTATCATCTGACCTCCGAGGCCGTACACATTGACTTTGGACGGGTCACTGAAACCCATCGAGCGTAATTCGGTATTTGAAATAAATGAGATTCCGGTCTGAGCTATTGATACACGCTTCCAGTTACCGGTCGCCAACACTGAATTGGCGGCATAATAATCCGGCGCCAATGCATGCGCAATGGTGCTCAGACAGCATAATAGCGCTGTTATCAGGGTAAATCTCTTATAGTTATATCCGGATGTAAGTTTCATTAGTCAGGTATGAGAGAGTAGATTGCAGTGGCTCTATATAGTCCACCTCTTTCTTAACGACATTACAGCCCGTTTATTGCGTATTTAAGGCTATTATCATTTATTTTGTAGCCTCATTACTCTTTATTTATATATCTTTGTATAATATAGGGTCTTACGGTACGTTTCTTAAGAAGTGACTCTATTTTAACTAACCTGATTATTTTTTTAATACATACGATATGCGACATCTTAACAAACTGACCTTGGGTCTTCTGCTTCCGGCAGTTGCCTTTTCGGCTGCTGCTGCACCGCAGGGTCGCCCCAAAGGTTTGCCTGATCTCTCATCATTCACTTACAAGGCCAAGGGTAATCCTTCTCCTTTCAGCAGTGAGCGTATGCAGAGCATCAATCGTGCCAACGCCCTTCTCGATGCCAAGGCAAAGGGCTTGAAGGCGCCCAAGAAAGCTGCGCCCGAGCAACTCTCCCAAAGTGACCAGTTCGATTATCTCGACGCCCCTAATGGTGAGGTATGGTTCTATACCACTACTTTCACAACTGAGGATCAGGTGATCAGTGAGTTTTATACCGAAAAAGTCATCAAGGAGTATCAGTTTGACATATATGATGCCAATCTCAACAAGATTGGTGTGGTCAAGGATAAGGTTGAACTCGTCGGCGACGAAATCAGACCGGCTGCCGTGACGCTCGCCGGTGTCGTGACGCGCAAGTTCTTTAACCTCGATGACCGTTATGAGGTGATCGTGACCATTATTACCAATAAGCCCGATTACTCTACAGGTGTCCGTTCTTACGTTTACTCTATCGGCGGCGAGAAGACCGACGAGGGTAACGACAAGGCGGTGACCATGATCGAGGGTAACCTCGTCGATGTCATCGATGCCTCCACAAGCAAATGGACCGAGACTTTCTATCTCTCGTTTATGACTGAGTCGATGGGTGATGTCGATGACTTCGGTGACGATTACGAGGGATATATGGATTCCTATAAGGTAAAGATCGACACCTACTCAAAGGCTACTTACGGCAGTCCCATACAGCAGGTGCTTTCTACCGAACTCCCTTATCGCCGCGTTGCCGGTGACCAGATGTCGGCTCCTTTCTTCTTCACTTTCATGCATAACGGCGTTGCAAATGTCTGCACCAGTGAGTACGAGAAGAATTTCTATCTTCCCCTCAATGACCCGTATGACTGGACAGAGGACCAGAAGATGGCTCCCGGCAATAACCTTATCGTCAAGCTCTATACTCTCGGCGGTAACAGCGCCGAGTGTTATCAGACCACTACCATTCCGGTAGTGCAGAACACCGAGGCGGGTGCTTATTACTCGTATTACTCGATCGGTAACCTCATGTACCGTAATGACATCAATTTTGAGGATTATGGTAACGCCGGCACCGGTAAGGCTGCCCTCATTATCACTCAGGAGGACTATTACCTCAATAATGACGACAACTATTATAAGTCATATTACGTATATGATGCCGACGGCAACATGCTCAAGAAGTTGGGTCAGGATGTCGAGACCGCTATCGCCATGTCTGACGTCCGCGGTCAGGAACCGCAGTACCTCTTCATCCGTATCACCGAGGCGGGTTATGTGTTCGACTTCGTTGATGTCATAAGTGGCAACACCATCTGCTCCATGACTCAGGACATTCCCGGTCTTGAGGAGGGTATGTATGAGGCCATTACTGCCAATATCGACCGTTACCCCGTAGGCAACTCCTATCAGTATGCCTGTGAGTTGCGCGTGCCCGCTCTCGATGACAATGGCAATGACATCATGCGTATCGCATGGATTGATACCGACGGTAAGATGGTCTCAATCGACGAAATCAACATGGGTCAGGATATCCGTCTTGCGCAGTCTTACATCGCACAGGCCACTCTCGACCCCTGCCTGATGAATACCGACAATATCCGCGAGTATCTCCTCCTCGTCAAGCGCGGCAATGAGAACGGCAATGCCCTAACCGAGGAACTCCTTGTAGCTCAGCCTAAGTCTGCCGCTCACCCCGACGGTAACACTCTGCTGCAGATTCTCCCCGATGAGCGTGGCGTCCTCTCTACCATTATTCCTATGGTGGATGCCGGTGCCGGACAGCTTATCGTTGTCTACTACAATCAGGTAACTGACAAGTATTATCAGGATTTCTATTCGTTACCCCTCAACACCTTTAACGGTGGCGACGGTTCTGCGGAGAATCCTTATCAGATTGCCTCTTTGGGTGACCTCCGTCAGATCGGCAAGTATCCTGCTGCCCGTTACGTTGTGGTTGATGACATCGACGCTGCCAACTCTGTCATCATGACGCAGTGCTCTGAGACCGAACCATTCTCGGGTGTCATCGACGGTAACAATCATGTTATCTCAAACCTCACGGTCGGCGGCGACGGTAATAACGTGGCGCTCTTCAATACCACACAGAATGCCACTCTCAAGAACCTTACCTTCATCAACGCTGCTGTCGAGATCAATACCGACGGCACCGGTGGTCTGATCTCTGCTTTCGCCAACCGTACCAACATCGACAATGTCCATGTCTACGGTCTCAAGGCTCACGGCAACGGCAACTGCAGCTTCGGTGGTTTCATCGGTCGTGCATCTCTCTATACTGAGGTCAAGAACTCCTCTGTAAATAATATCGACATCAATATGCCCAACGCACAGAGTGTCGGCGGTATCATCGGTGACATGCGCACCAGCTCAAAGGTGGTTGCCACTGCCGTAAGCGGTTCGATTCTTGCTGACAGCGAGGTCGGCGGCATCGCGGGTTATATCACTACCGGTGACGAGTCTGTTTCTGACTGCCACGTGGATGCAGACATCAAGGGTAAGCATACTATCGGCGGTATCGCCGGTGTGAACAGCCGTGCTGCTATCTCGCGTTGCTACGTCGAGGGTAGTCTCGAATCTCTGGGTGAACGTCCTTGGGGCGGTGGCGCCAAGATGGGTGGTATCGTGGGTGTCCTCGAACCGCTCCAGCTCTCGCAGGGTGCCGTTACAGACCCCTCGACTGTCACTCCCGTCATCCTCAACAACTTCGTCCGTCTTGAGAGCATGACATGCGCCCCATACGTCAAGGAACCGACATATCCCGGTCAGAACGAGACCGTTCACCGTATCGTCGGCGAGACTTGCATCAACGAGGGTCCCCAGATTGACTATGACAATACTGTCGATGACGAAAACCCCGTTTACCTTCCCACTCGTGAGGAGTATGGCATGAAGAACAACTACGCCATCTCTACACTCGGTCGCTTCAATGACGTTGCAGCCGATGTCGCTTCTACCGAAGGCGCGGACATTGCTGCCGGTGACCTCAACGGCGACTTCTATGCCGGCTTAGGCTTCAAATATGGCAACAATGCAGAGAATCCGTGGAACGATGCTACAGCAACCGACCCGGCTCTTCATCACGAGACTGCTCTTATGGCACTCAGCAAGGAGTACAACGAGATCGAGGGCAATACGTTTGATGCCGAACTTCTCATTGTCACTCGTGAGGCAATTGACCTTGACGCCTTCATCTCCGATTTCATCTGTAACATCTCCGATGAGTCGGTAGTTGCAATGACCGGAAACGGTACTGTGGCTGACAACAAGGCAATTATCGAGTTCGAGGCTCTCAAGGAGGGTCAGACAGCGGTGACTTGCAGCTGGCGCGGTTCGGAGGTAGCCCTCAACATTAAGGTAGCTGCCAAGCCCTCAGGCATAGCCGGTGTTGAGGAATCCGCCTTTGCGCTTACACTCGCAGACGGCTTTGTAAAAGCAAATGGAGCACAGATTACTCTCTACAGCCTTCAGGGAGCCCGTGTAGCGACCGCCCGCGATGCCGTCTCCATCGCCGACCTTGAGTCCGGCGTCTACGTCGCCATCGCCCGCGATGCCGACGGCAACACCGCCCGCCTCAAATTCGTCAAGTAACCCACCC
>CAZAWP010000006.1:0-21883 GCA_964488855.1 uncultured Sangeribacter sp.
GATATGTAGAGCGTGAGGCACGTCCCCGTGGAGAGCGTCCCCGCCGTGACGGTGACCGTCGTGATGGTGATCGCGGCCCGCGCCGCGACAACAATGACCGTGGTCCCCGTCGTGATGGCGACCGCGGACCCCGCAACGACCGCGGACCCCGTCGCAACTAATCGTAAAAAAACTCTGCAACGGCCTCAATCGTCGTTGCAGAGTTAATATATCGGAAATCACAGATAATAGCAAACAATAAAAGGAAGCCGACGGCTTCCTTTTATTGTTTATTTAGTATTTTGATTTAGTACTCGTTTACGAGAGCATCGAGGGCCTCGGAATTAAGGAGCCACTTGCCGGGGTTGGCAGTATCCATCTCCACTAACTCCATAGCCTCATAATAGTCCTTGTCACTGCTGTCCATGTCAGCAATCTCATCACCTGAGACCAATGCCACGGCACCGGTCGCCGGATCTATCTCAAGGAGAGTGTTGTCGCCGTAGACAATATCATCGGCGAGATAATCCTCCATTACAGCCGATATGGCTGCTTTCAACTCATCTTTATTCATAGCTAATCTATAGCGACTTTATCAATCGCGGCTTCCTCCGAAGATCTGAAGAATGAAGAGGAAGAGGTTGATAAAATCAAGATAGAGGTTGAGGGCACCCATTGTGGCAAGTTTATCGGTGAGCGCCGGATCGAGGTTGGCACGCGCCAAAGCCTTAACCTGCTGAGTATCCCATGCGGTGAGACCTACAAAGAGAAGCACACCCACGATCGAGATAATCCAACCTAATGTACTGCTCTTCAAGAAGATGTTTACTACTATCGCGATAAGCAATCCGAAGAGTGCCATGATGAGATAAGTACCCATCTTGGTAAGGTCAGTCTTGGTGAAATAACCGTAGACAGACATCGCACCGAACGTGCCTGCCGTAATAAAGAAGGTATAGGCGATAGTTCCGAGTCTATAAATCAGGAATATCTGAGCCAGCCAGCATCCCATCAATGCGGAATATATAAGGAAATAAGCCACAGTAGCACCGGTCGACATACGACGCATTGCCGAGGGGAGAATCCATGCCATAGCCACAATCGCTATCATCATGATCCAGAACACCACCTGGTTGCCAAAGAAGAAGTGACTTAATGCGGGTGACGATGCGACTCCCAGAGCACAGAAGGCGGAAATCAACAAACCCAAGAACATGCGCACATAGACACGTTTCATCACTGAAGTGGTCTGACGTGCCACGGCAGACTCATTGTTCAACGGCGGAGGAGTGATGCCGTTATAATTGTATTGTTCCATATATTTCTATTTATATGTTATTATTCAATATCTTTGTGTAATTACTCACTGTAGGATTTATAGCAAAAATCGTGCCTACATTCTCTCGGGCATCTCCATACCCAAGAGCGCGACTGCCTGACGGAGAGTACGGGACACTACATCGGACAACTTAAGTCTAAGCAGACGTACTTCCTTATCCTCCTCGCGCATGATGGAGTAATCATGGTAGAACTGATTGTACTCCTTGGCAAGTGCGTAGGCATAGTTGGCTATCAATGCCGGCGAATAAGCTCTGCCTGCCTGCTCAACAACCGAAGGGAATTCGGCAACCTTCTGGATAAGGGCGGACTCCTTGGCGTTAGGAACAGCCGTAGACTCCATATTGATATTATATTCGTCGCCGGCCTTGCGGATTACCGAACGGATACGTGCGTATGTGTACTGCAGGAAGGGTCCGGTGTTACCGTTGAAGTCGATGGACTCCTCGGGATTGAAAAGCATGTTGCGCTTTGGATCCACCTTCAGAAGGAAATACTTGAGGGCTCCTAAGCCGACCATCCGGGCCACCTCCGCAGCCTCGGCCTTATCCATGTCCTTGAAGCGCTCGGCACTTGTCTCGGCTGCAGAGGCGATCATGGCATCAATGAGGTCATCGGCATCCACTACGGTACCCTCGCGCGATTTCATCTTTCCGTTCGGGAGTTCCACCATACCGTATGAGAAGTGGGTCAGATCCTTGCCCCACTTGAAACCGAGACGATCCAACAATATTGATAACACCTGGAAGTGGTAGTTCTGTTCATTACCTACGACGTAAATCATCTTGTCGATAGGGTAATCCTGATAGCGGAGCTTGGCAGTACCGATGTCCTGAGTCATATATACTGAGGTACCGTCCTTACGGAGCAGGAGCTTATGGTCAAGCCCGTAGGGAGTGAGGTCAGCCCATACGGAGCCATCCTCCTTGCGGTACATAATGCCCTCTTCAAGGCCACCGAGGACAAGATCCTTACCCTCGAGATAGGTATCGGACTCATAGTATATCTTATCGAAATCGACACCGAGACGCTTATAGGTCTCGTCGAAACCGGCATATACCCATGAGTTCATCATAGCCCATATACGACGAACCTCTTCGTCACCGGCCTCCCAGCGACGGAGCAGGTCACGCGCCTCAGCCATGAGCTCCGACTGTGCCTCGGCCTCCTCCTGACTCAACCCACGCTCTTTCATGAGCTTGTTGAGTTCCTCTTTATATTTCTTATCGAAGAGGACATAGAAGTCACCGATAAGGTGGTCACCCTTCTTGCCGGCTTTTTCGGGAGTGACACCGTCACCCCATTTCTGCCAAGCCAACATTGACTTGCAGATATGGATGCCGCGGTCATTGACGATATTTGTCTTAACAACTTTATGTCCGTTGGCTTCGAGGATGCGTGACAATGAGTAACCGAGCAGGTTATTACGCACATGACCCAGATGAAGGGGTTTGTTGGTGTTAGGCGATGAGTACTCGACCATGACGAGGTCTGAGTTATCATCAGCCTTCTTGATACCATAGTCGGGGTCAGCTGCAATTTGGTTGAGGACGTCGCCCCAATGATTCTGATTGACGACTATATTGAGAAAACCGTTTACGGCATTGTAATCACCCACCGAATCAACGTTCTCCTTAAGCCATGCGCCGATTTCGTTGGCGGTCACCTCGGGTGCCTTACGCGACATCTTGAGGTAAGGGAAGACGACAAGGGTGAGGTCACCCTCAAATTCCTTTTTAGTGGCTCCGAACTTGACGGAGGCAGCGTCGATGTCGGCATCATACAGCGATTTCAACGCTTCCTTGACACCTTGTGAGAGTATCTCTTCTATTGTCATTATTTTCCTTAAAGTTTAAATAGATTTATCAGTGCTAAAAAAGTTCCGCAATTACTGCGAGAGGGCAGTCAATGCGGAACTCTTAAAAGTAAGAAAGTTATTTCAAACTATGTAGCCTGTATCCAAACACTTTAATGAGCAAAGAGAGGATAAAAGCGCTACTTACTTGCCGAGATCAGCAGCAGGTTTGAATTTAACTACTTTACGTGCCGGGATCTCGATTGATTCCTTAGTGCGGGGGTTGATACCTGTACGAGCAGCTTTCTCAACTACTGAGAAAGTACCGAAGCCGATGAGCTGAACCTTATCATCGTTAGCAAGTGCCTGAGCGATAGACTCTAAACATGCGTCGAGAGCTGCTTTTGCAGATGCCTTGTTGATGCCGGCTTTAGCTGCAATCTCATTGGTAAGATCTGTCTTGTTCATAATAACTTATTTTATATTACTAATTGTCTTTAGGGTTATTACAGGTTAATAAAGAAGCTGTTATAAATGCGGTTTCCGGCAGGTGCGAACCCGTTAAAAGGCGTACTCCTGCGCATAATGCCTACTTCTCTGCACAAAGATACTATTTTATTGATTACTACAAAATAATTTACAATTTTTTTTGTTAAATTTGCAATAGAAAGTTTCCGATAGAAGTACCGACACATGAGTTTTCAAGATTCTATACGCAATATACCCCCGGTAACCCGTAATCTTATAGGCATCAACCTTATGATATGGTTGTTTGAGATTATTCTCCCGGGATTTGCCAATTCCTTTATCCTTAAATACTTAGGATTACATTATCTCACTGCCTCCGATTTCAACCCGGCGCAGTTGTTCACTTACATGTTTGTCCATGACAACCATACACCGCTGCATATCCTTTTCAATATGTTCACACTGTGGATGTTCGGAAGGATACTGGAGCAGGTCTGGGGATCAAAGCGTTTCCTGTGGTTCTATGTAGTCTGCGGTGTAGGAGCCGCCTTGGTGCAGGAACTGATATGGGGACTGACATGGTTTAACGCCTATGTCGAGGGTATCGCAACGCAAAACCTCATGACCGTAGAGAACATGCGCAATATCGTTGAGAGCGCCTTGCAGAGCGGAGATGTTCGCTTCGAGCAGGGAGTGGCATTATATAAGAACAGCCTCCTCACCATCGGAGCCTCGGGTGCCATCTTCGGTCTGCTGTTAGGGTTTGCATTCGTATTCCCCAACATGCCTCTCTATCTCTTCTTCATCCCCATTCCTATCAAGGCTAAGTACATGGTGATAGGCTATGGTCTGATAGAGTTCTTCTTGGGCGTGGCAAATTCGGGAAGCACGGTGGCCCACTTCGCCCACTTGGGTGGCATGCTCTTCGGTCTGGTTCTACTTTTATACTGGCGCAAGAATGGGACGCTTCATGGGTCGGGCTTCCATTAATCTCCCGCCGGTGCTCGCAGGCCTGTTGGCGATTAATGTAGCCGTAAGCCTGCTGCTATGGGGTCTGATGCTTATAAACGCGCTCGGCGATTTAAACATCAATGTGGACAGTCTGCTCGAACTGCCGGCAGATTTGATTTCGGTGCTCCGGACTCCCTGGACGGTTCTGACCTATATGATAACACAGGTTTCACCGCTCCATTTGATAGTCAATATGGTATGGCTATATTGCTTCGGGGTACTGTTGTTGAGGATGGTCTCGCAGGAACAGCTGCTTGTGGTCTATCTCCTCGGCGGTTTGTCGGGGGCTCTGTTTTTCCTGATTGTATCGGCATTGACTCATCATTCAGCCGACTATCTCTGCGGTGCCTCTGCCTCGGTATTGGCGATGATGACGGTGACGGCAATCATGCTACCCGACTACGAGGTGCGCCTTTGGCTCATCGGCAACGTCAAGCTCAGGTGGATAGCCATGGCAACAATCATCCTACTTTTTCTTTGGGGCATCCCGGGAAATTTAGGAGAATTAGGCGCTCATGCAGGAGGGATCATAGCCGGAGGTGTCTATGCGTTGTGGCGCAAGAGATGCTACGCACATACTGTCATAAGCACATTTGACGGCGTATCGCGGTTTGTGACATTCCCTAAAAAGAGCAACCGACCGGGAAAGGCGCCCCGACCCTCAGTAGACCCGCATGTCAGACTCGACGAGCTTCTTGACAAAATCAACCGCTCGGGTTACAACTCTCTGTCACGAGCAGAGCGTAGTGAACTCGATGAACTCTCAAACAAGATCTGAGGCTTCTCTCCGACGGAGCTGAAGATTAATTACTAACGATTTTCAATAGTTACTTATGCATATACCCGTTGTCTCTCCGTTGGTCAAGACCATCTTACGCATAATATCGTTTGTAATATTCGGCATAACGATACTGGCGGCATTCGGCGGACGTGTCGATCCTTCAATCTCGGCATTGCCCTCAACGCTGACATTGGCTCTACCCTATCTGACTATCCTGACGGCAGTAATAACCATTGCATGGATATGTACCCATAAGTTTATAACAGGAGCCTTGGGTGTTATAACACTCCTGATTATATGGACACCGGCAAGTGTGGCAGTCCCGCTCAATTTCTCCAAGAAAGCGGACGGCAACCTGCGCACGTTCAAGCTCCTTACCTATAATATCATCCATGGATGGGATCAGCGCCAACCGGATTACAAGGGTAACCGGTCATTTGAATATGTGATGAACAGTGGTGCCGATATAGTGTGTCTACAGGAGGTTGCCGAGTGGCGCGACTACGAGATTCCCAACTACTCAACTTTTGCTGACTCCCTAAATAAGATATATCCCTATACCGCCGGCACATGGGTAAATGACATCAAGGTTCTGTCGAAATACCCGGTGGAACTGGCAAATACCGCGATGCTTCCCCTCACCTCTCCCGAGCAAAAGGAGTTTGATATATATAAGGTAACGATGGGCTCAAACCAGATGTGGCTTATCAATTTCCACATGCCTTCGTTTGCCTTATCGACTAAGGACCGTGATGTCGTTACCGAGATGACGAAATCCAATGGTATATCAAAGTCCATCCATGACTATAAGACTTCTGTCAGTCCTAAGCTGTCAAAAGGATATACGAAGCGGGCGGAATGCGTGCGCAAGATGCTCAATACTCTCCAGTATTTGAACGGGCCGGTGATCCTTTGCGGTGACTTTAACGATGTCCCCGAATCGTATGCATATCGTCTCATGACACAGTGGGGACTACGCGATGCATACGTTGAAACAAATTTCGGCCCTACGTTTACCTATAACGAGCATTTGTTTTTCTTTCACCTTGACCAGATTTTTTACACCGGTGACCTCAAGGCTCTAAGTGTAGACCGTGGCACTATCAATTCCTCCGACCATTACCCGCTGATGGCTGAGTTTGAGTTTACGGTACCCAAGACTTTCGCTACTATCAAAAATACTTTGGTCCCCAAGGAGATGAGCACCCATTAAACCCGCGGTGACTATAGTGGTCTAATTTAAATCCCGATTAATCAATTGTAAACTAACCATAATGAAAGTATTTATGTCGACAGTTGTCTCAGCCCTCGTGATGGGCGCGGCAGCTATGACCCCCGCCCAAGCTGCGGAACATACCAACCCGTTCCTCCAGCCTTACACCACTAAGTATGAGATTCCTCCTTACAATCAGATTACCGTTGATGATTTCATCCCGGCAATCAAGGCAGGTATCGAGCAACAGAAGGAGAATATCTTCAACATCGTCCGCAATCGAGCAACCCCCGATTTCGACAACACCATTCTCCCTCTTGAGAACGTTTCTCCGATCCTTGAGCGCGTGCAGGGTGTCTTCTATCATTATCAGGATGCTCTCTCCACTCCGGAGTTTGCAGCCATGGCTGAGGAGGCTATCCCTCTACTTAACCAGGCGCAGAATGAGTTGATCCTCAACGACCTCCTCTTCCAGCGTATTCAGTCCGTATATGAGATGCGCGACAAGATGGGCTTGAATAAGGTGCAAAAACGTCTTGTGGAGAAATATTACAAAGAGTTCGCCGAGCAGGGTGCTGCTCTGCCCGCCGACAAGAAGGAGCAGCTTATCGCCATCAATGACGAGCTGTCGAAGCTTTTCATTCAGTTTAACAAGAACCTGTTGGCTGCCACCAACCAGTTTCAGGTTGTAGTCTATGATGAGGCAGACCTCGCCGGGCTGCCGGCATCGTCGATTGCCGTTGCCGCCGAGGAGGCAAAAGAGCGCGGTCTCGATGGTCTGTGGGTGTTCACTCTTCATGCTCCCAGCCGTCTGCCCGTACTCCAGTATGCTGACAACCGCGGTCTGCGCGAGGCTATCTATAAGGGGTACACAAACTTGGCTTCTTTTGGCGACAATTCCAACTATCCCGTTATATCAAAGATTGTGGAGCTCCGCAACAAGAAGGCTGAACTGATGGGTTATAAGAACTTCGCCGCCATGCAGACTGCCAAGGTTATGGCGAAGACGCCCGAGGCTGCTTCGCAGATTCTTCTCTCGGTATTCGAGCCGGCGGTAAAACGTTCGGCTGAGGAGGTTGCCGACATGCAGGCATACGCCGATGCCCACGGTGGCAATTTCAAGATCGCCCCTTGGGATTACTACTATTATGCCGACAAGGTTAAGAAGGAGAAATTTGACCTCGATGAAAATGAGATCCGTCAGTATTTCTCTCTCGAAGCCACTATGAACGCTCTCTTTGACTCGATGAAGCGTCTCTACGGCATCCGTATGGTCGAAATGCCCGATGCGCCCAAATATATGGATGAGGTGCGAGTGTTTGACGTGGTTGATGACAAGACGGGCGAGCACTTGGCTGTGTTTATGTGCGACTATTTCCCACGTGCCACCAAGCGTCAGGGTGCATGGATGGAGCAGCTCCAGAGTGCCGGGCTTTATGAGAACGGTGTCACCAAGCGCCCGATCGTATATAATGTAGGTAATTTCTCACGTCCTACTGCCGATGCTCCGGCTCTCCTTTCACTCGACGAGGTGGAGACACTCTATCACGAGTTCGGTCATGCCTTGCAGGGTATGCTCACCAAGGCTCCCTATAAGTCGTTGGCAGGCACTAACGTAGACCGTGACTTCGTTGAACTCTGTTCACAGTTTAACGAGCACTGGGCCTACGTTCCCGAGGTGCTTAAGAAATATGCTCTCCATTATAAGACCGGCGAGCCGATACCCGATGAACTCATCAGCAAACTTGAGGCTTCATCCAAGTTCAACCAGGGATTTGTTGCCACTGAGCTTGCAGGTGCGGCTCTGCTTGACCTCGCATACGGCGAACAGGTTCAGGTCGAGGATGTACGTGCCTTTGAGGAGGCTGTAGCGCAGAAGTTAGGTATGCCCGAGGAGATCACTTTCCGTTACCGTTCGCCGTACTTCAAGCACATCTTTGGCGATGACGGCTATGCGTCAGGATATTATACATATCTCTGGAGCCAGGTACTTGAGGCGGATGCTTTGGAGTTATTTGAACAGAAAGGCATGTTTGACAAGAAGACAGCAGAGTCCTTCAAGAAAAACATCCTTGAGCCGGGAGACACTGAGGATGCCATGGTACTCTACCGTCGCTTCCGCGGCGCCGACCCCAACGCCGACGCCCTCCTCCGCCTCCGCGGCCTGAAATAACTCACTCCTACCACATTCACTTACGTTATACCTCCATTACTATAAACACAGAGGCTACCGACCGGCAGCCTCTGTGTTTTATATTTTAATTTAGTAGTTGGATTGCATCTTCTATAATTTCCAATAATTGAGGGAAATCATTCTTTACTGCATCATAAACAATATCAGCATCCAATTCAAAATATCCATGAGCTATATGATTTCTCATTCCAATTACCGCACGCCAAGGTATTTGAGGATAATTAGAAATCAGGAAATCCGGCAACATCCTGTTTACCCTATTTATTCCTTCTCCTATAGCCGTAATTAAAGTACAATTGGCAGCCAATAATTGCGTACCATGCTCAGATGAATAGTAGAAGTCTGTGGAATGAGCATCTTTATTCCAATCCAATAGCTGCGCTATGGTGACTTTTATATTTTCTAACGTGATGGCGGCTCTTTGTATCTGTTCTTCAGAATACGGTAATGGCATCATGAGAAATATGATTTAAGAATGAGTTGGATAGATGTGAATGACGGCGTATTAAATCTACGGGGGTAGAAAGCAATTCTTCGAGATAATCTTTTAACCCACTCACAAGAAAAATTTTGGGCGGCATATCTACAAGGATGTCTATATCACTATCTGCATTGTTCTCTCCACGTGCTACGGAGCCAAAGATAGATAAAGTCTTAACTCCGAACTCACGTTGAATCCGGCTCTTATGATCACTTAGCAAACGGGTATAAGTAAGAGCATCCATGATATTATAGATTAAAGAATTAATTTGAAAAAATTAGAATTTTATCGTTTTCTACATTTTTATAAAAAGGTAAAAAACTTCGTTTTAGCCATCCTGAAAAAGAGTATAACCGAGGTGTTACAAACTCATCATATTCATACCCCAACTGCTCGAAAGGCCATGCATATTTGTCCCATAATTCCAATGGCAGTTTTTCTTCACCGGGAATGAGAATATGCAAATCCCAATCAGAATCCGGTCCGGCATCTCCACGGGCTCGCGAGCCATATAATGACACCCTGGATCCTTTGGGTAAAATCTCAGCTGCCTTGCGGCATAATGCCTTTAATAATTCGTTAGATTTATTCATAACTCTGTTTACTACCATCTACAAAAATACGAAATTTCTTAATTTAGCAAAAGAAACGCAAGGATATTTTGGAAGATCAAACAGTTATGTTTAAGATTGGAGGTTGTGGGTATAGAAACCACAAGAGGGAAAGTGATCACTTTCCCTCTTGCTGATAGATATCCCGACTCACGTCGGTATATCTTCCTTTCTTTCGATTTGGATTAAGGTCAATAATAATCAATTACCCTGTTGTTGTATGCTTTTGTAAGCATCCGGTGTTTATGAAGTGAAAACACCGTATAAGTTTCCTTGGTTATTGGTCAATAATAGGTTATCGCAGATTGATAAGTAACTTTCCGTAGGACCCGTTACGTATCAGATCCGCTTCAAAGTCACTCGCATCAAGGCGGCTCTCCGCCCGACACTCACGAAGCATCTATTCTTGTTATAAATACTCCGTTTAGGATTACGCTTGCAAAATTAATAACGTTTTCGGCTCTCACCAAAGAAAAAAGGCTGTTATATAACATAAAATCGGGTTTCAACCCATTTTTTAGCGTCATTTTGATACATTTTTTATATTTTTGTACTGAAGCCAACGAGCTATCGACATTAAATAGCCATTGCTTATGAGCCGATATAATTCATTATTAATAATCAATCCCATCTCCGGCACCATCTCCAAAGATGAGCTGCCCGAGCTTGCGCGCAAGATATTACGTCATCACGGGTTTTCACTTGAGGTTGTCCAAACAACCGGTCCCGGCGATGCAACCCGCCTTGCCTCCAATGCAATCCGTAAGGGTTACCACTCCGTCCTTGTAGCCGGCGGTGACGGCACTGTCAATGAAGTTGCTTCCGCTCTTCGGAATTCGCGCGTAGTATTAGGAATCATCCCCTGCGGATCCGGTAACGGACTGGCGCGCCATTGCAATGTATCCCTAAACTTCGTCGAGGCTCTTGAACTTATCACCAAGCGCCACATTATCTCCGCTGACTGCGGGTTGGTAAACGGCATCCCTTTCTTCTGCACATTCGGCATGGGCTTTGATGCCACCGTCAGTGAATCATTTGCCCACGAAAAAAAGCGTGGTCCGCTGTCGTATGTAAAGAGTGTTGTAAAGGAATACCTTAAATATAAGCCCGACGACTACGAAATCATAGCCAATAGCACCACTTTCCACCAAAAAGCGTTTGTGATCGCAGTCTGCAATGCCTCGCAGTACGGCAATAATGCTCTGATCGCTCCCGAAGCATCTATCAAGGATGGTGAACTCGACATTACCATTATTCATAGCGGTTCACCGCTGACGCGTCCGATGGTGGGTGTGGATCTGTTCACCGGCAACATGTCCAAAAACGTATTGTCTCAAACCTTGCGTGTCAAACATGCGGTCATTCACCGCCCGCCGGGAATTGCCCATATCGACGGCGAACCCATCAATATGCCCGGCGAGATCCGCATAGACTGTCTGCCGGGATGCCTCCGCATCTACACAGCGCCTGAAAAGAAACCCTTCAAACCCTTCCTCACCCCTCTCCGTTACCTCCTCAAGGAAGCGCACTACATACGTCGCCGCATCTTCCCCTCCCTATCAAAGAATAAGAAATAATTTTAACAGTTTATCGCCGTGGATTTTGAGGAGTAATCATTTTTTATTATTTTTGCGTGTTGAGTTGCGCCTTGACGTGTGCGACTCATCGAAAAGTAAATAAACAGAAAACAAACCCGGCTTAGAGCCGTAAAAAAGAATAGATACCATAGATATGGCAACACCCAACGAAAATCCTCAGCAGCAGGATACGCTCGAGACCCTCAACTCGACTCTCGGCAACGCAAGCGAGAAACTCGCCAACAATAAGAAATATCTTTTCTGGTTCATCGGCACAATGCTGATTGTCGCAGCAATCATCTGCGCATACATCTTCTTCTATACAAACCCGCGCAACAGCAAGGCATTTGAGGCTTATAACGCCGTCGAGATCACTGCCCAGGGCAATGACTCTGTAGCTGCCGCCGAGTATAAGAAGGTAGCCGACAAATACGGCAATGTAACCGCCGGTAAACTCGCCGCTCTCTCAGCTGCCGAGGCTTATTACAACCAGGGCAAATATAAAGAGGCGCTGACTTATATCGACAAGTTCTCGACCTCCGAGCCCGTGCTCAAGGCAAACGCATTAGTTCTCAAAGGAGACTGTCAGGTAAATCTTAAGGAGTATGACAAGGCGCTCTCATCTTACGACAAGGCACTTAGCGCTGCGTCCAAGAATCCCCAGATCGCTCCGCGTGTTCTCCTCAAGAAAGCCAACATCTACGACGAGCAGAAGAAGTACGACAAGGCTCTCGGCTGCTACGAGCAGATCAAGGCTGACTTCCCCACCTTTGTCTTTGGCAACGGTCTGACAATCGATGCTTATATCGCTCGCGAGAAAGCACGTATCGGGAAATAATCCTTTCCCAACTCCAATAAGCACATTTCCATAAAATAATAAAACTTTGCTTATTTTATGAAAACGAGCCCCCGCCTTTCGAGACGGAGGCTCTTTTCTTATATAGGGATAAAAAAGCAGAAACAGGCCTTTTCTCAAAGACCTGTTCCCTAATAATGCGAATCAAATTATTTTACAAACCTAACATAAACGAATCTATCAGTATTCTGCGTAGAACTACTACGCTCACGCGCAATAGTACTCTGATGACTGGTGTCATCATATCTACACTGCAAAGTTAAATAACTCTAATATATTTTCCAAATATTTAATAATATTTTTGTCCTATTTTTCGCTTAATTCGCGGATTTTTTATCCATTCCTCTTCTCTCCGTGATTCCGTTACACCAAATATTAAGTTCAAATCTGCGCCATTTTATACTATTAGGCGCTTTTTGTCCGTAAAATGGTGCGCTAAGTCAATTTGTCCTATTATGCTCATAAATGAAGTCTACTGTATAAATTTCTTCCCTCATGTATAATTCCGATGGAATTAGAACGCTAAGGTATGATATTTTTACATTATATTTGTAGATTATAAGTTATGGCATCAAGCTCCATAATTGTTATGAATAAAGACTCGAACGACAATATTATCTCCTCCAATGTCATAGTCGCCACTCTTGCCAACGGGCTGAGGGTGGTGGCATCACGCACTGCCGGCCTCGTATCATACATGGGCATACTCGTCAATGCCGGTTCGTCGGACGAAGATGCGACCCATCACGGACTTGCTCATTTTGTGGAACATACGGTCTTCAAAGGTACCTTGACACGGAAGGCGTCGCAGATTGCCAACCGCATGGAGACAATAGGCGGTGAACTCAATGCCTATACCACCAAGGAGGAGACCATGATATACGCCTCCGCCCCTAAAGGATACGTAGCGCGTGGACTCGAACTTATCGCCGACCTTGTGGCAAACGCATCTTTTCCCGCCGACGAAATAGAGCGCGAGCGCGAGGTGATTATAGAGGAGATACATTCATATCTTGACTCCCCCTCCGAAGCCGTCTTTGACGATTTCGAGGAGAACATTTATGCCGGTTCGTCATTAGCTCACAATATCCTCGGCACGCCCGAGAGTGTCCGCAATCTCACGAGCGAGGATGCACGGGGGTTCATAGAGCGTTTCTATACGCCCGAGAATATGGTTTTGTATATAGTCGACCCCGGCAAACCGGAAGATAATATCCGACTCGCCGAAAGGTATTTCGGTTCTATGCAGCGGTCCTTTACACCTCATAAGCGCACGGCGCCGGCTCCCCTCTCGGGCACTTTCTGTAAAACAGTGTCCAAGGAGAATTATCAGGCAAACACCATAGTGGGGACGCGCGTATTTGACCGTCGCGACTTGCGCCGTTACCCCCTCTTCCTGCTCAACAATTACCTCGGGGGTCCGTCGATGAACTCCCGCCTCAACCGTGAACTCCGCGACAAACGCGGGTTGGTGTACACCGTCGACAGTAATGTAGCCCTCCTATCTCAGAGCGGTACCTTTACCGTTTATTTCGGCACTCACCCCGAATCGGTAAAGAAATGCGTCCGCTTGATCACTAAAGAAATCGAGAAACTCGCAGAGCGCACACTCAGCCCCACGGTCTTTGAGCGTATCCGCCGCCAGTACTGCGGTCAGCTTATACTTACCACCGATCATATAGAGTCACGCTCGATGGCATTGGCGAAGAGTTACCTTTACTTCGGCGAAATCCATGACCCTCAGCATACCGCCCGGATCATGCAGTCCGTCACACCCGAGGAGGTCAGGGACTGCGCACGACTCATCCTTGACAATGGTCTTTCCTCTTACACCATCAGTTAATTAGGATTAATGAAGATCAACAATATAGACTTAGGATACCGTCCTATTCTGCTCGCACCGATGGAGGATGTTACAGATCCTTCATTCCGGTTGATGTGCCGCGAACAGGGAGCAGCCATGGTTTACACTGAGTTTGTGTCAGCCGAGGCTCTCGTACGCGACATAAAATCGACAACACGTAAACTCGAAATAAACGATAAGGAGCGTCCCGTTGTTATTCAGATATATGGACGTGAACCGGCTGATATGGTTGCCGCCGCCCGCATAGTCGAGGAGGCTCAGCCTGACATTATCGACCTCAATTTCGGATGTCCGGTCAAGAAGGTTGCCGGCAAGGGTGCCGGTGCCGGGATGCTCCGCGATATTCCCAAGATGCTCGACATCACCCGTAGTGTGGTGGAGGCGGTTAATCTTCCCGTCACTGTCAAGACCCGGTTGGGATGGGATTGCGAGAACAAGATCATAACCGACCTTGCCCCTCGCCTGCAGGATTGCGGCATAAAGGCACTGACAGTGCATGGACGCACGCGCTCACAGATGTATACCGGTACAGCTGACTGGACGCTGATAGGGAAACTCAAGGAGGATCCCAATATCGAGATACCTATCATCGGCAACGGCGACATCACCTCTCCCGAGCAAGCGGCTGCCGCTTTCGACACTTACGGTGTCGATGCGGTGATGGTAGGGCGAGCATCGTTTGGCGCTCCCTGGATATTCCGCGAAATGCGCGAATATATAGAGACCGGCAAAATACCGGAAATCTCCATCGCCGAGAAATTCGCCATGCTTGAGCGTCAGATAGATGAGAGCATCGACCGTATCGACGAATACAGAGGCATACTTCACGTGCGCCGTCATCTTGCCGCCACTCCATTGTTTAAAGGTATTCCCAACTTCCGTGAATACCGCATCAAGCTCCTGCGCGCCAATACGCGTCAGGAGATAGACTCAATTCTAAATGAAATAAAAGATCGTTTTTTCAACACCTCTGTTTAGCAATTTTTCTGCTTGGAGCGGAGCATTATTTGATTTGCCATGAATAGACACAGATTATCTATATCGGGTTTATTAGGGATTGCCGCTATTGGGGCGGCAGTACAGCCCCTCTGTGCCGTTACACGTAATGAATATGTGGGTACTTTCACTACTCTCAAAGTACCTAATAATATCTCTGTAGTTTATCACTGTAAAGCTGACTCAGCCGGTTACGCCCGGTTTGACTTACCTAAAGGCGGTCAGTCCCCTTTTATCTTCGGCCTCAACAAGGAGAAGGAGACCCTTACCATCGAGACCTCCGTTGAACTGCCCGACAGCGCTGCGGTTCCGGTAATTCACGTCTATTCGCGCTCGCTCAAGGAGGTGGAAAGTTCCTCAAACCGGTCCATATATATCCGCAATTTAGCTCCGGTTCCGGTCTTTAACATTGCGTTGATGGACAACGGTTCCATTATCGTGCCTCAGCTCAATGCAAATACCGTCAAGGCAGCCATAACCACCGGTGCCGGAACAATCTCGCTAACCGGAACTTGTTCGGAAGCCAACTTCATAATGCTTGGCACCGGACATATCTTCGCCTCCGAACTTATGGCAGATACCGTCAATTGCTCAATATTGGGTGGCGGCGAAATAACGTGCTGGCCTCTCGACCGTCTTACCTCCAAGGGTATCGGCTCCACGCATATATGGTATAAAGGAATGCCGGATATTTCAAAGAAGGGTGGCGGGCATATCAAACCGATCTTCGACAGGAAAGCAGACGGATCAAATTCTGTTGCTGCCGCCAAGGTGAACGCTAACGTAAGTACCCCCAACAAATCTACGGGAGCCGCCAAGAAAACCGGGAAATCCAAAAACCGTCGCATCCGTAAAGGGAATACGATGAAGACCGGTTCCACGACGCGCTAATCTTTGTTGCAATAACCCTCTTATTGCGATAACCCTCTTTAACTGACGATGCAAGCTGACACTGACCAAAGAAACGATAATACTGACCTACGATTAGAGGAACCCTCCGAGGGTAACCTTAAATTGGCCACTGCCCGCACGATCAAATGGAACACCATCGACCGTGTGGGTACACAGCTGCTGTATGCCGTGGTGGGAGTGGTACTCGCCAATATTCTGTCAAAAGAGGAGTTCGGTCTCGTCGGTGCGCTCTTGGTGTTTCAGGCTTTCGCCATAATTTTTGTCGACAGCGGCTTTGGAGCCGCCCTGCTGCGCCTCAAGCATCCTACCCAACGCGATTATTCAACCGTTTTCTGGTTTAACCTTATCATCAGCGTCATAATTTATTTCATACTATTTTTCGGTGCTCCGATCATCGCAGATATATTTCAGGGCAACCGCGAACTGATACCTCTCTCCAAGGTTATGTTCCTGACCTTCGTCCTTAACGGTCTGGCTATCGTGCAGACTAACCGTTTGATGAAGCAGATGAACGTCAAGCAGATAGCCGTATCAAACGTAATAGGACTGACCTCATCGGGGATAGTTGCCGTGATTCTGGCAATCAAGGGTTACGGTGCATGGGCCTTGGTATGGCAATCAGTGACTCTGAGCGCGGTAAAGACAGGATGGCTGTGGATAACAGGGCACTGGCTACCATCCTCTTTCATTTCAAGAGACTCTTTCCGCCGGATTTGGCGAATAGGGCTCTCGGTATTTTCTTCCTCTTTCCTAAACACTCTGAGTCAAAACATATACTCCTTTATCATAGGCGCCTTTTATAACCTGACATCACTGGGTGTCTATACCCAGGCGGATAAATGGAGCAAGATGGGAAGTGCCTCAATTTCTCAGATCATCACTTCTTCGTTCGTACCGCTCATGTCGCGTGCCCAGGATGACGAGGAACTCTTCCATCGCTACATGCGCAAGGTGAATCGTTTCACTGCTTTCATCCTCTTTCCGGTGATGGGCGGGATTATAATGATGGGTACCCCACTGTTTCACACACTCTTCGGCAACAAATGGGATCAGGCTATCCCTCTCTTTCAGATCCTGACCGGAAGAGGCATTTTGATCGTCTTGATCTCTCTGTACACCAACTACATGTTAGCATTGGGTTATGGCAAAAGGCTCTTTGGCAGCGAGGTCGTAAAAGATGTGTTCATTCTTGCAGCCATTTTAATAACCATACCTTTCAAGAGTGTTGAGATATTGGTATGGGGTCAAGCCGGTGCTACTCTCGTGACGTATTACCTGATTCTGCGCATCATCTGCCAATGCTCCGGTTATACGGTGCGAAAGATGTTGGGCGACCTCATGCCATCACTTTTGCTTACGGCAGTGGCTTGCGCCGGTGCATGGGTGATACTCCAAATACATCTCGTTCCCATACTCAGCCTCTTGGCAGTAGTCGCCGTCGGCGCTGCTATTTATATCGGAGGTGCATACCTCATTCATTTGCCGGAACTTGCCGAAGCATTTAACTATGCCGCCGGCAGATTCATCCGCAAATACAATAAATCCTGACTTTACTTATACTAACCATGAAACTTCGTGCATATCCTCTCATAATCCTGTCGACTGCTGTTGCATTGCCGGTATTAATCTCGGGTGCAGCGACAAAACGTGTATCGCTGTCCGACAACTGGCGCTTCCGGTTCACCGAAACTGACCCTCACGCCGACAGCAGCTATAGGGCTGCTCTCATGGCGGTTGACACTATAGTCAATCTTCCCCATGATTTTCAGATACATACTCCATGGGTCGCACCGGCGGCTGATGATACCTTAGATCTCTCGGACGCAGCAGCCAATATCCGCAGCCGCCTCTCTTCCCGCGGTTTCAAGGAATGTACTTCGGGGTCATATACCCGCTCCGTGACCCTTCCGCCGGAGTTCGCCGGAAAGCGCGTGCTCCTCGACATCGAGGGTATCATGCTCAACGGCAAGGCTTTTATCGACGACTCGTTAGTTCTCTCTCTTCCTTACGGCTATCTAGGCGACGAAGTGGATGTCACCGATATTTTGTCTGACGGCAAACCGCACCGGCTTCGCATTGAGGCATCGACCGGTACACCCGAAAACTCCCGATGGTACACCGGTGGAGGATTATATCGTGACGTTTCCTTATACGCCACCGACCCTGATTTGTACTTTGGCAGACACGGGTTATATGTTACTACCGATTCCATAACCGAAGGAAGTGCAAAGATTCATTATAGTACGGACGTCAATGCACGTAAAGACTCCCTTTTTACTCTTACAGCTGCTATCTACGATAAGGATAATAAGGAGATAGCCAAACGTACGGACACTATACGGGTAGATTCGCGTTGGAGGCATCGTGAATACACCCCGGAATCGTTCACGGTTTATAATCCGGAATTATGGGATACTTCCAACCCGGTTCTCTACAGGCTTGACGTGACTCTACATAATTCAGCGGGTGAGATCGCTGATTCCATATCCTCTCCTTTTGGCATACGCACTATTGAGTATTCGCCTGAGTTCGGATTCAAGCTAAACGGCAACAAGGTTTTCCTCAAAGGTATCGCCAACCATCACACGTTAGGTCCGTTGGGGGCGGCTGCCTATCCTGACGCTATCGAACAACGCCTGCGCCTCCTCAAGAAATTCGGCTTCAATCATATCCGCACTTCCCATAATCCTTACAGCAAGGAGTTTCTCGATTTATGCGACCGGTATGGGTTTCTTGTCGTCGACGAACTATATGACAAGTGGGTGCCCCGCTATACGGGAGGTGTGACGAGCTTCGAAGAGCGTTGGCAGAGCGACATCCCGGAGTTTATCACCCGTGACCGTAACCATCCGTCGGTGATTATGTGGAGTCTCGGCAACGAACTTCAGGGATATGCCGACCTTCCGTTTAATGACTGGGGTGTGACCTCGTATAAATTGCAGAAGACTCTCTTGGAGCGATATGATAAGCCGCGTCCGGTGACAGTTGCCATGCATCCGCGCCGCCGCGATCTTGCCACCGATTCGCTCCCGGCGCCTTTGGCATTGGAGACCGACATCGCTGCATATAATTACCGATATATGTATTTTCCCGGTGACCGTCGCCGCTTCCCCAACCTCATCTTCTACCAGAGCGAGGCAAACCTGTCGAACATGGGACCCAATTACTGGGAACCGGATACCGCCTCGGTGGTTGGGTTAGCTTACTGGGGGATGATTGATTATTTAGGTGAGAGCAACGGTTGGCCTGCCAAGGGTTGGAACTTAGGTGTCTTCGACATCTCTCTCCAGCCTAAACCTATGGCATATTTCCTCAAAAGTATATTCGACTCCCGCAGTCCGGTTGCCAAGATTGCCATCGACGATCCTCATGCCATCTCTTACGAGTGGAACGGGGTGGAGATGAAGCGCAGCGACCTCCGCAGCCATTGGAATTTTGCGGAGGGAGACTCTTTGAATGTCATACTATTTACCAATGCGGATTCCGGCGAACTCTTTATCAATGGTAAATCCATGGGAAAGGTACTCAACGACACGGTAAATCTCAGGAAACGGAACCGACTCTCATGGGATGGTGTACCCTATAGAAGCGGTGTGGTAACTGCCTGCGCCTACCGCGACGGCAAAATCGTTGCCCGTGACACTCTGTTTACTGCCGGAAAAGCCCGACGACTTGAGATTACGACCTCTAAACCCGCTACACCTGTCAATGATAAATCATTGGTATTTGTAGATATAGCAGCAGTAGATAAAAAAGGAATTATCGACCCGTTTGCCGATGACTTACTCGAATTTGAAGTCAGTGGTCCGGCACAGATTGTAGCTGTTGCCAACGGCGACATTTATTCCAACGAGGAATTTACCGGCAACCGTCGCAAACTCTATCGAGGGAAGGCTCAGGTAATCTTAAGACTCACCGGCACCTCCTCTTCTACCCCTGCCAAACCGGTCACCCTTACCATAAAAGGCACCAATCTGAAACGGATCGTTAAGCTATAGATACCCGTCTAAAAAATTTTCCCGGCAGTTTAACATCTCTGATTAAAAAAATTAACAGATAGTTGAAAGATTTTTTGTATTTTTGACAATTAGGAGTAAAACGGGCTGAAAACGCCTTTTTTGCCTCAAAATCGCCTATTCTAAACAAGCGACCATGGTCAATCAAGAGAGTTACTGGCACCGGTATGGTGTTTACATATTATTTATAATTGCTGTCCTTCCGGTATTGTGTCTGCGGGATTTCACGCCCGCAAACGAGTTACGCTATGTCAGCATAGCCCACGATGCACTGCGCGATGGTAATATCTTTACTTTTACCAACCAAGGCTCATATTATTCCGACAAACCGCCGTTGTATCTCTGGATAGTAATGGGGGCTTACCGCCTTTGCGGTGTAGACTGCATGTGGCTCGTCGGGCTCTTCTCTCTGATTCCCGCTCTCTTTATCACCGAGATAAGTATACGTCTTTGCGGCAAGGCGTTGCCGGTCAAGATGCGCCCCGCTGCGCGGGTGATGCTGCTCACCTCCACCCTCTTCCTCTCCATGACCTTTACGCTGAGGATGGATATGCTCATGACGCTGTGGATTCTCCTTGCAGTCAGGTCGATGCTAAATATCTACCGTAACCATGGCAACCTCCGCGCCCAACAGTGGTTGGTGGGTATCTATGTGTTCCTGGCGCTGTTTACCAAGGGTCCGATGGGTGTCATCATACCGTTGGTCGGACTGATAGGTTTCCTCATAACCACAGGACGCATCGCACAGTTCGGCAGATACTGGGGTTGGCGCTGCTGGGTACCGTTGATTGTACTCAGCCTGTTATGGTGGGGTGCGGCATGGCTCGAAGGCGGCAACGAGTATATCAACGCTCTCCTGTTTCATCAGACTGTAGACCGTGCCGTCAATGCCTTCCACCACAAGCGTCCTTTCTATTATTACCTCATTAACATCTGGTGGTGTCTGGCTCCGTGGTCACTATGGGTCATAGCCATGCTTTTCAGACGAATCTTCGGAATGCGCGGAGTGGGTTCGTACTCTGACACCGAGGACATGTATATGAGCCTGTTCTTCCTCACATTCATCATCCTCTCCTGCCTCAGCGGTAAACTGCCGGTGTACCTGCTTCCGATCATGCCTTTTGCCGTAATCGGCGCATTTATGGCATCTCAGGAACGCTCACGCGGCTGGGAACGATTCCTTATCGCATTGCCGGGTACTGCATTGGGTCTTGCCGGTATCGCAATGATGGTGGGAATATGGTTACCTCAGGTGTACGGACAGTTCCCTACATTGATACCTCTTTTCTCCAAGATATGCGTGGCTCTCGCCGGATTGGCTCTTGTAATAGGCATGATCGCAATGTTCGCCAAGATGTATGGTAACCGAAAATCGCTGTGCGGAGGAGTCCAGTCAATCGGCTTCGCCATGATGACCACACTCTTCTTTGCCGGTCTTGCCATCCCGGACTTCAACTATCTGGTGGGACTCCGCGAGGTCTCTGAGAGAGCCAAGGCGTTGGACAAGGAGTATAACGCCGACAAGATCTACACTATGAATATCAGCCGTGCCGAAAACATAGATGTTATCATGGAGCGCCCGGTGACATCGACTAAGAATATCGACGAACTCAAGGATAAACTTGAAGCCGACAAAACGGCAATCGTGATTTGTCCGTCAAAACGGGAGATACCTGACGGTATCCGGTACGATGTTACGCTGCTTGAAACCGTACATAATAAATCCATATATTATATCTCTCCGCAATAATCATTGACATCATCTCTCCCCAATAATCACTGACATCATCT
>CAZAWP010000006.1:21983-32760 GCA_964488855.1 uncultured Sangeribacter sp.
TCTCTCCCCAATAATCACTGACATCATCTCTCCCGATAAATATATAATAATTCAATAATATATCATTCTGACATATATTATGAACAAGACAGCCAACTACGAAATGACAATAATCATCCCCGTCTATAATGAGGAGGATAACTTAGCGCGCGTCGAGGAGCGTATGAAAGAATACCTCGGCAAGAGCCTTTTGAAATCATGCGTATTGCTCATCAATGATGCCTCAACCGATTCCAGTCTCAAGATGATCAAGGAGATGTGTGAGCGCAACCCGGACTTCTTCTATATCTCTATGGATAAGAACGGTAGTTGCACAGCCGTGCTTAAAGCGGGCGTCGAGGCTGCCGAGTCTCCCTATATCGGCTATATTGATGCCGACCTCCAGACTGATCCCGATGACTTCAATGTGCTCATACCGCATCTTAAGGACAATGCCCTCGTAACCGGTATCCGCTCAAAACGCAAGGATTCGGCATACCGCCGCTGGCAGTCAAAGATCGCCAACGCGTTCCGCCGCAAGATGACGGGTGACACTGCCTTGGACTCTGTATGTCCCCTTAAGGTCATGCGTACGGATTATGCGCGCCGTCTCCCCTTCTTTACCGGCATGCACCGTTTCTTGCCGGCACTCATAGCACTTCAGGGCGGGACCTATCATCAGGAGTCTGTGCGCCACTATCCGCGTGTTGCCGGTCAGGCTAAATTCAATCTGTCAAACCGCGTCTTCGTCGCCTTTGTAGACTGCTTCGCACTGCGTTGGATGCGCAAACGCTATATCTCAAACCATCCGGCAGAAAGCAACCTCTGACAATCCGGTATATTTGAAATAAGCCGAACCGGTTGATATATTTGAAAGACCTGTAATGGGGTTATATATTTGAAAGTAACCTGTAATGGGATATTATATATTTGCCATTGGATTTTTAGCACAGGGATTTTTCTCTGCGCGAATACTTGTACAGTGGATACTCTCCGAGCGTGCACGTAAGGTGTTGTCGCCAAATATCTTCTGGATATTCAGCCTCTGCGGCTCGTTCCTGATGTGTCTCTACGGCTGGCTACGTGACGACTTCGCTATCGTACTCGGGCAGTTCGTGAGCTTCTACGTCTATATCTATAACCTTAAACTTAAAGGTGTCTGGAAGAAGATGCCCTCGGTTGTAAGAATCCTGCTGATGCTCACGCCGGTCGCCACTATTATTGCGGCGGCTCTCAATGGCATGGAGAATTTCCACAAGTTCTTTCAGAATGCGGAGATTCCCCTATGGCTGTTGCTTTTCGGCTCTGCCGGTCAGCTGATATTTACTTTGAGATTCCTATACCAGGCGTGGTACTCTTCGAGACAAGGTGAGTCTCAGCTTCCCGCCACTTTCTGGTGGCTCAGCCTTATCGGCTCGCTGTCAATCGTAATTTACGGTATAATACGCAAAGACCCGGTGCTGATAGTAGGTCAGTCGTTCGGATTGGTTGCCTATATCCGCAACCTCATGATCGGGGCACGACAAACTTCAGCACAGCCTCTCCCGAGCGACATACGTAAACCCCGGGATTAAGATGACGCATATCGCGCGACAAGACAGCCTCAGCAGTAGTGAACTGCTCGGCAACTCTGCCGTCAAGGGTGTAGATGATTACCTCCGCTGCCACACCACCCGGATTCCATAAGGTGAGTTCTCCGTTATCGTATGTGAAGCGTACATTGTTTATCGCCACGTCAGTCACCGGCACTGAGGTGGCGATAAGCACACTCTTAAGTGCCGACAAGGGGTCAAACCATCCTCTGCCGTTACGGGGTTCGGCGGGATCGATGTTATGATCCTCGGGCATGGCGGCACGCAATCGTTTTGATTCCGTACCGGTTATATTGCTTTCTTCAATAATCCGGAGTATTTCGTCAATCTTCAGTTGGGGGGCTGCCTCCAGCCATGTAGCGATAAAACCGGCTACGTAGGGACATGACATTGAAGTGCCTCCGCCGGCTTTCCAGTAATAAGATTTGCCGTTTACTATTGCCTCGGCTGCCAGTTCGTTGCGGCGTGAGATATTGTGATTCACCCACGGTGTACTGTATGATGAGACGATGGGATTGCCTGGGGCTACGGTAAGGGGCATGACTCTACCGTCGAGCAGGGTGGCGTAACTCGAATTTACGTTGGGTTTGCCATAGTCGCCCCATGCCTCCATGGTGCCGTTGAGGAGTGGTGTGAACTGACGGCTGTTATACATACCGACACTTACAGTACGGAATCCTGTCGAGAGATCACTGAATGACATCGTCGACCCCGGGCGAGAGCCGTTATATCCTACAAGGCGCGTATACTGACCGTCTCCGTAAATGTCTGCCTGTGTATCCTTGTCGCCGTAAATATTAAGGATCATGACATAGCGTGCCCACGGTCCATTGGCACTTGTTACCGAGGTATTGGCATCGTACTCCGCCCAAACACGGTAACGTCCGTTCTCGGGGTCGATACCACCCTGCAGTGCAAGCCAGCCGGTGAAATACTGAGAGAAGGCGGCATTATCGTCGGCACTCGCATTGGGTGTAACCTCGCAACCCTCCGAGCCGATAACCCATGCATCGGTCTGACTGAAATCGGCTATAGGGAATTCTGCCACAATCTTACCCTCCTGCGAGTCACTGACCATCACCGATGCACGAAGCGGTCGATCGTCATGACTCCACACATCGGTCATGCCGTAAAGATAATATTGGGTCCAGGCATAGTTGGATAGCGACACCGATACTCTACTGTTATCGCTCTTGAAGGTATGGGGAAGTGAATTGGTCTGGTTACCGGCATTACCGGCGGAGAGACATATTATAGCATCATCAGCGCACTTGTCGAGGTACTGACAGAAAAGTGACGAACCGTCGTGAGGTCCGACGTAATTACCCATCGAGAGGTTGATTACCGCCGGCTTGCCGACACTCTTGGCATAGGCTATAATATCCTCGACACCCGCCAGCAATCCCACATCCGACAATTGGGAAGCTGAGAAGACGATATCCGACTCGTATGCGGCACCATGATAACCGTTCCCTTTATATGAACCTGCCATAATTCCCGAGACATGGGTGGCATGTGACTGCGTGGGATCATCTGTCAATACAGTGCGGAACTCCTCTTCGGTGGTATAGACCTTTCTACCACCATTTTCCTCATTATACACGGTAAACAACTTTACACGGCAGTTCCCCTGCGCATCTTTGAAATTAATATGATTCGGATCAAAACCTACGTCACAGATACCGGTGACGACGCCGCGCCCGGTATAGGGTGTAAGAAGTGATTCACCGTTATGAATATCCTCAGCGCCAAACCATGCACGTGCTTCATCCATAGCCGGTACTACTTTGCGTCCGGGTTCTATGCGCACTATATCCTTACACCGTGATTTGAGACGGTTACGCCCTTTTAGATTTGATTTGTCTCCTGTCTCATCGGCAATAGGGATAAGTGCCAAAACGAGGTCATCGCGCACACCGAGTACCCGTACACCCTCCGATTTAAGTTGCTCAATGGCTGCCTCACCACCGCTTACGCGCATCAAGGCGGGGCTGAACGTTGCATCGGCTGAGGGCTCATACTCATCACCATACGGATAATACGCGGCTGACGCACTCCCTTTGACACCGCATAAAAGAATCAAAAGGATTGCAAGTGACCGGATCGGGTCTCGCCCAAGCAGCGACGCCAATCGATATTCTACATTATTCGTATTTTTTCTGAGGAAATTAAATCGTTTCATATTAATTTTGTAAATTGAGTAGAATATGAGTCCGTAAGTCTCACTTATCCACTATTCCTTATTACCTATAACTTAAAAGTATTTAGGTGTAGATGAGTCCACAGGTCTCACTTATCCACTATTCCTTATAACCTATAACTTAATTTCCCGTCCTATTATTATGCAAGGAGAGAGTAAAGTTGTATCTGACAATAACATAAACACAGACTTTAACGACCGGGCGGTTGGCATAGCCAAATATCTACGCAAACTTCCGATTAACGGTGTCTTGGGAATTGCCGTCATTCTTATCGGCGTACTCATCGGCTGCGGCACGGAGGTGATACGTATCTTTATCAAATGGATCACCAAGTTGGCATATATCCATATCTCGATTGACGGTCCCAACCTACGCTATATCTGGCTGCCGGTTGTCGGAATATTCCTGACATACGTTTTCATGCGGTATATCCTGCGCTCGAATGTATCCAAAGGCACGGGGGATCTGAAGGCTCATCTCCGCAATAACAATATTCTACTCGCCCCCAAACTGATGTGGGGTTCGATAGTGGCATGTAGCCTGACGTTGGGTTTTGGTGCCTCGGCAGGTGGTGAGGGACCGTCAGCTTATACAGGCGGTGCCATCGGCAGCAATATCGGCAGATGGTTCGGTTTATCTGACAAATGGATTAAGATTCTGCTGATGTGCGGTGCCGGTGCGGGTATCGCCGGCATCTTCAAGGCACCGATCGGCGGCGTTCTGTTCGCCCTTGAGGTATTGGCTGCCCCGGTGACAACATGGAGCGTAATTCTGCTCATCGGTACCTGCCTTATCTCATACGGAACTGTCATGGCGTTGTCGGGATTTCAGTTCGACATTGACTTCTTCGCTGCCGATGCCTTTGATTTCAAACTCTTTATGTGGGTGTTCCTGTTAGGAATATTCTGCGGATGCTATTCCTTATGGTACAACTGGATGAAGAATCATACCGTCACCTTTCTGAATAACCGCAAATCTCCGTGGATAAAGATACTGATAACGGGCCTTTTTACAGGTGTCTCGATATTTATATTCCCCATTCTCTATGGTGAGGGTTATGGTGAGGTTGGTCATCTACTCTCTAATTTCACGACAGGAATCACTGACTACAGTTTTTGGCAGCATCATATCTTGCCTGCCGAGACTGAGGTCATAGTCATTATAGTCGGAGCGCTGCTGCTCAAGGGAGGTCTGGTGGCTGCCGCCACTCATGGCGGTGGATGTGCGGGTGACTTTGCTCCTACCCTATTTGCAGGCGCTTTAGCGGGGTTCCTCTTCGCAACTCTTATGAATCTATGGTTCAACGCCATGATACCTGCCACTCACTTCGCCCTCGTCGGTATGGCTGCCGTGATGGCAGGTACTATCCAGGCTCCCCTTATGGCTATCTTCATCACCCTTGAGATGACTGATTCATATTCATACGTCCTCGCTTTTGTTGTTGCTTCCTACATCTCATATTTCATAGGACGCCGCATCCCTTCGTAAATCTTTTATATTATGGAATTACGACAACAGAAACTCACTCGTTATATAGTGCCACTCCGGGAGGGTGGTTCGCTCCCGGCTTTGGGGGAAGCTGATGACGGCTTCCGCTATGCCGTCAAGCTCGCCGGTGCCGGTCATGGCAAGAAGAGCCTCATCGCCGAACTCGTCGGTGGTCTCGTGGCAAAAGCCTTTAAATTCAAGGTGCCGGAAGTGGTGCTGCTTGACTTGGATCATCTTTTCGGCATCACCGAACCGGATCCGGAGATACAGGATCTGCTGCGTAAGTCCGAGGGTTTGAACTTAGGGTTACATTTCCTCGACGGTTCGACCACTTTCGACCCGGCGGTGAATGAGATAGATCCTCTAACTGCCTCAAAAATCGTGTGGTTGGATGCCTTCCTGACAAACGTAGATCGCACCCGACTAAACCCAAATATGATGAACTGGCACGGTGAATTATGGTTAATCGACCATGGTGCTTCGTTGTATTTCCATCATTCGTGGCGCGATGTCGAGGAAGCTATACGCGATCCGTTTCCGTATATCAAGACGCATGCCCTCCTCCCCTACGCCACACGTTTAGAGGAAGCTGACAAACTGATGCGTCAGGCTATTACTCCGCGGACTCTTTCGCAGATTGTCGACAAGATTCCCGAAGAATGGCTTACAGAGCCGGAGAGCGATATAACACCTGCGGAGCGGAGGGAAGTGTATCGTCGGTTTCTCACCGGCAGACTGGCAGACTCGGCGATTTTTACCCGCGAGGCTATCCGCCAACGGGCTATGTTAGGTAACTGATATAATTTGTCAAACACTTATTTATTAATTTATTATGTCAGCTACCCATAATATACCTGTCACTGATAAAGTAATGTCAGCTCCTGATAAAGTTATGTCAGCTCCCGATAATTTACTATACGAATACGCTATCATCCGCTACGTGCCGCGCATAGACCGCCATGAGTTTGTCAATGTCGGGCTGCTGATGATGTGCAAACGCCGCAAATGGATACGGTGCAAACTGAATCTCGACAGTGACCGTCTCAAGGCTCTTTATCCGGGGGCTGATATTGCGGCACTACAGCGCCAATACTCCCTTTTCGAGCGACGCGATGTGCCTGCTAAGGACTCGCCGGTCGAGGAGTGTTACCGATGGTTGGTTGCGCCCAAGAGTGCGATGCTCCAGACATCACCATCCCACCCGGGCATCGCAACCTCCGAAAGTGCCGACTCTCTCCCCGATGATATCCTCAATGACACTTTCGAACGGTTGTTTAAGGAATTGGTGCTCTGACCCCGGATATTACCGGCATAGCATCTTATTTCTTGTATTTACATTCTTAAAACCGATTTCAAAAATATATCTAATTAATCATGAAAAAGTTAAGTTTTATTCTCACAGCTTTACTCTTTGTAGTTAATATTTATGCCGTAGAGCCGATCGTCATACCGGTCTGGCCCGACGAACCCCAGGTTTCCAATGGTCTTAAACCCGAGGATGAGAAATGGGATCGCCACATGTTGCGCGGTGTTTCGCAGCCGACATTGACCGTCTACCCTGCCGAGAATCCTAACGGTCAGGCGGTGGTGATGTGTCCGGGCGGTGCTTACATAGCGCTCGCCATGGGTCCCGAGGGCACCGACCATGCCGACTATTTCAACTCAATGGGTATTACCCTCGCCGTCCTCAAATACCGTATGCCGATGGGACATCATGAGATACCCTTATCGGATGCCGAGCAGGCTATGCGTATCATGCGCGAGCACGCCGCCGAATGGGGCATCAATCCTAACGCTATCGGTGTCGCCGGCAGTTCAGCGGGGGGTCACTTGGCAGCATCGTTGTCTACATTAGCTTCCTCACCTGCAGTACGTCCCGACTTCTGCATTCTCTTTTACCCTGTAATCACCATGGAGAAAGGAGTGACCCATCAGGGCTCTCGCGACAACTTATTGGGAACAAATCAAACTGACGAGCTTGTGAAGCGTTATACTTTAGAAAAGCAGGTAGGGCCAAATACTCCTCCGACTATCATATTCGTGAGTATAGACGATGACCTCGTCCCGGTGGAAAATTCACTACGATATTCGAATACCCTAATTGCCAACGGTGTCTATACCGCTATGGGACTGTTCCCTACCGGCAGACACGGCTGGTGTGGTAATTCACGGTTTACATGGCGACCCACCTGGCACACGATGCTCAAGACATTCCTTGAGCAACTCCCCAAATGAGATGTTTAAATCTTAGACATCTCAAATATCCGGGTTTGATTTATGGGGCTTATAAACTACGATATAATACAAATCATATATAAAGATGTTAGGAAATTTTGTTTATTCAAATCCCACGAAAATATATTTCGGGGATGATTCTGTAAAGAGTCTCGAAGAGGCACTCAGAAATTATGGAAAGAAAGTATTGCTGACCTACGGCGGCGGTTCTATCAAAAGAAACGGCGTCTATGACGATGTAATGACTGCTCTGCGCAACACCGGTAAGGAGGTCGTTGAGCTCCCCGGCGTAATGCCTAACCCTACCGTTGATAAACTTAACGAAGGTCGCAAGGTGGCACGTGAAAACAATGTGAATTTCATACTTGCCGTCGGCGGCGGTTCGACGATAGATTATTCCAAGGGTGTGAGTGTTTCTGCATGGTATGACGGAGACGCATGGGAACGTTTCTGGGTAAAGCAAGACGATCCCAAACCCGGTGAAAGAATCATCCCTGTCGGTGCGGTCCTGACAATGGCGGGAACCGGCTCGGAGATGAACGGCGGTTCGGTAATCACCAATCATGCCACCAAATTGAAGCTCGGCAAAGTATTCGGCGAGGAAGTGATGCCCAAGTTCGCCATCATGAATCCCCGCTATACCTTCTCGCTCCCTAAGCGTCAGATGATAGCCGGTATCTTCGACTGCATGAGCCATATCATGGAGCAGTATTTCTCGGGTGACGATGACAGCACCTCAGACTATCTCGCAGAGGGGCTGATGCGTTCACTCATTGCCTCAAGCCGTGTGGCAGTGAAAGATCCCGAGAATTACGAAGCACGTTCCAACATCATGTGGACCTCGACATGGGCGCTCAACACCCTCATCGCTGAGGGCAAGCCCGAAGACTGGATGGTACACATGATCGGACATGCCATAGGAGCATATACCGGAGCAACCCACGGCATGACCCTGTCGGGAATATCGGTAGCATACTATCGTTATATAATGCAGAATGCCATCCACCGCTTCGCACGCTTTGCGCGCGTAGTTTGGGAGATACCCGCCGAGGGCAAGAGCGAGGAACAGTTGGCGACAGAAGGAATCGATGCCCTCGCAGCCTGGATCAAGGAGATTGGCGCAGCCACCGAGATTTCGTCACTCGGCGTGACCCCCGACATGCTTGACGGCATTGCCGATGCGACCGTCATCCTCGACAGCGGCTACCGCACCCTCACCCGCGACGACATCCTCACCATCCTCCGCCACAGCCTCTAAACCCGAATTACATAATCCCCGATTACGGTCCTATTAGATGTTATAAGTCCGACTCCCGAGTACTACAGGAGCCGGACTTACTTTATTCTCAGATTTACTCTTTGTGAAATAAACTTTACATCTGTGATTTACATCAGTGACTTACTTTACTGATGGTGCCGGGAGCTTAATCTTATTGCCAAAATATAAGTCACTCTCGGGGAGACGATTGCGATCAAACCCGGAATCAGGGAAGAAAGTAATTTCACCAAAATAGATCTTGCCATTGACGTTGTAGAAGTCTACTCTGGCATAAGGGATACCCTTCGAGATCTTAGCTGCCAATTCAAACATCTTGTCCATCCCGTCAGGTTTCGGGAGGGTAAAATCAGCCGGAGCCTCTTTCCCTCGCTTGTTATAGCGACGCAGGTTCCACTCACGGTCAAAGAAATAAAATTTAGGATGTCCCGTGGCACGCTCTATACACACGAGCACACTGTCCACCTCACCGTCGAAGCAATAGAATTTATAATCTGTCGGACCGTCGCCTAAATATTCCTCTGCAAATATTTTACGCTCCACATTTTTATAAGGCCATTCTACCATCGACTTATATATATCGGTCTTTAGCGATCGAGCCATTTTGTCTCTGATCTCGCCAAGGTTTGCCTTGCTCTTGTCGGGTACAGGCGCAACTCCGGTGCTTCCACCACTGTGATTGGTCTTGATTATAAACGAATCGGGGAGTTTGCTCAAGTCAATGTCTTCAGGTTTATCCCATACCGTCAATGTCTTGACAATATGCAGATCGGGATCATCTATTTTAGTGCGAATATAATCCTTGACCTTGACCTTATCGACCATAGTAGTCATGTCATCATGACGGTTATAAAGCTTGAGCCACTGTAATTTCTCGTTCATAGTCCGCGGATTATCGAGATCAAGCTTTTTGCCCATCATCATATAATAGTATATACTAAGATACGTGCGTTCAGGCAAAGTAACACGTAGTACCTTGCGAAGTCTGCGCAGTATCCCCCCTTTTATTCTGTTAATCATCTTATTATGGTTATAAGAGTTAATTGACTTATTTAATATCTTATCTACTCTAAGATGCTAACTAAGAAGCAAATCAACTTATCATGAAAGCACCTAAAGCTATTTATGTCTTATTATAATTTCGCTTGATTCCGGAACCACTCTACTGTCTCATTAATGCCTTGCTGTAAATCAGTAGAGGGAGTAAATCCGGTCGCTTCTGCAAGCGCCGAGGAGTCTGCGTATGTCTGGTAGACATCACCCGGCTGCATCGGGAGGAACTCCTTTTTTGCTTCCTTTCCTAATGCCTTTTCGATGCATGCGATATAATCCATAAGTTTAGTCGGTTTCTGATTGCCGATATTATATATGCGGTAAGGAGCAGGTGATGTAGCAGGGTCAGGATTGCTGTCATCCCATTCCGGGTTACCCTCAGGTATTACATCCATTATGCGGCAAACCCCCTCGACTATATCGTCAATATACGTAAAATCGCGCAGCATATCGCCGTTGTTAAAGACCTTGATAGGTCTATCATTCATAATGGCATCTATAAAGAGGAACGGTGACATATCCGGGCGACCCCAGGGACCATATACGGTAAAGAACCGGAGTCCGGTGGTAGGTATCCCATACAACTTGGAATACGCATGCGCCATAAGCTCGTTACTCTTCTTGGTTGCCGCATAGAGACTCACCGGGTGTGCTATACCCTGATGCTCTGTAAATGGCACCTTACCATTGAGACCGTAAACACTACTCGACGATGCGTAAACCAAATGTTTGACTTTATTATGGCGGCACCCTTCGAGTATGTTGATAAACCCGTCGACGTTGCTCTCAATATAGGCACGGGGATTCTGTATAGAATATCTCACCCCCGCCTGAGCCGCCAGATTTATTACTATATCAAAATCCTCATTGGCAAAAAGCATCTCAACCACCTGGGTATCTTCGAGCGACATACGGATAAAGCGATACTGTTCACCCCATCGTTCACCGGTATA
>CAZAWP010000007.1:0-25094 GCA_964488855.1 uncultured Sangeribacter sp.
ATAAATTCCCTCACATATCATCCGATATACATTGTTGCGAGGAAATAATCTTTCTTATTTAAACTGGTTTTGAGCCGGGATATACTCGAATCCTACTGATTTAAGTTTAACCTCAAGTTCACCACGGTCTATGTCAAGAGATTCACATAGTTCGTCAAGCGACGGATACTCATCGCGCAGTTTAGTGTTTATCACACTCAGAAGCATTATCGGATCTTTCGGTAACATACTAACATTGTCTATAATATATTGGTATATATAGCAGGTCTGCCCTCTTATTTTACCTCATGACAACGGGCATCAATAAGAAAACGCTTGATGACCTCGGTATAATCTCCGCTCAAAATGACATGATGGTTCCCCAACGGATTCTTAAGGAAATACCCGGGATCTTTGTCAATGTGCATACGTATCTGCGTGCGGCAGAGGAAGGGTTCATCAAGGTTCTCCTCCAACTGAGCCGAGGTGATAAAGAATTGGTCGAGCTTCTCCCCACCAATCTTCAACACGGTTGCGGGACCCTCCTTGATCATACCCTGAACTGCGACACCACTGCTGCTCTCGAAATGACTGCGGATGGTATAACCTTCGGTCTGTGTCAGTCCGACGGTACAATGGGCAAAAACTATCTCACCCGTCACCGGATTAACTCTTGACGGATTTGCCATGAATCCCGGCTTACCTGTCATGACCTTGGCAACGACCATCGTAAAGAGTGTAGGTATATCACCCTCGCAACCTGCCGGTATTCCGGCATCGTTGAGGAATGCCAACGCAAGACAGCCGGTGGTATGGGTAATATCAAGGAGATGGAAACAGCTGATTGTAAACGCACTCAGGTCATAACGCTCTACGACTGTCCGGATTGCCTTATACAGACGGGTGGCCTCCACAACATCCTCGGCAGTCGCCTCTTTCATCCCCTTGGCGTTCTTGATAAATTCGTCGGCAAGTTCCTTGACTTCCTCCGGGGTGACTTTACCAAATTCCTCGACTACTTCATTAATCGGAATATCCAAAACTTCCACTCCCCATTTGTGGGCGACATCGGCGTAATTGATGCCGCTGGCTATCAACCATGCGGAGGGCTTGCCGATGACACCGATTCTCGAACCGCGCAATGCAGCGCTGCGCTCCGTTAGCGACGCAACATCATAGAGTCTGTCAGCCATATAATCAAGTGTACCGTGTACGACCTCGACGTTACGGTTACGGCTTCTGAGCCATGCTGAAATCTCAAGCGAGGCAGCCAAAGAGTTGTGACGACCGTCCGCTAATAGTGTGGTGATTGCCGGCAGTCGGTGGTAGTCCTCGACGATGAGATTCTCGACGCCTCCTGTGGCGATCAGCAACGTTGTATAGACATTGCGGTCAATCTCAAGGAGTTTGCTGCGGGGATACACCGTAACCTCGAATTTCTCTCCGAGTTTTGACAACAGTTCGGCGTGAGCCTCAGAAACATGCGACTCGTCATGCAGTGAAGACGAATACACGATAACATTTAATTTCATAGCAGTTTATATTGGAGTCTTATTGCTTGCTGTGAAAGAATTTAGTGAAAGATCAGCTGTGAAAGCTCTTAGGGCAGGATCAACTGTGAAAGCTTATCAGTGAAAGCTCCATCTTTGGAAATTTCAACAGTCTTATTCAACTTTCCACTCGATTACACCACCACTTTCTCCGGGTTGCAATCGTGCCTCAATCTTGAGGGCAGTAGTGATTACCGGATCAAACGAGAGCTGATTATAGCGGTCTTTATCAGTGCCGTACTCATTGCGCGCTGTAACCTCGCGCCAGTAACCTTTATCATCCTTATACATGAGTCGCCACGATTCGGGTACGCGGAAATTACCATCGTAATGATCGAAGTCCAGCCAGTAAACCTGCACCGACGAAACCTCGGAGGGTTCGGGGAACTCGTAGCATATATTTTCGGTGGTACCCTTGCGCAACCACCAGTAATGATATGGTCTGGACGTGTCCGAACTGCTTGTTGGCTCCCATTGGTCATTATAACCGTAACCCCACTGTAAGTTGGAGGTGGCTGCCGGTGTATCTTCACTTGCAAGTGTCGGTTCCACGTACATTTTAGAGCGTGAGGCAAGCGTTGGCTTGGGTTGGATTGTTGCTGTCTCTACATTCTCCGGTATCCATACAAGCATCTGTGCCGGTCCGCGGTTGTTCCAAACGCAATATGGGATCGCCTTAAGATGCTTCTTCTCCGATCCTTTATCGGTTTTGGCAAATCCCTCGCATTCGAGAGTGCCTACACCACCCAACAGATTTTCATCGAACTTATACGATATTTGGGAATCTTCGGGGAGGTAAGCGTTAAACAGGAACTCTGTGTCATTGTCAGGTTGCTCGAAGCAATATACCACCGGCCCGTACTGCAAGGCTCGACGACCGCGATCATCGATAACTTCGGGACGTGCCTCAATCATTCGTGGATACATGGGTAACTCCATCTCAATTTGATCTCCCTTCTTCCACTTTCGGTCAATCGTCAGGTATCCGTTCTCGATCACCGCATCGACTTTCTTACCGTTTACCGTTACGAGTATTTCGTTGTCCGCATCATCCGTAAATGCGTACAGTCCTCCGGCTACCGGCTGTCTGCGTGTCCATGACGGGATACGCAACTTGACGCGCATATTTCCCTTTTTCTCCGGATCAATGTTGATTACGGTCTTGCCACCCCATGGCATCTGCGACTCTTGGGTCACTGCTGTTATACCTGTAGTCTTCAGGTCCGCATGAGTCGAAGAACTGATATAAAGATTGACAAAGAGATCATCACCCTGTGTGGCATAGATATAACCGGGCACAGATGCGACAAAACGTGTCACATTACCTGGGCAGCAGGCACAGCCGAACCATGGGGCACGTTCGTGGTCACCCATCGACTGCAGGGGGTTGTCATAGAAGAATCTATCACCGCTCAGCGACACTCCCGAGGGTACTCCGTTATATAAGGCGCGTTCGTAGACGTCTACATAATCGGCGTTACCCGTGGCAAGGAACATACGGTAATTCCAATATACGTTGGCAATGGCGGCACATGTTTCGCAATAGGCTGTGTGATTGTTTAGCTCATATTCTGGACCGAATCCTTCACCCTGTGCACGGCTTCCGATACCGCCGGTGATATAGAGCTTCTTGGTCGCCATATTGTTCCAGATACGTTTGATTGCCTCTGCATACTCAGGATTATCGGTCAAGGCGGCGACATCGGCGACTCCCGAATAAAGATAACCGGCACGTACGGCGTGACCTACAATCTCTTCCTGCTCCAAGATGGGCTTATGATCCTGCGAATAGGCATTGAGGCGATGACCGTCGGTGCCCCGACCGGTTTCCTCGACAAAATAGAGCGCCATGTCAAGGTACTTCTTATCACCGGTCACTTTATAGAGCTTGCACAGTGCCATTTCGATGATAGGGTGACCCGATGGAACATGTTTCTGATTATCGCCCGGGCCGAACACTTCACACACAAGGTCTGCATTCTTGATCGCCACGTCAAGGAGGCTTCGTTTGCCGGTAGCTAAATAATGAGCTACAGCGGCCTCATAGAGATGACCGCTGTTATAAAGCTCGTGACTGTTGATCTTCTCCCAGCGCGACTTGCCCCACCATCCCGATAGACGTTCGCATTTATTGGTGACACAGGTGGTAAGGTACCCATCGGGTTCCTGAGCTAATGCTATCAGGTTGATGACGCTGTCAAGGTATGCATCCAGTTTGGGATCGTATTGTGAGGCCAACGCGTATGATGCACCCTCGATAATCTTGTATGGATCGGTGTCATCAAACGAGAAGTCTCCTTTATGTTCTCCCTTGATGAGTCCGGCAGCCAATGCAAAGTTATCGAAACGTCCGTTCTTCTCACACTCACGGAATGCCGAGGGGATAGAGACGGTGCGGTTGATTTCAATACGCGGTGCCCAGAAAGGGTCGTTTACCTTAACCTTGTTAAAGCTGACCTCCTTGATTTTATTATCCGATACCGTTGGGTTGCCCGCATGTAACACTGTGCTGTAGCTACACGTGACGGTGACGGCTGTCGCAACAATAAGTTTTAATCCTACTCTCCGTTTCATTTAATCTCCTACCGATTATTACTCAAATGTATAGACCACTGTCGTGATACTGTAGGGATCTACAAACACCTGGTCGCCGGGGTTGAACTGTACCTCCTTTAAATGCTTGGATGCAGTGGTAGTATAGGTATATACTTCCTTGATCTTACCAAAGGCACTCAAATCTGTCTTGAGCTTCATACCCTTGTTGCGATAGTAATTGCTGCATACGACGACAAGTGTCTTTGAATCGGGAGAAATATAGGATGTCGCAAAGAATTCCTTGGAGATCTCTTTGTTGGTGGTTATACGTACGTATCCGGGACGGACGAAACGGCTGTAGTTACCGAGTACCCATAAGTTGTCGGTCAGTTCGACGGTGCCGCCGGCGGTGAAGTTATTGTCATAATGTCCGCCGTTAGGTGTAGTCTTAATCAACTCGAAACGGTTCTTCTGGCTCCAGCGCTCAACCGACATCGCAGTCCAGTATGACCATGAGGCACAGTTGCCGGATGTGAGGTCATTGTGGATAACCTTTGACATGTAGAGGGCGATGTCGAACTCAGAAATAGTATCATAGTTACCACCCAATTCTGACGGACATGCGTCAAGCATAGACCATTCAGTCTGCCAAGGTATGATGCCGTATTTGTCACACTCTACTGCTCCTTTGGAACGGGTGGTGCGCATGTCGGCGAAGTTATCAAATGTCCAGTAGCTGTGTACTGCCATCGCTTTCTCTACATTGGGGAGGTCACCGACGTAGCTTGTGGATGCGGGATCGAAGAATGCCTTGGCTACCATGCCGCGAGCGGTTGCCGAACCCGAAGTCAGGTCTGTCCATGCAGCTGCTTCGGAGAGTAAGATGCGGGTACTCAGTCCGCGACTGGTAAGTGATTTCGAGAGTTCGCGGGTGAGCTGGGCAATCTCGCGGTTGTACCATCCCGAACCTTCCTGACCATCACCGTCCCAGTTATACTGAGGCTCGTTTACCGGTGAAATGTGTGAGATATTGTAACCCATACCGCTGAAATGAGCCGCAACCTCTGCCATATATTCGGCAAAATCATCGTAGCAATCCTCCTTGAGGTTGGCGTAGCCTCCGGAATCGGAACGGCCTTGACCGTTACGGGTATATTGCACTAACGGTGAATTGCTGAAGAGGACGAACTTCTCGCAACCTGCCTTGAGGGCGTAGTCCATGAAGTATCGCTGACCGGCACATTTGTTCCAGTTATAAGTACCCGAGGATGAGAGGTAAGACTCCGCGCGGTTATTTGCCGAGTCTTCATGTATGCCTGACGCGGCTCCAATCTCGGCTGTTCCCGCACCGAGGTTCACTCGCCACATTGACAGACCGATACCGAGCGGCTGATGATTCTTGATTACCTGAGAGAAGAGTGCCTGAGCTATTTCACTGCGGTTGGATGTCCAGTAATTACCTATTATATTACCCAACCAACAGTCGGAGGCACCGAAACCCTCCATAGTCTGACGACGTTTGGTGGGGTCGATGGTGATTGTAGTCTCATCACACTGGAATGTAGGAACCGGGGTGTTAATATCCCCGTTCTGATCACCCTGTCCACCCTGATTATCGGGGACCTCGGTACCGGGTTTATTGGGATCAATTTCGGGATCTTTTTCTCCACATGAGCACAGGCCGAATGCCAAGACCGCAGCATATAAGGCCAATCGTTTCGTAAGTTTTATCATGATAAAGTTAGTTTTCAAGTTCGTCCTAAAAGTTAATATTCTAATTAGTCCTAAAAAATAAGTTTTAACTTAGTCCTTAAAGTTAGTTCTAAGTTCATTTACAAATTACGCACATTTTTCTTATTCCTACAAATTCCTTATGTTAAAAAACAGAGTATATTTGAACACCGCTCAGCTGCAACTCTTCAAATTCCTGATTAAGGATCATATTGAAGGTCGTATCTTAATTTTATCGGGAATATATTTGTATGAACACGGTAAATTATTATATTTGTGGCTAAGTAAGACGTAATGAATGTAAGCCGTATAATTCTGTGGATTAAAAGACTTATTCTTACGGCCTACTTTTACTAACATATCTATCATGAGACACTTTTCTGTCATGAGACACATATCTATCATGAGACACTTTGATTCGTTTATAAAGGGTGTGATTTTGTATACCGGGGTGTGCGGGGGCTGCTTGGCGGCGAAGGCTGCCAATCCGGTGCTTCCCGACTATCATGCCGACCCGGAAGTGATGTATTCGGAGCAGACAGGCTTGTACTATATCTACTCAACCACCGACGGTTTGCCCGGATGGGGTGGCGAATATTTCAGGGTCTTCTGTTCGCCGGATCTTCAGAATTTCACCGACTGCGGCATCATGCTTGATGTCAAGGGACCACAGGTGCCTTGGGCAACCGGCAATGCGTGGGCACCTGCGATCATCGAGCGCAAAGAGGGTGACGGTTATAAATACTACTTCTATTTCTCCGGTCACAATCCGTTGACAAACCGCAAGGAGATAGGTGTGGCAGTCGCCGACTACCCCACAGGTCCTTTCACCGCCCTTGATCACTCCATCGTCAGTGACTCGCCGGTAGGTTACGGTCAGCAGATCGATGTGGATGTATTCCAAGACCCGGTATCGGGGAAATATTACCTGTACTGGGGTAACGGCTATCTCGCCGGCGCCGAACTGAATGATGACCTTCTCTCCATCAAACCCGAGACCATAACCGTCATGACTCCTCAGGGTGGATCGCTTGAGACCTACGCTTATCGTGAGGCTCCGTATGTGTTCTACCGCGACGGCAAGTATTACATGCTCTGGTCGGTAGATGACACCAACTCTCCTAATTATCATGTGGCTTACGGTACGATGACTTCTCCGTTAGGTGAAATCACCGTTGCCGAGAATCCCAATATCCTCATGCAGCGGCCCGAGCAGGAGATTTACGGCACTGCGCATAACAGTGTCATAAATATTCCCGGCTCTGATAATTGGAAGATTGTCTATCACCGCATCAACCCCAAACGCATTAACGAACGACGTCCCGGCATCTACCGCGAGGTGTGCGTTGATGACATGGAGTTTAACGCCGACGGCACTATCAAGCCGGTTACACCCACAAACTGAACCGATGGAGACTGAAGGAATCGCTGATGATAAGGCGCGCATCATCGAACTCCCGCGCATTCTTGACAACAGGGGCAATCTGTCGTTTATCGAGGATTACTCCCGGATTCCTTTTGCCATATCTCGTACCTACTGGGTATATGACGTACCGGGCGGTGAAAGTCGTGGCGGCCACGCCTATCGCCATAACCGCGAATTTATAGTGGCGCTATCGGGTAGTTTCGACGTAGTGACCGAAGACAGCGAGGGAACCCGTCGGTTTGTCCTTAACAGGTGCTACCAAGGGTTATATATCCCTGCGGGAGTCTGGCGCGTGATGGAGAATTTCTCCACCAACTCTGTAGCTCTGGTTTTGGCGTCCGATCCATACGACCCCGATGATTATTATAATGACTCAGTCGCCGGCATAATACGCCCCGAGAAATAATTATATAGCATGGCTTCAATAAAGGATTGCGGTATCATAAAGCTGCCCAAGCATGACAGCGAGCGCCGCGGCAACCTGACGGTTGTCGCCAATGACTCCGCATTTCCATTTGATGTCAGACGTGTCTTCTATATCTATGACGTACCCGCCGGCGAAGGACGTGGTGGCCATGCCCACATCGAGCATCACCAGTTCATCGTAGCGGTCAGCGGCAGCTTCACGGTAACAATAGACGACGGTGTCGAAAAGCAGACATTTCTCCTCAACGTTCCATATACCGGTCTCTACGTGACACCGGGGATATGGTGCTCCATCAACGATTTTTCGTCGGGAGCCGTAGCTTTAGTTTTGACCTCCCATTCTTTTTCGGAGGACGATTATATAAGAGATTACAAAGATTTTATTATTTTTGCACAGAAGAGAAGGTAATTTCGTCTCGATCCGGCTATTTCCGGTCGATTAACGTACTTTTTTCTGTGAATATCATAAAATAGATGCCTGAATACAATCCCGACATACCGTTTCTGTCGCTCAAGGCAGTAAATGCCGCCTACGAACCTGCACTTTCGCAGGCCGTGGGTCGTGTAGTGACTTCGGGATGGTATCTTCAGGGTGAAGAAAACCGTAAGTTTGAGGAGGAATATGCTTCTTATATCGGTACCGGCTACGCTGTAGGATGCGGTAACGGTCTTGAAGCCTTGATTCTCATTCTGCGCGGTTATATCGAGTTGGGCAGGCTCAATCCGGGTGACGAGGTAATCGTTCCGGCGAATACATACGTTGCCTCGATCTTGGCAATCTCGGAGGTAGGACTCGTGCCGGTTTTAGTAGAGCCGGATCCGGGGACTCTGCAGATAGATGCACGAAATCTTGAGGGCGTCCTTACTCCCAAGACTCGGGCGGTGATGATCGTACATCTGTACGGCAGATGCGCTTACAATGATGCTATCGCCCGTTTCTGCAAGGATAACGGTTTGCTTCTCATCGAGGACAATGCCCAGGCTCACGGTTGCCAATGGCACGGCAAGCGCACCGGCTCGCTCGGTGATGCTGCAGGGCACAGTTTTTACCCTGGTAAAAACTTGGGCGCATTAGGCGATGCCGGGGCAGTGACTACATCTGACGCCGAATTGGCAGCCATAGTCCGTACGCTTGCAAACTACGGTTCGGAGAAGAAATACGTCTTCGATTACCGTGGCTACAACTCACGCCTGGATGAGATACAGGCTGCTGCCTTACGTGTCAAACTGCCTTATCTCGACCGCGACAATGACCATCGGCGCGCGATAGCCCGCATTTACCGCGAGGGTATCAATAACCCGGTTGTCTCCCTGCCGGCACCGGCAGATGCCGATGAGGAAAATGTATATCACATTTTCCCTATATTCTGTAATTATCGTGATGAACTGCAATCTTATCTGAGGGAGCAGGGCATCATGACTCTTATACATTACCCCATCCCCCCGCACAAGCAGAAATGTTATGGGGAGTTGAATCATCTTTCGTTTCCTGTCACCGAGCGGATACATGCCACCGAGCTGTCGCTGCCGATGTCGCAGGTAATGACCGAGGAGGAGGCTCATCGCGTGGTGAAGGCGGTAAACAGTTTTAAACCCATAGTGCCGGAGGGTTCGAGTCCGGCAGTAATTTAATCCATGACGATATGAAAGGTATAGTTTTGGCCGGAGGATCAGGCACCCGTTTATACCCTATCACAAAAGGGGTCAGCAAACAGATGCTTCCCATTTATGATAAACCTATGGTTTATTACCCGATTTCTACTTTGATGAAAGCGGGTATCCGTGATATACTTATAATATCGACACCGACCGACTTACCCGGCTTCAAGCGCCTCTTGGGCGACGGTTCGGACTATGGGGTTAAATTCTCATACGCCGAGCAACCGAGCCCCGACGGCTTGGCGCAGGCTTTTATCATCGGCAAGGAATTTATCGGCGACGACTCTGTATGTCTCGTCTTGGGTGACAACATCTTCCAGGGCGCCGGCTTCTCACAAATCTTACGCGAAGCCGTGACGACTGCCGAAAAGGATAACAAGGCTACCGTATTCGGATATTGGGTCGATGACCCCGAGCGTTACGGCGTGGCTGAGTTCGACCGTGAGGGTAATTGCATCTCCATCGAGGAGAAACCGGCTCATCCCAAATCCAATTATGCCGTGGTCGGTCTCTACTTCTATCCCAACAAGGTTGTAAGTGTTGCGGAGAATATCAAGCCCTCGGCTCGTGGTGAACTCGAGATTACCACCGTCAATCAGGAGTTCCTCAAAGACAACGAGCTCATGGTTAAGACTCTCCCGTTAGGGTTCGCATGGCTTGACACCGGTACTCACGACTCACTTGCCGAAGCCTCGATATATGTTGAGGTTCTTGAAAAACGTCAGGGTATCAAGATAGGGTGTCTGGAATCTATCGCCTATCATCAGGGATGGATCTCGCGCGAACGCCTCATCGACCTCGCCAAACCGATGCTCAAGAACCAGTATGGTCAATATCTGATGAAAGTTGCCGACGATTTCGGCAGGAAAGCCGACAAGTAACTTTCTATTAATTCTTCCTATTGAATATGAAGGTAATAAAAACTGATATAGAGGGTCCGGTCATAATCGAACCCCGCATTTTTGAGGATGCCCGCGGATATTTCTTCGAGAGCTATTCAAAAGAGGTGTTTGATGCCGAGGTTACTCCTGTTGATTTCGTTCAGGATAACGAGAGCTGCTCCACTTACGGGGTTATGCGCGGATTACATTTTCAGGCTCCCCCTCACGCACAGGCCAAGTTGGTGCGTTGCGTCAAGGGTAAAGTTCTCGATGTCGCCGTGGATATTCGCAAGGGTTCTCCGACTTACGGCAAGCATGTAGCCGTAGAACTATCGGAAGATAACCATCGCGAGTTTTTCATCCCACGTGGTTTTGCACACGGGTTCGCAGTCCTCTCGGATGTGGCGGTCTTCCAATATAAGTGCGATAACTACTATGCACCGCAGGCTGACGGAGGAATCTCTATTCTCGACTCCTCGCTCGGCATAGACTGGGAGGTTGATGCATCCAAGGCCATTCTCTCCGAAAAGGATATGAAGGCTCCGCTGTTCAAGGACTTCGATTCTCCGTTTGAATACTTTGATTCACCTTCGGAAAAATAAATAGAAAACTCATGAATATATTAGTCACAGGTGCCAACGGGCAGTTGGGTAACTGGATGCGCAACGTATCAGAGGGCGCCAAAGACAATTACATATTTACTGACGTCGCAGAACTTGATATCACCGACAAGGAGGGGGTAAGCAAGTTTGTCAAGGATAATAAGATTGATGTCATCGTCAATTGCGCAGCCTATACCAATGTAGAGGCTGCCGAGGACAACGAGGCAATCGCCGAATTATTGAATGCCGAGGCTGTCGGCTATCTGGCGGATGCTGTCAAGGCAAACGACGGTTGGCTGATACATGTCTCGACAGATTATGTCTTCGGCGGCTCCACGGGCAATACTCCGCGGACTGAGCAAGAGCCGATCAACCCCACCGGCGCTTACGGCAGAACCAAACTTCACGGTGAGGAGGCGATTGCAGCCTCAGGTGTCAAGGCGATAATCTTACGTACCGCATGGCTCTACTCGGAGTATGGTAAGAATTTCCTGAAGACTATGCTCAACCTGACGGCGACCAAACCGACGCTTAATGTGGTGTTTGATCAGGCAGGTACTCCTACTTATGCCGGCGACCTCGCCAATGCTATTTTCACCATCATCGACGATCGTAAGCTCGACGGCAACGAGGGTATCTATCACTTCTCAAACGAAGGAGTATGCTCATGGTATGACTTCACTAAAGAGATTGCCCGCGTCGCCGGCAACAAGGATTGCGACATACAGCCTTGTCATTCAGATGAGTTCCCCTCAAAGGTGATTCGACCGGCTTATTCGGTACTCGACAAGACTAAGTTCAAGAACACTTTCGGTCTCAAGATACCCTATTGGACCGACTCGGTAGCTCTTTGCACTGAGCGAATTAATAATAACAATTAAAATTCCCGACATGAAACGCAATATATTGATCACCGGTGGTGCCGGCTTTATCGGCTCACACGTAGTCAGACTTTTCGTCAATAAGTATCCCGAATATAATATCGTCAATCTCGACAAACTCACATACGCCGGCAACTTGGCTAACCTCAAGGATATCGAGGATAAGCCCAATTATACTTTCGTCAAGGCGGACATCTCTGACCTTGATGAGATGCGTCGCGTGATACGTGATCACAAGATCGACGGCATTATCCATTTGGCAGCCGAAAGCCACGTGGACCGCTCCATCAAGGATCCCTTTACTTTTGCACGCACCAATGTCATGGGAACCTTGGCATTGCTTCAGGCTGCCAAGGAATATTGGGAGTCACTGCCCGACAAATATGAGGGTAAGCTCTTCTATCATATCTCGACCGATGAGGTTTACGGTGCCCTCGAACTGACCCGTCCCGAGGGATACCCCTCTCCTTTCTCTACCAAGGCATCGGCAGAGTCTCATAAGGCGTTCGGCGAAGAGTTCTTCGTGGAGACAACTCACTATAATCCGCACTCTCCCTACTCTGCATCCAAGGCTTCGTCAGACCATTTCGTACGCGCATATCACGACACGTACGGTATGCCGACATTGGTTACCAATTGCTCTAACAACTACGGTCCCTATCAGTTCCCCGAGAAGTTGATACCCCTCTTTATCAACAATATCCGTCACGGCAAGCCGCTGCCGGTTTATGGCAAGGGTGAGAACGTACGCGACTGGCTCTTTGTCGAGGATCATGCGCGTGCCATCGACCTGATTTTCCACAAGGGAAAGGTTGCCGACACTTATAACATCGGCGGTTTCAATGAGTGGAAAAACATTGATCTCATCCGCGTGATCATCAAGACTGTCGACAAACTCTTGGGCAATCCCGAAGGTCATTCGGATCACCTCATCACATACGTAACCGATCGCGCCGGTCACGATTTACGTTATGCTATCGACTCGCGCAAACTTCAGAGTGAACTCGGGTGGGAACCCTCTCTGCAATTTGAGGAGGGTATCGAGAAGACTGTAAAATGGTACCTCGAGAATCAGGAATGGATGGACAACATCACTTCGGGTGCTTACGAAAAATATTACGAAGATATGTATGCCAACCGTTGATGAGTAGCTAATAAAAATTGATAAGTTATTAATGAAATTTGATAAGCTATTAATGAGATTTCATTAATTCTTTATAGTTACTTAATCGGCAGGTATGCTAATTACTGATAATCAATAGAAAATGTTTTCAAAGGAAACTTATATAAACCGCCGCGCCGACTTGAAAAAGAGAGTCGGCAGCGGCGTTTTGCTTTTTTTAGGCAACAATGAGGTCGGATGCAATTATGCCGACAATACTTATCCTTTCCGCCAGGACTCTTCGTTCCTATACTATTTCGGTTTGCCGTATGCCGGTCTCAATGCCATTATAGACATTGACAATGACCGCGAGATAATCTTCGGCGACGAATTGACCATCGACCAGATAGTATGGATGGGTCAGCAGCCAACCCTTCATGAGAAGGCCTACAGCATAGGTGTGTCGGATGTAAGACCCTCCGCCGAACTCAAGGAGTATCTGAATGCTGCTTCCAAGAAAAGCAAGATTCATTACCTACCTCCCTACCGTGCGGACCACACTTTGGAACTCTGCAGATTACTTGACATCAATCCCGGTCAAATCGAGGCGTCAGTGCCGATGATATATGCCATCGCCGATATGCGCAACCATAAGAGCGCCGAGGAAATCGTAGAAATTGAAAAGGCTTGTAATGTTACCGCCGATATGCACATCGAGTCTATGAAGCGTCTCAAACCCGGTATGCACGAATATGAGTTGGCAGCTATCATTCAGGAGGTTGCGGCGCGCAATAACTGCGCTCTCTCCTTCCCCACTATCTGCACTATCAACGGACAGACGCTCCACAACCATTATCATGGCAATCTCATCAAGGAGGGTGACATGGTCCTCATAGATGCCGGTGCCGAGACTCCGATGGGTTATGCCGGCGATATGTCTTCGACTATCTGCGCATCGCCTAAATTCACCGACCGCCAGAAAGCCATTTATGATATTCAGGTTGCCGCCCATTTGGGTGCAGTGGAGATGCTTCGCCCGGGTGTCGATTTTGTCAAGGTATATGACCATGCTTCCGAAATCATCTGCAGCAGGCTCAAAGACTTGGGTATCATGAAAGGTGACCCGGCGGAGGCGGTTGCCGCCGGTGCCCATGCCATGTTCTTCCAGTGCGGGTTAGGTCACATGATGGGTCTCGATGTCCATGACATGGAGAACCTTGGCGAAGTCTATGTCGGCTACAACGGCAAACCTAAGAGCACTCAGTTCGGTCGCAAGTCGTTGCGTCTGGGCAGACCCCTTGAGGAGGGATTTGTGCTGACCATCGAACCGGGTGTGTATTTCATCCCCGAACTGATTGATCTCTGGAAAGGACAGAATCTTTTCACCGACTTCATCAACTATGATGAATTGGAGAAATGGCGCGATTTCGGCGGTATCCGTAACGAGGAGGACTATCTCATCACCGCTGACGGTGCACGTCGCCTCGGCAAAAAGATTCCTCTCACTACCGAGGAGGTTGAGGCACTTAAATAATATATAATTTTCAACTTTATAACTCCACCTTACTAAACTATATCGTGAAACTAAAATATTTATCAACCATTGCAGGCATACTCTTTACGGCTGCCAATGTTGTGACAATAGCCAATGCGCAGGGCACTCTCGAAGATTATAACCGCGCGTACGCACTTCCTGCCAAATACTCGGCTTCAAAGGTAAAGAACCTTAGCCCTGATATTCACTGGGTATCAGACAACTCTTTCTGGTGGACCGAGCAGACTGACAACGGCAAGAAGTATCTCCTGTATAATGTCGCTACAAAGAAAAATAAACCGTTGTTTGACGCCGGTAAGTTGGCGACCCTTCTCTCAAAAGCCTCAGCCACTGAGGCATCGGCTTCCAATTTAGGTCTACGCAATCTGAGGGTGAATGAAAAGGGTGATGTGTTCAATTTTGAATATAACGGCAAAAATTACGAATATTCGCCCAAGGGTAAACAGCCGTTGGTAGATAAAGGAGCGGTCGAACCGTATAAACCGGGTCCTCATTGGATGGTTGTCGATGAGGAGCGCGAGGCTGAGGCTGTGGTTTCACCCGACGGCACCCGCGAAGCCTTCATCAAGGACGGTAATATATGGGTACGCACTTACGCCGGTAATGTCGAGAAACAGATGACTTTCGACGGTTCGCCAAACCGTTATTACTCAGCATATATCCAGTGGTCACCTGACGGAACTATGGTTACCTCAAACCGCATCATGCCGGTTGAGAAACGTTACGTGCATTACGTCGAATCGAGTCCCAAGAACAGCCTCCAGCCTATCCTGCACACTCAGGAATATGCCAAACCGGGTGATGCGTTGCGCTCCAAGACTCCCGTAATCGTCAAGGTTGATGCCGGTGAGGTTATCATCCCCGATAATTCCCTCTTCGCCTCGCAGTATGACCTTTACGGACCGATATGGAACAGCGATAACTCAGGCATCACCTTCGAGTACAACGAGCGCGGTCATAAAAACTACCGCGTCCTCGAACTGTCTGCCACAACCGGCGAAGTTTCTCCGATTATCGAGGAGTCACATCCCAAGTATGTGAACTACTCCCGCATCTACCGTAACTACCTTGGCGATGGAAGATATATCATCTGGAGCAGCGAACGCGATAACTATAACCATTTATACCTTTACGACCGTCAGAACCCCGCCGAACCGTTCCAGATTACTTCGGGTCCGTGGTACGTTCGTCGTGTAGTGAATGTCGACGAACAGAACCGTAAGATCTATTTCACTGCCAACGGTATGAATCCCGAGGAGGATCCCTATTATATCCGTTACTACTCCATCAACTTCGACGGTACCGGTCTGACTGACCTCACACCTGCACCGGGAACTCATCGCGCTACTTTCTCGCCTGACTACAAGTATCTTGCCGATACCTACTCCACTCCCTCGACGGCACCGGTGACTGTGATACGCAGTGCTATCGACGGTAAGGAGTTGGCGACGCTTGTCAAGGCTGACATCTCGGCTCTCCTTGCCGAGGGTTGGGAGGCTCCCGAACAGTTCGCCGCTCCCGGTCGTGACGGCGAGACGCTGATGTATGGTCTTATATACCGTCCGACCAACTTCGACCCCTCTCGTAAATATCCGATAATCGAATATATCTACCAGGGACCGGGCGACCAGTACGTACCTAAAAGTTTTATACCCTTTAACAACAATATGTCGGCGCTCGCCGAACTCGGTTTCATCGTCGTGATGGTCGACGGTATGGGTACTTCGTTCCGCTCCCGCGAGTTTGAGAATATCTGCTACAAGAATCTCGTGGACGCAGGTCTCCCCGACCATATCGCATGGATCAAACACGCAGCCGAGAAATATCCCTACATGGATATTGATAAGGTGGGTATCTTCGGTGCCTCCGCCGGCGGTCAGGAGTCTACTACCGCCGTACTGCATCATCCGGAGTTCTACAAGGCAGCTTACTCCGCCTGCGGTTGCCATGATAACCGTATGGACAAGATATGGTGGAACGAGCAATGGCTCGGCTACCCCATCGACGAGTCTTATATCGAGGCATCAAATGTGGAGAACGCCCACTTGCTAAGCCGTCCGCTGATGCTTGTTGTCGGAGAACTCGATGACAACGTAGATCCTGCCTCGACCATGCAGGTTGCCAATGCGCTCATCAAGGCTAACAAGGACTTTGAGTTGGTGGTACTCCCCGGCGAACGACATACCCTCGGAGGGGCGTTCGGTCAGCACAAGCGTTACGACTTCTTCGTTCGTCACCTCATGGGCGTCGAACCTCCCGCATGGTCTGAAATCAAATATTGATAAATACATTTTTATCAAATATTGGTTAATAATCTTACCTATCAAATATTGATAAATACGCAGAACTAATGATACAATCAATGACGGGCTTCGGACGCGGTCGCGTGGCCGCTCCGGGCAAAATCATAACGATAGAAATAAAATCGCTTAACAGTAAGCAGTTCGACCTGTCGATGCGCGTGCCGCCTCTCTTCCGCGAACTTGAGGTAGAGGCGCGCAACCGTATGGCTGCGGTCATGGAGCGCGGTAAGGTCGAGATGGCTGTCAGCGTGGAGCAGACGGTAGTCGATGCACCGGCACAGATCAATCTTGAGGTCATGGCTGCCTACAAGAAACAATTGGAGAATATGGCTGATGCCATCGGAATAGACAAACCCCACGGCAATGACTGGTATACGCTTCTCCTGCGCATGCCCGATGTCATGAAGACTGAAGTCCATAATCTCGATGCCGGTGATAAGGAAGCCTTCTTTAACGCTCTCAATGAAGCTCTTACCGGTATTGAGGCATTCCGCTCTCAGGAGGGCGCCAAACTATACACATTCTTCTGTTGCAAACTCGATAACATCGCCGCACTTTTAGCAGAGGTTGAGCCTTTCGAGAACTCGCGGGTGGTTCGTATCAAGGAGCGCCTTGTAGACCAACTCGAAAAACTCAGCGGTATAGAGTACGACAAAGGGCGACTGGAGCAGGAGCTTATCTTCTACATCGAGAAACTTGACGTGACCGAGGAGAAAACCCGTCTTGCGGCTCATATAAACTATTTCCGCGAAACCATGGATGGAGCCGAGCGCAAGGAGGGTATCAAATCTGTGGGCAAGAAGTTGGGATTTATCGCTCAGGAGATGGGACGCGAGATAAACACTCTCGGCTCAAAATCCAATGAGGCGGAGATGCAGAAGATTGTGGTCCGCATGAAAGATGAACTTGAGCAAATCAAAGAGCAGGTCCTGAACGTTCTATAAACGGACTCCTTAAAAAGAACTCCTTATTTGGTTCAATACTATGACAACTGGTAAGATTATAATACTTACGGCACCGTCGGGAGCCGGCAAATCGACTCTGATACGCAAACTTATCGATCATCCTTCGCTCAATTTGGGATTTTCGGTATCGGCTACCAGCCGAGCACCGCGCGGCACCGAACAGGATGGTGTGGAATATTACTTCCTTTCGCCCGAGGAATTTAAAGCCAAGGTCGACGCCGGTGAGTTCGTCGAATGGGCTGAGGTGTATTCCGGTACTTGCTACGGCACACTCGAATCGGAGGTGAAACGCGTCACCGAGTCGGGAAGGAATCTCATCATGGATGTCGATGTGGAGGGTGCCCTTAATATCAAGAAGCGTTATGGCAAACATGCTCTGTCGGTCTTTATCCTCCCTCCGTCGCTTGAGATACTTGAGCAGCGCCTGCGCGGTCGATGCACCGATACCGAGGAATCCATCGCCAAACGATTAGGCAAAGCCAAACATGAGATTTCATTCGCGCCTCAGTTTGACTGCTCTATCGTGAATGATGACCTCGACAGCGCTTCTGACGAGCTATGTAATCATATAAAGGATTTTATTTCTTGAGAAGTGTATAGTGTTTAGTTTTTAGTTTTTAGTGTTAAGTATTAGTGTTAAGTATTTAGTTTGAAGTATTTAGTGCTGAGAAATAGCAGAATAGTAATTGATGAAGGTTGCAGTTTTCGGAGGAAGTTTTGATCCTATCCATACCGGTCACGCCATGGTCGCGTCCTATATCCGCCAATGGGGTGGATTTGACGAAGTGTGGCTGATGGTCAGCCGTCGCAATCCCCTCAAAAAGGATGACACGACTGCCGACGAAACGCAACGTCTCGAAATGGCACGCCTTGTGGCAGACAAAATCGACGGCGTTGTCGCCTCCGACTTCGAACTCAACGGCCCTTATCCCTCTTATACATACGATACCCTCTGCGCCCTTCGTGAGCGTTATCCCGAACATTCCTTCTCCCTCATAATCGGATCGGACAACTGGGAAATCTTCAACAAGTGGAGGAACGCGGATAAGATAATCCGGGAATTTTGTGTCACCATCTATCCCCGTCCCGGCTATACAGTGGCGGGTGACTTGCCGGAAGGTGTAAGACTGCTCGACGAAGCACCTCAGATCTTGATGAGCAGCACTTTTGTGCGCGACAATATAAAGACCCATGATATGACCTTTTTCCTCCCCCCTGAGGTTTTAGATTATATCAAACTAAATAACTTATACGAGGTAAAATAAATACTTATAAGGCAATTATAACTTTACCTCAAATTAAAATCAGTTTATTAATAAAGTCAAAAACATTATCTTATTGATATTATGGAAGATACATTAAAAAACAGACTGGTAACCGTCGTGGCTCTCGCCACTGATTATTGCGTCGCGCTCGAAAACGCCCGTGAAGCCGAAAAGGATGATTTTGTAGCCGAGATACTCAATTATCTTCCCCGTCTATACTGGGAGTTCTCCGACCTTCAACCCGAAGCCGAAGACCCTCTTGAGGATGAGGAGTATTTCCCCTCATATATTACCGAGGATTATTACGACAGCATCCGTCGTGACGTGGAGGCGATATTGGGTCCCGAAGACACTTATCTTGAGACTTTTGAGGAGGACATGAAATATAGCGACACACCTATCGGTGCATCAATATCCGAGGGATTGGCTGACATTTTCCAGGCGCTGTATAATTTCGTCAATATCGTCCGCGAGTCACAGGGTGAAAGTTTGGTCGGCGCTTACCGAGAATGTCGTGACAATTTTGTCGCCTACTGGTCGCAGACCCTCTGCAACGTCATGCGTGCGCTCAATTATATCCGCTTTAAATAAAATATCCAATATGCAGATCGACAATATTGATTTCTCCAAGATAGAAAGGCTCATTGACCGTCTCACTGAGTCTACCTGTAACTTCATGGCGGTGAAACGTGTCTCCGCCGAACTCGATGCCAACGGTTTCACCCGTCTTGACCCCGCCGACCGATGGGATCTCAAACCGGGTGGCAAATACTACGTCATCAAGAACGGCAGTGCTCTGTTTGCCTTCATCATGGGTAAGAAGAATCCTGCCGATGCCGGCTTCAATATCATTGCCTCGCACACCGACTCCCCTTGCTTCAAGCTCAAGCCCAACTGCGAGATGGTAACCGAGGGTGGATTGGTAAGCCTCAATGTCGAGAAATATGGCGGTGGCATCATGTACACTTGGTTTGACCGCCCGCTCTCTATCTCCGGCCGTGTCCTCGTCGGCAAGAAGGGTGAATACTCCTTCCGGGAATACGCTATCGACTTCAAGCGTCCCGTTGCTACAATACCTCATCTTGCCATCCACTTCAACCGCGCCGTAAACGAGGGTAATCCACTATCGGTACAGCGTGACATGATTCCGGTAGTGGGTCAGTTCACCAAAGAGGAACTTGAGGATGCCAAGGAGTACGGGGGTATCATCAAAAAAATGATAGCCGACGAACTCACAGCACATAATGATCTCTCATTTGACCCGGAAACGGATTCAATCATAGATTACGAACTGTGTCTTTATCCGGATGAGGTTGCATCGCTGACGGGTGCTCATTACGAGTTGCTGCAGTCAGGTCGTATCGACGACCTCAGCATGGTCTTTGCATCATTGGAGGCTTTTATTGAAGCATCCGAGCATGAAGTTAATCCTACCCGCATCATGGCTCTCTTTGACAACGAAGAGACCGGATCGGGTACCAAACAGGGTGGCGCATCACCTGTGCTTCGCAATATCATGGAGCGTATTGTCGCCACTGATTATCCCGCCGACGAGACCGACAGTTATGTTTCTAAAAGGGAGAGTACCGTTAATGTCACCGAGGATTTCTTCCGCGCCTTATCGCGTTCGTTCATGATTTCGGCGGACGGTGCCCACGCATGGCATCCCAATTACAACGCCAAGTACGACCCGACCAATCATGCGCTCATTAACCATGGTCCGGCTCTCAAGATCAATGCCAACTGCAAGTACATGACCGACGGTGTCGGCGCCGCCCGCTTCCGCCTTATTTGCGACAAGGCCGGTGTACCCGTCCAATATTTTGTCAATCACTCGGACGTTGCCGGCGGTTCGACGTTGGGCAATATCGCCACTTCGCAGATCGACATCGAAGGTGTGGATATGGGCAACCCCATCTGGGCAATGCACTCGGCACGCGAAACCGGCGGCGTACTCGATTATCTCTATTGTGTCCAGGCTTTTTCGACCTTCTGGGCCTGTGATTGATTTTTAACTATTGTTAAATTTTTCAAATGCTCAACTCCCTGCAATTGATTTGTAATTATTTAATTTACAAATCATTGTAGGGAAACATGATTGTTCATATACTTTAAGAATTATTAAATATTTGTTAATCCTATTTGATACGAACTTTCACCGATATTCATTTATATTTTTTTGACAAATAGAAATATTTGCACTATATTTGCGTTATAGATGGTACAACTCAAGACAGTGTATCATCTATTTCTTTTACAAATTTTATCAATCTTACCCTAACATTTATCGGTGTAAAACCTTAGGGTCCTACCATCATGAGATTTCTATCATTTATACTTTCGGTTACGATTGCATTTACGGCGTTCGGTTTTAACAGAACCGACTCTGTCAATGTGCGCTTCCGTGTGGGTCATAGCAACTATGAACCCTCACTGGGCAATAACCGTGAGGTTATGGATGACTTCATCAGGAAGGTACGTGATGCCGTAACAAGGGGTGAGTTCGAGGGTATTACCGTCTCCGGCTACGCCTCTCCCGACGGACCGGGTCCGATCAACCAGAGGTTGGCAAAAAATCGTTGTGCAACCATCGCTGAATATATAGCCGCTCATGCGGGTGTAAATCCTGACCTTATCGAGCGCTGTGACGGCGGTATCGGTTGGGATGAATTACGACGTTTAGTTACCATTACACCGGGTGTACCCTATAAGGAACGTATTATTGACATATTGGAAAACACACCCGTTTATATCTTTGATGCCCAAGGTAAAATCATCAGTGGTCGCAAGAAGAAACTGATGGATCTTGCCGGCGGTCGTCCCTATAAATGGATGTTGCAGCATCTCTTCCCCGAGGTGCGAAACGCAGTGGCTATTGCCCTGACCGTGAGTGCTCCCGCCGATGTGGAGCAGTCTGTAGAAACTATTGAAACTGAGTTGAAATCAGATGCTGCGCTCACCGATAATGGTGTGGAAATTATTGAAAGTACCGATAGCACGGAATATTCCGAATCTTTATCCTCTGACTCTATATCCCCCGACGAAACCGGCATAATCAAATCCGGAACTGATTTCTCGGAAACCGGTATCGTTGATTCTCTCGCCGGTACACTCGATGACTCGGCGAAGTATGAGAGGGATTTCTACTCATCATTGTTTGCGCTCAAAACAAACTTATTATACTATGGCATCCTGCTCCCCAATGCTGAATTGGAGTGGTATATCAACCGTCATTGGTCTGTGGCTGTCAGCAGTGATGTAGCATGGTGGGGTAGCTATAAGAAGAATAAGAGTTACCGCTTAGTAGTTTTTGATGCCGAGGGTCGCTACTGGTTCAGGCTCAACTCTCCTCGTCACGGGGTGTACGCCGGTATCCTCGGAGGTGCCGGTTATTACGACTTCCTCCGTCATGACAACGGTAAGTATGGTTACGGCATCATGGCGGGTGTCACCGGCGGATATATGTGGATGATCGGAAGACATCTGTCGCTCGAAGCCGAACTCGGTGCCGGATACCTCTTTACCCGCTACAAGGAATATAAGCCCATCGAGGGACACCATGTTTATCAGCGTACCAAGGACCTGCATTTCTTCGGTCCTTTGAAACTGAAGTTCGCAATCGGGTGGCATTTCGGCAATCGCAAGGCACAACCCTTAAAAATCAGCAGCTTATGAAGAGGAAAGGACTTTACATAATAGCTGCGTTGGTTGCCCTGCTCCCCATGCTGACCTCATGCCGACAGGAGTTGTGTTATGACCATTACCCCGTGATGGATATCAAGTTCCTCTGGGAACAGGAGTGGGAACGCGACTACGGTCATCATCATCTTGCCAATTGGGATGCAAACCGTTACGGTAAGGAATACGACGAACTCCGTCCCGGCATGCCCGAGTGGGTGAACATGGTGAACTACTATGATGACGGACGCCACTCAGAGAGCTTCCTTACTCCAGACGGCAAGCGATATATCGTTGAGCAGGGAGCATCCGGCTCCATGCTTCTCTATAACGGCGATACTGAGTATATCATCCTCTCGGATGTGGCTTCATTAGATGATGCCCGCGCGTCTGCGACCTCTCGCTCGCGTGCCGGTTCGTCGCTGAGTGCCATGTACGAAGCCTATCAGGACTCGCGTACCACCAACCCACCCGATATTCTCTATGCTGCATTTGTCGAGAATGTTCCCGGTCTTGACAACCATGACATCCACGAGATGTCGGTAAGCATGAAACCGTTGGTATATACATACGTTCTGAATTTTGTATTTGAGTATGGTATACACCGTGTGGCATTGGCACGAGGAGCCATCGGAGGCATGGCGGAGGCAGTATATCTACGCACAGGAGTAACCTCTGAGGAGACCTCTATCATCCTCTTTGACTGTGACATACAGACTGCCGGGTGCGTATCACATGTGCGCTCGTTCGGCATCCCGGGATTCCCCGATGTTTATTATAGCAAGAAGACGGCAAAATCGACCGAAAACAAATATACCCTCAACCTTGAGTTGAAACTGAAAAATGGCAAGACGGTGGTGTTTGACTACGATGTCACTGACCAGATGAAGGCTCAACCCCGAGGTGGTGTAATCAACATCAGCGGCATCCGTATTGAGGATGATCCCGAGGAAGATGACTCAACGTTTGATGTAGAAGTTACGGATTGGGATGATGACGGCGATGTGATAGATATTCCATCTTTCACTTAGCCGTAAACCAAGTAATTATTAAAATTAATTTTCTGTTAAATTTAATAGTTACAGTCTGATAATTAAAAAGAAGAAATATAAATAACAATATATTAATCAATCATTTAATCAACAAATCATGAAAAGAAATTATTTCTATTTCGCAGCAAGTGCGCTCGTTCTGTCGGCGTGTACTTCTGAAAACGTGGTAGAAGACATTACAAAGGATCGTAATGTCATCAGTTTCGAAAACGTGGTTAAAAAGCCCACTCGTGCAGATCGTGTTGAGGACATCTCCGCCGGTAGCCTCAGTCAGTTCAACGTGTTTGGTTTTTATGTAACACCCTCTGACCCCTACAAAGCTTATGAGATCTTTGATGATGTTCTCGTAAAACGTCATGACAGTGATTGGATTTATGCAAATGCCGATGAAAACATTGAGTTACGTTACTGGCTCAAAGGCAATAAGTATTACTTCTATGCCTACAACTGCGGTAACAAGGAGAAACTCAGCTCTTACTACGGTACTTTCACTCTCAACATGGATAATAAAGAGAAGCTGTCTGCTGCCGAGCGTGTACTTATCATCAACAACTATCTTTGTGATCATACGCATCAGCACGACCTTATCTACGCTTCTAACGTAGGTGGCAGCGACTATGCCGGTATCGAGGCTTTGGAGAGCGGCAATGCTCATGTGGCATTACAGTTTAACCACATCCTCTCCAAGGTGAACGCTCGCTTCACCAGCAAATTCCCCGAGGAGTATGAGGTAATTATCAAGAATGTCGCTATCCAGAACATCCGCAACATCGGTAACTATCACCCCGTAAGCGGCTGGCAGGAAGTTAAGCGCACCAAGACCGGAGATATCGTTGATATGCCCTATATCAACCTTGCTACAGCTATACGTGACGCAGATGGTAATCAGACTTCTTCATTCCTTAGTGTTAAGAATGAGGTTGATAATAAAGGTAATCAGGTTTATGTAGACTCTGAGATCGGCTTCGTAATTCCTTGGGGTTATCAGGGTGACGCTACAGCATCTCTTGACGAGGACAATAAGGTTTACTTCACGTTCGATATCGAGGTTCTCAACCAGGGCAATACAGTTCTCACCAAATCTCTCAAGGCAATCCTCAATCCTACTTGGTTGGTAGGATACTTCTATACTTACAACGTAGAACTCAGCGGTAGTTCAACCAACATGGATGCTATCGTCTTCACTACTGTAACTGATAAAGACGGTCGCGTAGTAGACTGGCAGAAAGGCGATATCGTTGTAGGTATCGAAAACTAATTAAGCACATAACTTAATGATTTCTTTTTTAAATGTTAGAAGTAAATCATTTAAATATTTAAAGATAATCATTAAGTTGAATGCCTAAAAGATAAGTTCAAACGGCGCCGCTCCAGTAGCGGGCGGCGCCGTTTGATTTTCTCAATAAAAATTCTTCCTAATTACTATTATAGTTTTTAGTTTTTAGTTTTTAGTTTTGAGTTTTTAGACTATACATTATATTTTTAGTTTATAGCTTATAGTTCT
>CAZAWP010000007.1:25194-32721 GCA_964488855.1 uncultured Sangeribacter sp.
TAGTTTTGAGTTTTTAGACTATACATTATATTTTTAGTTTATAGCTTATAGTTCTCCTCAATTAATCTTAGCACATTTTCAAGATGATTGTTTCACGTTATACCTTTGTCTTATTGACCGCGTTGTGTCTTTTGGCTGCCTGCGACAAACAGGAACCCGTGATACAGCAGGATCATTGTGCTATGCAATTCGACGTGGCTGGCATTACTCGTGCCGTATCCACTTCTTCACAAACAATCACAGACTCTCCGTTCGTCGTTTACGGGGATATGACTTTTTTGGAAAACCGTAGCCGTACCGTAGTTTTTAACGGTACCGAGGTTTCTTACGACGGCTCACAATGGGTTTATGCCGATACTCAGTATTGGTTCCCCAATCACGAACATTCGTTCGTGGCTGTACATCCCGCTTCATCTGCTTGTCTTTCTGACTTCAGATATTCTTCCGACAGTAATTTACAATTCACATATACTTATCCCGTTGGCAACTACAAAGATGCCACCGACGTACTTGTCAATACTCACCGACGCCGGTACACCGCGGGAACTCCCGAACCTGTATGTTTTACATTCAATCATATACTATCGAATATAAATATACAGTTTAAATATTACGATCCTGATAAGGGAGCGGTCCCGATGACGCTTCACAGTATCGTCTTCAAGAACATACCCGTCACCGCCGATTATGGTATCACTCCGGCACCTCTCGCTATCGGAAACATGACTTCGGATTATGTCAAGAATCCGGATTCGTTCGATGGCTGGCTCATCAAAGAGAGGGGTGACGTTACCATTACTTTTAACGGCGACAATGTCAAAAGCATCGCACCTGACGGCAAACCCGTCAAACTTTTTAGTGACAGCGACGCTTTGTTCCTGATCCCCAACCCCGAGTCTCCGACCCGGATGGTTATCTCATATACCATCAACGAAGACGGCACCTGGTTTGACAAGACCGAAACAGCTGTCATTCCGGCTAAATGGGAAGCGGGAACCAATTATACGTTATCATTATCGATCAACCGTAACGAGTTTAAGGTAAGCATCGAAGTATCGGACTGGGAAGATGGTGACACCACAGTGCCAACCGTCCCCCGAAAATAAAACAGACACTCTATGAAATTCACTATAGGACATACATACCTTATCCCCGGGGCTATATTGGCGCTTGCGTCATGCACGCATGATGGACCGGATAACCCGCAGGGTGAAAGCAACCGGATATTTTTCCGCACGTCCCTGCCCGCCCTCACCACACGCGGTGAAGCCACTGACGCGCAAAATATCCGGGAGTTCTATGTGACCGGTTTTGATGTCGAATCAGCACGGACCGAGGGTGGTTTGATGAACCCTCTGTTTGAATACGGTAAGGTCGAGACTTCCACCGGGGTGACAAACTCAGACGGCACTACTGTCTTTTCATCGTCCGAATGTACATGGCCTGCCGCCGGTAAGGAAAACAACCTTATTTCATTTGTCGCCTTCTCGCCGGGACTGGAAAAATTGGGAGAAAATTCTGTTCTCATCAATAATTCCACCGCCGACAATCTCGATTATAAACTTACAGGCTTCAGCATTAACCCCGATATTGCAGCGCATGCTGACTTCATCACCGCCTATACGACCGGCACGATGAAGAATAATAAATCCTCGGGTATAACCCTGCCGTTCATTCATCAGCTCAGCCGCATCGAGGTCAAGGCTTTCAGCGCCCACCTCAGCTGCGACATTGAGATAGCCGGTGTGCGCATCGGCGGTATCCATACCGGTGGCACATTCAGTTTTCCGGCTAACAACGGATTTGGTTCGTGGTCAGAGCTCGTCAAGTCCGGCGAAAACAAGGTGGATTATATATACGGAGCCGATGACTACATTGTCTCACTCCCCCGCGGTGACCGGGATACTTCTACCGAAAAGGGTGCTGTTTCCATAATGGGCAACCTCTACGCAAACGGTAACGGCGCGATGCTGATTCCTTACAGTTCTCATAAGGCCTGGGAGTTCGGCAGCGACGGTAAGAACGAGGGTAAGAACCTTTATATAAGCGTGCTCATTAGGGTTTCTGATGCTACTCCTACTGCCGGCTCAAACGGCAAGGATCGGCAGTTGTACCCTTATAAGAATACCGACGAGGGTGAAGATGCCTTGGATATACCGCGTGTTTACATGGCAGTCAAGAAAGCGACTAACCGGATCTCCCGCCGTCTTTATGTAAAAAACAATATCTATTACAACAACGAGGGATGTACCGTGGAGTACGCTCTTCCTGCCGACGAAGAGGTAAAGGAATTTGGGTGGGCAGCTTTGCCCGTGACCGCGTCATGGTCGCCCGGATATATCTATACCTACATTCTCAACTACTCGGGGGGTGTAGGACTTCACGACCCGTCCGTGAAGACCAATTTCCCCAAAGCGGGAGATCCGATCCTCAACGACCAGATCTTATGGGATGTTACCGTCGATAAATGGAAGTATCCCGACAATGGAGGCAATTCTTCGGTCGATGTGCCGGGGTGTTAATGCCTAAACAGATGTCTCTGTAAGAGACATTCCAACGACTTAGTAGACTAACAAAACACTAACTGATTGAAAATGAACCTTACGAAAAAAACAACATATCTCACACTCGCTTGTGTTTTCGCCCTCTCGTCCTGCAACGGGAGCGACGAACCGCAACCCGGTGCAGAGCCCGTTGGAAGGGAAATCATTTTCAGCACCGATTTCCCCTACGTTGAGTCGCGGGCGGAGATTCTCGGAAATACCTTACCATATTTTCAGGTCACGGCGTTCAACCCTTCTGATTCTCGCTTGCTTTCCGGAGGTGTCCTGGATACACATTTCAGCAACGAACGCATCAATATAGAGGCCGGCAGCGACCGACACACATCGTCCGCATGCCGATGGCCCGATCAGGGTCGCGAGACCGACGAACTCACTTTCTTCGCTTTCTATCCCGAGCTTCCCTCGGGTGCCAAGTTAGTAAACAACTCCTCTGCCTCTGTCTTTGATTATAAGCTACAAGGATTCAGGGTGAACGCTGAGATCGCCGACCAGGTGGACTTCGTGACAGCCTGCGCCACCGGCAACATGGCGACAAACGCTTTCTATCCCATTTCCCTTCGCTTTGCCCACCAGCTCAGCCGCATCGAGGTCAATGCGTGGAGTGCCCACAAGACTTGTGACATCGAGATAGCCGGTATCCGCTTCGGCGGTATTGGCGTCGAGGGTACTTTCGCCTTCTCCAATACGGAGACCGGCGGTGCGTGGTACGGTGAACCGACTGAAAGGGGGATTGTAGAGTATATTTTTAAACCCGAGGACCGGATTATTTCGCTTCTCAACAGCAGTACCGGTGTCTCCACTAATAAGGAGGAGGGTGCGGTATCTATCATGGGTTCCAAGATCGGTGATGATAATAACTGCGCCATGCTCATTCCATCGACATACCCGAAGTGGGACGCTGAGGGTGACGGTCGTAACGCTGCCAACAAAATGTACATAAGTGTCCTGCTCCGTATCACCGACGTCACTGTCAATGCCGGTATAAAGCCGACCGAAAAACAGCGCTTCCCTTACCGTGATTATGCCGAAGGACCGCAGGCTCTCGATATTCCCAAGGTTTATATGGCTGTGACCAAGGATGGTGTCGTCTCCAAGCGGTTGTATAAGAAAGAGGACGCTTATTTTACGGATTCTGCCTGTAAGGCGAGCTACGCCGTTCCCGCCAACGAGGAGGTCAAGGAATTCGGATGGGCAGCAATACCGGTCAGTGCCGACTGGAAACCGGGCAATATCTATTCTTATACTCTCGACTATACTTCAGGCGTAGGTCTCCTTGACCCGGAAGTCACCACCACATATCCCAAAGCCGGCGAACCGGTCATCAGCGGTAAGGTCGCCGTAACTTACGAGGTAAAACCGTGGCGCAACGGTGGCGGTGACGAATTTGTAATGCCTCCTATATAATTTTGCCGACAAATCATGAAACGTATACACCATCTCATATTTATCCTGACTATCGTCCTCCTCGCCGGTTGCGACAAGGACGACATCGGACTTGTCGATGTCGGTGACGAGATCTCTTTTGTCACCCGACTCCCCGGCTTGACCACTCGTGCCAATTACAATATTGAGGAAAATATAGACACGCTCGGTATTACCGTATCGGGTATAAACACCGAGGGCGCAAACGGTGCGCTCGGCACTCATTTCGAGGGGAAGGTCGTAGAGCGTGAAATCGACGGAATTTTCCGCTCCGGTGAATGCAGATGGCCCTCAAATGCAAGGAATAACACAGGCTATCTTAAAATATTTGCATTCCACCCCACGATTGCCGAAATGAATAAGCGCGGCGGTTTCGGAAACCAATATTTCAAATTCGCCAACTATTCAAAAAAGGATAACTCGGGCATTACCTACGACTATCGCCTGACCAAGTTTCGTGTCATTCCCGATATTTCCAGGCAGGTGGACTTCGTGACCTCCATTACCGAGGGAAACAAGAACGATAATCTCTACTCGGGTGTGGAACTCACTTTCGAGCACCAGCTCTGCGGTGTCGAGATCGCCGTGTGGGGAAACAACTCCCTGTACGATGTCGAGATTGCCGGCGTGCGCATCGGCGGCACGGTTGTCGAGGCTGATTTCAGTCTCTCGACCGAGATAGCCAATCCCGCCAATAACGAGAATACGATCGGTGCATGGCTTATTAACAACAATTCGCCGCGCGGGCATGTAGATTACGTCTTCGCCCCCGGCGATAAGGTGGTAAACGTCAATATCAATGAGCATAACACCAAGGACTCGGCTGCCTCTATAATGGGCACCGGTGGTAAAGCCATGGTGATACCCTACAAGCATCAGAAATGGGTTCATGACCTTGACAAGGGTAACTCCGGCAAGGGATTGTATTTCAGCGCGCTGATCCGTATGTATGAGCATGACGGTGACCATCATCTCATCTACCCCTCCTCTGACCCTGCCACAAGACCTTATCTGGTTTACCTCGTGGTACGTCAATCTGACGGTATGGTAATGAAACGCCTTACCTCTGCCGAATACGACAGCTATACCGCCCCCGCCGGTCAGGAGAAGCGTATATACGGCTGGGCAGCAGCCCCCGCCAATGCGGATTGGAAACCGGGATACCTCTATTCGTACGTCCTCGATTACTCAAACGGTGTCGGCGTACATGATCCCGATGACCTCAATCCGGGAGGTCCCATCGTAGATTACGGCGGTGTGGAGATTACTACCAACGACACCGAGTGGGGCGAAGGAGGGACCATCGGTAATAAGGGCTGGGGAGCCAATTCAAATGATACGGGTCCCGACGGTACGGTATGGTGGAAGTAACCTCTTTATCACATTCCAAACTCAAAAAAGATTAATCATCATGCACAAAATAGCAACAAGAATTTTTCGTTTACAATCGGCAGGAATATTATTCCTGCTGCTAACCCTGACGGGCTGCGTGGACGAATTATTTAATTCTACTTCTAATGATATTGATGATCCGGGCCGCGAGGTTATGATGCCCCTAAATATTGCTGTCGGAGACATCGTTACCTTAAACAATGTTTCCCGCAGCGATCAGGATGATTATGATGACCCTACTGTCGTGGAACCCGCCGATCCCTCCATCTTGGAAGACGAAAAGCGTCTGCACGATTTCTGGGTCATACAGTATAACTCAGCCGGTGACCGTGTCGGCATGCCCTATTATCAGGAATACTCCGGTCAGGGCGAGAAACCTGTTATCCCTTTCTTGGTCCCGACCATTGCAAAACCTGATAATAAGTTCATCGCCGTATTTATTGCAAATACCGGTAATCCTTCTCTGTTTAACGATAAGAACACCAAAACAGTCCGCGCGCTCAAAGATACACATAAACCGATGAAAAACGCCGATGATGTATGGACCGTCATCGACGGCAAACGTCATCTTTTGATGAGCGGCATGACCGAGGTGAATATCAATACCGTGTCCCTGAGCGCAACACTCCGCCCCAATGCAGCAAAACTGCATTTGACATTCAGACTTATGAAGACCACTGACGGAGAGGGTGATGCGGGCGGCGGAAACAGCTGGGACAGAAAGCGCAAAACGCTTGCTGTAAACTGGGGAAATGTACCGGACCTCCCCTACGCCGATATTCTTTTTGACTCAGACAGCTATAATGATGAGGAGCACAGATACCCGTCATCGGTCAATGCTGCCAATCTCAATTTGTATCCTCTCACAACCGATAAGCAAAAATTAAACGTCATCGTCGGTTATTCCCTGGACATGTCGGATAAACCCTCGACGATAGATGTCTATCTGCCCCGTAACACCCAGGGGGTTAATCAGAACAAGGATCCATATCAAAAGGCAACACACGCCACCGATAACGCTCTCTTCCTGGAAATATTAACCTCCGATAAAGAAGAGACACAACAAAATAAATACAGGCGTATAGAGTTTTATGTCGGAGCAAATGATGTAAATGATTACAACATAATCCCGGGGAAGTATTACGATATTGATTTTACCTTCGCTAATTTCCCTACTGATGATGGTCCTGTCAAAAAAATGTACAGACGTTACGGCGAAGCCAATGCCTATATTGTCAATCCTCAGGATAACCGCATAATAAACCGCTTCCCGATAAGCCCCGCCAATAACCATGCTACGGACCTCTATCCCGGTGCTCCTGATATAAATAAAAAAAAATATACATATTGGGAGGAGGCATATTTTAAAATCTATTTGCAGGAGCTTAATGAAGTAAACAATGATGTTACAGGACAACTTACACAGGATCCTGCATCTTGGCAAAAACGTGATGAATATTTTACAAAATTAACTGATGATGCACACGAACCGGTTTGGCCATTTGCCATTACGCCCAGCACTGAATGGGTCGCTGAGGTAATTTGGCAAGACACCCCGAAGAGACTGATAAATTTCTGCGACTATCTTGGTATGCCCACAAACAACGGTGACTACTACGAAAGCGCCGGCGCCATGTGGCTACCGGTGAAGATAGCCGATTTCAATAATTTTAAACAAACATTTTTATTAAAGGGGGGGTCTACAAATGTGTTAGACCCGGCGGCATTTAAAGATCCGTATAACGATAGGAACCCCACCAGGAGTGAGATTTTCTTCAAGACCACCGGAGCGGAAGGAAATGTAATTGTGGGAATCCGCAAGAAAAGCGAGGATGGTAAGCCTGTGGAACAGCGCGAATATCTCTGGAGCTGGCATCTGTGGATCACAAATTATAATCCTGCCGAACTCGGACAGTCTACCATGGACCGCAATATCGGAGCCATGAAACCCGGCGACCCGGGATTTTACTATCAGTGGGATAGAAAAGACCCGTTCCCGCATTGGCAAGCCACGGTTTATGACATTAACGGCAAGGAACTGAAAAATCTCAGGCATACCCTCGCATCCGGAGAATCAGCCAGCATGCTCATTTATCAACACGCCGCCAAAACTACCACCAATGACATTAAGGATACAAAAACAAATGCA
>CAZAWP010000008.1:0-13550 GCA_964488855.1 uncultured Sangeribacter sp.
CACGACCTTGCCAAGGTCGGGGTCGCGGGTTCGAGTCCCGTTTTTCGCTCAACATATAAGAGTCTAGGTGGCGGAATTGGTAGACGCGCTACTTTGAGGGGGTAGTGATCGTTTTGATCGTGTGAGTTCGAGTCTCATCCTGGACACAAGTGAATCCGTAAGCCTAATTTGGTTTACGGATTTTTTTGTTATATACCGTTCGGTAAGATTTTTTGTTATATACCGTTCGGTAATACCTCTTTTCTTTAGGTCGATCATGATTGCTTTAAATAACATCGGAGTTGAGTTCTCGGCTCGTCCCCTATTTTCAAATATGAGTTTTGTCATTAATAAAAATGACAAGATAGCGCTTGCCGGCAAGAATGGTGCCGGCAAATCCACCCTGTTGAAAATATTAGCCGGTCTTCAATCCCCGACTACCGGAAGTGTCTCAATGCCCAATGGCCTTACTATCGGGTATCTTCCGCAGCAGATGAAGACTGCCGACGACACCACTCTCATCGAGGAGACTCGTAAGGCGCTCGCAGGTGTCAATGCCATGAAAGAGGAAATAGATGCCCTCAATAATAGATTGGCAGAGATTACCGATTATGACGGTGAAGAATATCAGAAAATTTTCGATCGTCTTGACTATCTTAATAACCGCATAGCAATTGAGGGAGCTGATAACGTAGATGCCGAGATCGAGCGTACCCTTATGGGACTCGGCTTCAGGAGAGAGGATTTTAACCGCCCTACTTCCGAATTTTCGGGAGGATGGCGTATGCGTATCGAATTGGCAAAGATCCTTCTGCTAAAACCGGATGTCTTGCTCCTCGACGAGCCCACCAACCACCTCGATATTGAATCTATCCAGTGGCTTGAGCAATTCATCAATACCAAGGCTAAAGCTGTAGTGCTGGTAAGTCATGACCGGGCGTTTATGGACAACGTGACTCAACGCACCATCGAGATTTCATGTGGCACGGCTTACGATTATAAGGTAAATTACTCCAAGTTTGTAGAGTTGCGCAAGGAGAGGGTCGAGCAGCAAATGCGGGCATATCAGAATCAGCAGAAAGAGATTGCCGACATCAAGGCATTTATCGAACGCTTCCGTTATCAGGCAACTAAAGCCATCCAGGTCCAGAGCCGTATAAAGCAACTCGAGAAGATTGTGCCTATCGAAGTCGATGAAGTGGATAACTCACGCTTGAGATTGAAGTTTCCCCCGACGCAACGCTCGGGAGACTTCCCCCTTATCGTCGATAATTTAGGTAAGGCTTACGGCGAGCATCAGGTAATAGACCATGTCGAGTTTACAATACGCCGAGGTGAGAAAGTAGCCTTTGTCGGTAAAAACGGCGAGGGTAAATCCACGCTTGTAAAATGTATAATGGGAGAAATACCCTATACCGGCACTCTGAAGATCGGTCATAATGTCCAGATAGGATACTTTGCCCAGAATCAGGCACAATTACTCGACGAATCACTGACGGTCTTTGAGACAATAGACAATATCGCAACCGGTGATATGCGTCTAAAGATCCGTGACCTGTTGGGAGCCTTTATGTTTGGCGGCGAAGCGTCCGACAAGAAGGTGAAAGTTCTGTCGGGAGGTGAAAAGACACGCTTGGCGATGATAAAGCTATTGCTCCAGCCGGTCAATTTCCTTATCCTCGACGAGCCGACCAACCATTTGGATATTGCTACCAAGGATGTATTGAAAGAGGCTATCCGAAACTTTGACGGTACCGTCATAATTGTCAGTCATGACAGATACTTCCTTGACGGACTTGTGGAGAAAGTTTACGAGTTCGGCGGTGGAAAGGTAGTTGAAAATCTCGGCGGCATTTACGACTTCCTGCGAAAAAAGAAGATGGAGAACCTTACCGAGCTCGAGCTGCCGACCAAAAAGTCTCAGCAATCCTCCACTGCCAATGACTCTCCCGAGGTTGCAACTGATAACGAAAGTAAGAATACGACCGGCATGCAGGAAACCGGAGAGAGAAGTAAACCTTCTCCTAAGTTGTCGTATGCCGAACAAAAAGAGCGCGCCAAGATGCTCTCGAAAGCTGAGAAGAATGTAAAGCGTGCCGAGGAACAGATCAGTCAGCTGGAAGCGGAAATTGCCGACCTTGAGACAAAGATTGCAGAAGGAGATACATCCGAGGATACCTTAACGACGTATGCAACAAAACAGCGCGATTTGGAGAATACCATGTCGGTCTGGGAACTCGCTCAACTGGAACTCGACGAACTTAAGGAGAGACTAAATTAATAGCAATATAGATTATAACTAAATGATACATAATACTGATACAATGAATTTACGTAAATCTCTTATATATGCAATTGCCGGCTCCTCAGCAGCATTGAGTTCGGCGCATGGTATCGACAAATCAAATCTTGATTTAAATGTCGCTCCCGGCGAGGATTTCTATTTATATGCTTGTGGCGGATGGATGGCAAACAATCCCCTTCAACCCGAGTACTCACGATTCGGCACATTTGATCAGTTGCGCGAGAATGCCAAGGAACAGCTTAAAGAGCTTATACTCTCGCTCTCTGAGAATCCTGATTCAAAAGTTAAAGGTACCAATGCGCAGAAAGTCTCAGATCTCTATGCCATGGGTATGGATCAGGAGCGACTGAATCGTGAAGGTAACACTCCCCTCTTGCCTCTATTGGAACGAGTGGAAGCAACTACCCCCGAGAATTTTATAGAGAACTTGGCATGGGTTGAGCGTTCGATGGCAACCCCATTCTTCGGCGTAGGCGTAGGTGCCGACCCCAAGAATGCTGATATGAATATACTGCATATCGGCGAGGCAGGCTTGGGTCTCGGTGACCGCGATTACTACCTCGAAGATAACGAACGTAACGAGACCGTACGCAAGGCATACGAGATATACGTAAAGCGTATAATGGAATTGGCGGGATACTCTAAAGAGGATGCCGAGCGTATCTATAAAAACGTAATGGCGATGGAGACAGAGATGGCTCGCCATAAGAAAACACGTGAGGAGCGACGTGATCCCCAACAGAGATATAATCTGCGAACCATTGAGGAGTTAAAGTCAAACTACCCCAATATCCGGTGGGAAGAGTATTTTGAAAAGATGGGGTTACCCAAAATCGAGTCTGCCAATGTGTCGTCGGTAAAATACTTTGATTTCCTCAATCAGTGGCTCCCTTCTCTCGATATGCGTCAGATAAAGGACTATATGCTCTATCAGGTAGTATCGGGTTCGACGGGAGTGCTTAGCGATGACTTTCAGGATGCCGATTTCGAGATGTATTCACGTGTCATGTCCGGTATCGAGGAACAGGAGCCGCGTTGGAAACGCGCCATGGTAATCCCCAACTCGATGTTTGGCGAGGCAGTCGGAGAACTCTATGTAAACAAGTATTTCCCCGAGGAGAATAAGCAGTATATGAAGACACTCGTGGAGAATCTGCGTGTAGCATTAGGGAAACATATTGATAATCTCACTTGGATGTCAGATGAGACCAAGGCTAAGGCTCACGAGAAACTCTCTACATTTACTGTAAAGATCGGATACCCGGATAAGTGGAAGGATTATTCGGCAATTCAGATTGACCCGGAGTTGTCGTATCTGGAAAATGTGCGACGCGCATCCGAATGGTATACAGATGATAATTTTGCAAAATTGGGTAAGCCGGTCGATAAAAGCGAATGGCACATGACACCCCAGACTGTCAATGCTTATTATAATCCGACGACCAACGAGATTTGTTTCCCCGCCGGCATACTGCAGGCTCCTTATTTTGATCTCACTGCAGATGATGCTCAGAATTATGGAGCTATCGGCGTGGTGATTGGTCATGAGATGACTCACGGTTTTGACGATTCAGGGCGTCAGTATGATAAGGATGGCAACTTGGCAGACTGGTGGACACCGGAGGATGCAGAGAAATTTACCAAACTTGCAGACGCACTTGTCGAGCAGTTTGATGCCGTGGAGGTAGCTCCGGGGGTACATGCCAACGGTCGATTCACATTAGGTGAGAATATAGCTGATCAAGGTGGTTTACGTGTAGCGCTTACAGCTTATCTTGATTCGCAGAAAGATAAGGAGATGACCGATATAGACGGGTTCTCCCCTCTGCAGCGTTTCTATCTTGCCTACGCAAATGTATGGGCAGGTAATATCCGCGACGAAGAAATTCTTTCGCGAACCAAGACCGACCCCCATTCGTTGGGCAAGAACCGAGTAAATGTATCGTTAAGAAATATTGCTCCCTTCTTCGAAGCCTTCGGTATCAAAGAGGGTGACAAGATGTTCCGTCCCGAAGAGGAACGTGTCATAATCTGGTAATCCGATTATGACACGTAAATAAGGGTTACTGATAATTTGAGAAATCAAGTAAAGGGTATCCCTCTCAAGAGAACAAGTAAGATAATAACCGGATATGCTATGAGTGAGTACGGACTCATTGGTAAAAAATTGGGTCATTCATATTCTGCAGATTACTTTTCCCGGAAATTTGCAGAATATGAAATGCCTGACACCTATAACCTCTTTCCTATCCCCTCTATTTCGGAATTGCCGGCTTTAATTGACAGTCATAGAGAATTAAAGGGATTGAATGTCACAATACCGTATAAAGAAGATGTACTGAAGTATTGTGACATACTGTCGGAAGATGTGGAAAATATTGGCGCAGCCAATGTCCTTAAGATTATCAGACAATGCGGGGATGATGCCTCGGTTTACTCCATAAAAGCATTCAATACCGATTGGCACGGATTTGCCGAGAGTCTTGTGACGTTAGGTGCTGAAATGGGTATTATAGATAAAGATTCTCATCTCATAAAGGATGCCCTTATCTTTGGTAAACATTTTCCGCGAGCATTGGTGTTGGGAACGGGCGGAGCTGCTAAAGCTGTTGTCTATGCTCTGAGGTTTATGAAAGTGGCTGTAACCTTGGTGTCCAGAACTCCGGAAAAGGTAAAAGGCTTTACCGACTGTCCGGTAATCGGATATAAGGAGATTACCAAGGAGGTGATGGATCAAAATCTGTTGGTTATTAACACTACCCCCTGCGGTATGTATCCCGATGTTGATGAGGCTCCCGATATCCCTTATCAATATTTCAGTTCCAAGCATGTAGCATACGATCTCATCTATAATCCGGAGGAAACGAAATTTATGCGACTCGCCAAGGAACATGGTGCTACGGTTAAAAATGGACTGGATATGCTGCATAATCAGGCGGAATTAGCATGGTCTATCTGGGATCTGTGAAGTAAGTAAAAGGTAATAATCTGTAAATCACAAGATGAAAAATTATATAGGATTGACGTACAAGCAGGTAGATAAGAGTCATGAGATACATGGCTCTAATCTTGTAAAGCACACCTCAAAAAGCAGATATGTAAAAGCATTATTGAAGGCGCCCCTCTCGCCCGTGTCTTCGATAATGTTTATCCTGCTGTGTATGGTCATTATGATCGAGGATGCGTACAAAGTTGATTATCATTCTTTGTACTCGATAGATCCTATATTAGTAATTCTGATTTTCTGGATTATTACAATCGTGGTCAATGCAGTCAATGCAATTTCCATTACCCGTCTGTTGAAGGATGATTCCTTTGAGAATAATTTTCCCGTTCCTGTAATCAGAGACTCGGCAACTGTTACAATTCCCCGCAGCGAGATTGTAGTAGGAGATTTGGTGGTGATGAAAACCGGGATGAAAGTGCCTGCGAACGGTGAATTTATTGAGACGGAGAACCTTGAAGTCAATGGCAAAGCCGCCTTGGATGGATATATCGTTGAGAGAGGTGATGAAGTGACTTCCGGTGAAGGAGTATTGCGCGTACGCAGTGTCAAAAATGATTCTGTAAAGCACATTTATCCCTCCGTCGATACTGATTTCGGCGATAGCGTAAGTAACAATCTCAAGTCATTTACTTCAACGCTCAGCATCATAGCATGGATTAACGGCTTTCTCGCCATAATCCTCTATCTCTCCTATTATTTTATAGGTACCCGGTATTCTACACAGACCTTTATACCGGTCTTACTTCAGAGTGTCATTGCGGGCATTGCGATAGTGGCAATGATTACCCCGATCAACATCCCTTTGCAGTTTGGCGCTTTGATGGCTACAATATTCAGGGTTTTGAGAGTTAATAAAATAGAGGTCAGACGTCTGTCGGGACTCTTTAAAATCTTGAATAACAATTCAGATTCATCCGAGGTTAGTGCCACAGTGCCTGTGAAATATACCAATGATCCCAACGTCTACACTACTTCTTCAGGAGTAAAGGTTTGCACATATATCGCTCCCGAGAGAGAAATAGAGAATGCAGACTTTATAGTTGATACTATTAACTCGGCAACCCTTGGACGACTCCGTTTGATAAGTGCATCCTTGATAGCGACGGTGAAGAAAATATTGGTGTTTCAGATGATTTTGGGATTTACATTGGCAGGTACCGTGATTTTCAGCGCTGCCGCCAACATCGCCATGCCCCTCTCCCTTACCGATATGCTACTTGTCGATATATGCTTCGGATGTATTTCAGCCGGTATCTATAGCCTTGTCTTTATGAACAAGGTAAGAAAACTCTTGAAAGTACCGGCTGAGGAATTAGAAGAAGTACACGTTGATAAGGAAGATGGAGAAAGGATACTTACCTCACGCAGCAACAAATTTATAATCGTCAATTCTGTAATAGCGGTTATTTTGATTTTATGCGCATACGCGGGTGTCTGTCTCCCCTATCTGAATTCTGTTTTCGCCGAAAACACAATCATCGGCGCTACCTCGGTGTATGTGACCTCAGCAGGTCATCTGCTTCTTTTGGCAGTTACAATAGTTATATTCTTGGCTGAATTTTTTATCGTAGGTAACCGTTTTAGACGTAAATGAGGATTTAATCCGATTACCGTTAATATTTAAGATAAAAAGGAGCGCATAATTTTCGGTAATCGTCCATAGGGATTCCCGGAGCTTCTTCTATTACCAAAATATTTTCTGCCGAAATTTCGTGATCGAAATCTATCCGCGATGAGCGAGCCTTACTGCTTACGTTGCCAATGTATTCAAATTCTATAAGGATACGTTTTAGGGGAGCCCCCGGATTGCCTCGGGTATAAAGATACCTTTTAACGCAATAATTTATACATAAGGCGAAGTCACGGATGCTTTTAGCCATTTCTGCCGGAACGATCATGGCTACGCGCCCATTTTCATTTAGCAATTTACGTGAAAGATCCAGCAGAGAGTACGGAGAGAGTTCTGATTGATGACGCGCAAGCTGTCTGGTATCTTCTATCAGAGTCACGCCGGAATCAAAATATGGAGGATTCGATACGATAAGATCATATTTTTCCTTGAGCTCAAATTCTTTAAAATTTACATTGTAAAGTGAAAGGCAGTCGCTCCATGGCGAACGACCAAAGTTATATTCAGCCTCGGTCGCGGCATCTTCATCAATCTCTACTGCTTCAATTTTGACGCCACTACCCTCCATAAATATAGCCTGTCCCTGATTATGGCTCCGTTGAGCGAGCATGAGTGCAATAATACCGCATCCGGTGCCGACATCCAGTATTCTGCGGCAACCGGTAATATCTACCCATGCGCCGAGAAGTACGGCATCAACACCAACCTTCATAGCTGACAGTTCATGTTTTACTTCAAACTGCTTGAAACGGAATATGCGTTCTCTTTTCCTTGCCATCTGCTCTGCGAATTGGTATATAGACAATATGCAGTATTAATGCTTATAAGATTGTAAATAAAACGAATAACTCTGTCTTTCAATTTGAGGACTGACTCTGTTTTGTAAAAATAATGTATATTCATTATATTTGTAGATAATTACAAATAAATTTCCATAGTTGTCTTGAAGATGACTATAATAAAATATGGCTAAAAAGAAAGCTGCTTCGGTTCATGCCGACAAGAACTCACCGCAGGTCGGTGCAATCATCGAAAATCCATTAGATTCATCTTACAAATACGATCCGGAGAATTGTCCGGTCTACTTCAGTTATAACGGTGTCATATTCCCTCAGATGATTCATGAGGAGCCTTCAGAGGATCCTCTAAGAAATGAATTGGTCTATAAGTTAGCGGCGCAGAAGGAATTATGTGTCTATGTTTATTCAGATGCACCTACCTACGAGATGGCACGCGCGGAAGTTACCAACCCCGGTGTAGTGGGAATCTTGGCCTCGGTGAACCGTGTTGAGACAACACCGGAGGGTGTAGTGAATGCACAGTTTTACGGTCATGAGCGGGTGCGTCTGACCAAACTAAGACGTACCAAGCCTTTTCTTAAAGCAGTATTCGAACCCTATCCTATGCCGATTATTAATATTGATGAGGGGGAGGAAGCGGCGTTATATGTCGAAATACAGGAATTGTATGAGACTCTGATCGACGAATTTGACCCTAACCAGATTAAGGATGTCTTAGAGGCGTGGCGGCGCCAGGATCCCGGCGAACAGAAATTTATGTTCGAGGTCATAAATTCCCCTTTATCGCAAGAGGAGAAGAATGAGATAATATGTAAGGGTACAGCCCTTGAAATGCTCTCTCTTTTCCGCACTTATCTGTCGCGTGAGATTGCCCTCCACACATTGCGGGATAATATACATCGCCGCACGATGGAGGAGTTAAGCCGTTCGCAGCGCGAGGGGTATCTCAATCAGCAGATGAATTCAATCCGCGCTGAACTTGAGAGCATGGGTGTCCCCAATGACCTAAACGACATTGAGGAGTTACGTCAGAGAGCTGCCGCCAAAAAATGGTCTAAGGAAGTCAATGACACCGTTCTCAAGGAAATCAAACGCCTTGAACGCTATAATCCTACCTCTCCCGACTACTCCATTCAATACAATTATATTGATACTCTGCTTAATTTGCCGTGGAATGAATATTCCTCCAAGGAGATCGACCTTGATCATGTGGAGGAGATACTCCACCGCGACCATTACGGTATGAAAGATATCAAAGACCGTATAATCGAGCAGATGGCACTCATAAAATTGCGCAATGACATGAAGGCGCCCGTGCTGTGCCTCTATGGTCCTCCGGGTATCGGTAAAACATCGGTTTGTAAATCCATAGCCGAAGCATTGGGCAGGGAGTATCAGCGCGTCGCCTTAGGAGGTGTCCATGATGAAACGGAGATACGCGGTCATCGTCGTACCTATATAGGTGCCATGCCGGGTCGTATCATCAGTGCCATAAATAAAGCCGGTACCTCAGATCCGGTAATTGTACTCGACGAAATCGACAAACTCGGTCAGGATCATCGTGGTGACCCGGCAATGGCTCTGCTCGAACTACTTGACGGTGAGCAGAACAACCGTTTTCATGATAACTTCGTGGATCTGGATTACGATATGTCCAAAGTCCTCTTTATCGCTACAACCAACAGTCTCTCCACTTTGCCCCGTCCACTGCTCGACCGTCTTGAGATTATAGAGATGTCGGGATATACCAAAGAGGAAAAGTTGCAGATCGCTCAGCGTCATCTTGTGGGTAAGGCTTTGGAGAATAGCGGATTTACTCGCGATGATATAAAGTTTGAGGATGCTGCCATTAATAAAATAATCGAGAACTATACTCGCGAAAGCGGTGTACGTGGTCTTGAGAAAAAGTTAATGAAGATTCTTCGCAAGATAGCACGCCTCAAAGCCTCCGGCAAGGAATATCCGAAGATTGTGACGGTGGAAATGATTCCTGATTATCTCGGAAAGGAGGAGGTGACTCACGATATTTATGAGAATAATGACATCGTGGGAGTTGCAACAGGTCTGGCGTGGACGCAGGTCGGGGGTGAGATACTGTTTATCGAGGCTTCGATCTCTCCCGGCAAGTCGGAAAAACTTACCTTGACGGGAAACCTCGGAGATGTGATGAAGGAGTCTGCGACTATTGCATTGCAGTATCTTAAGGCTCATCAGGAGATGCTGGGATTGACACCGGCTGATTTTGAGGGAAAGGATGTGCATATCCATGTTCCTGAGGGTGCCACTCCCAAGGATGGTCCGTCGGCGGGTATCACCATCACTACCGCCTTAGCTTCGGCATTCACCGGCCGTAAGGTCAAGGAGAAACTTGCCATGACCGGCGAAATGACACTGCGAGGAAAGGTGTTGCCCGTAGGTGGTATCAAGGAGAAAATGCTTGCCGCCAAGAATGCAGGTATCAACACTATAATCATCTCCAAGCAGAATAAGAAGGATATTGATGAAATTTTTGAGGAGTATCTCTCAGATATGACTTTTCATTTTGTCGATAATATCAATGAGGTATTGGAAATTGCTCTGTGTAAATAAAATTGTCTGAAATAAGTAAGGAAATAAATTTTCATTTGCACATGTGAGTCCTAATTATTATATTTAAATCGACACCTGCTTATATCTGCATTCAGATAGAGAAGAGTTTCAATACACTGAAGTTTCAACAACTTCAATATCCGGCAACGTCATGGATTATTCAAAACGTAAAAGATTCACAGGAATGGGAGTGGCGATGGTCACACCGTTTAATGAAGATAAGAGCATCGATTTCGAGGCATTGGATCGCCTCACCGAGCATCTGATTACAAGAGGAGTGGATTTTCTTGTAGTCTTGGGCACCACCGGCGAGACCCCGACTCTTACCGAATCCGAGCGAGAGGATATAAAGAAATTTATCCGCGACAAGGTTAATGGAAGGGTTCCGTTAGTCTTAGGTGTGGGAGGTAACTGTACGCGTTGCGTTGTCGACGCTCTCCGCAATGAGGATTTGACCGGCTTTGATGCTGTGCTCTCGGTCGTTCCCTTCTATAACAAACCATCGCAGGAGGGTATCTATCAGCATTATGCGGCTATCGCCAAGGCTTCTCCCCTACCGGTTATCCTTTATAACGTACCGGGGCGTACAGGTGTGAACATGACTGCGGAGACCACACTCCGTCTCGCACGTGATTTTCAGAACATAATAGCTGTCAAGGAAGCGTCGGGCAACTTTACACAGATCGAAGAGATAATCAAGAATAAACCGGACAGATTTGATGTCATATCCGGTGACGACGCCATCACCTATCCTCTCATGACCTTAGGGGCGGTGGGTGTCATTTCGGTCGTGGGTAATGCCTTTCCGGCACGTTTCGCAAAAATGGTCAGACTATGTCTCGAAGGCAATTTTGCCGAGGCGTTACCTATCCATTACGAGTTTACCAAACTCTTTAACCTTCTGTTTGTAGACGGTAATCCGGCCGGTGTCAAGTGTACTCTCAATGCCATGAACATGATAAAGAATGAGTTGAGATTACCATTGGTATCCACAAGATTATCAACAAATCAGGAGATACATCATTTGCTAAGGAGCTTACATGATTGATGCAAAGACAGTAGCACGCATCAAGGATGCTGCCGACATAGTAGAAGTGGTCAGTGACTACGTTCATTTAACGCGACGGGGTGCCAATTATATGGGACTCTGTCCGTTCCATAATGAACGTACGCCCTCTTTCTCCGTCAGCAAAGCTCGTAATTTCTGCTACTGCTTCTCGTGCAAGAAAGGGGGTTCGCCGGTGAACTTCATAATGGAGAAGGAGAAACTGTCGTATCACGACGCCCTGCTCCAGTTAGCGCGCAAATACGGCATTAAGGTCGAGGAAAGGGAATTGACCGATGAGGAGAGAGCGCAGCAATCTTTACGTGAGTCGATGCTTGTGGCAAACGAGTGGGCGATGCAGCGCATGGAGGCTGACCTGCATGACACTCCCGAGGGTCGTGACATTGGTCTGCAATATCTTTACGGTCGCCACATTACACCCGAAGCTATCAAGGCCTTTCGTCTTGGATATTCCATTGACAAGGGAGATCACCTTGTATCTGCCGCCAAGGGCGCCGGTTATGATCTCAATGTTTTTGCACAATTAGGTCTCGTCGGTAATTCACAAAACGGTAAATATGACCGTTTCCGCGGTCGCGTCATCTTCCCTATCATCAATCCCGCCGGCAAGGTAATAGCTTTTGGAGGTCGCGATCTTAAAGGGGGGCCCGCCAAGTATATTAACTCCCCCGAATCGGAGTTATACAAAAAGAGTAACGAACTTTACGGCATATATCAGGCACGCAGTGCCATGGTCAAGGAGGACAACTGCTTCCTTGTGGAGGGGTATCTCGATGTAATCGGCTTCTGGCAAGCGGGCATCAAAAACGTTGTGGCTTCTTCCGGTACAGCTTTGACCGACGGACAGATAGCGCTTATACATCGTTTCACCAACAAGATTACACTCATCTATGACGGCGATGCTGCCGGTATCAAGGCAGCGTTGAGAGGTATTGATATGCTTCTAAGTCACAAGATGGAGGTTAAGGTAATGTTGCTCCCGGACGGACATGACCCCCACTCTTTTGCATCAGAGCATGATGCCGACTATGTACGTAAATATATCGAGGAGAATGCATCGGATGTAATCCGCTTTAAGATTAAGGTACTTCTTGATGAAGTCAAGAATGACCCTCAGAAGAAGGTGGAGGCTGTCAATAGCATTGTACGATCTATTGCACATGTCCCCAATCCGGTCACTCGCGATATCTATATCCGAGAATGCAGCAATCTTCTTCAGGTCAGCGAAGCTGCTCTTGTCAAGGCGGTTGCTGTGATGCAGAATGACATAATCACCCGCATGCATCGCGAGCGTCTCAGTCGGGAATCTGCTTCTGATAACACCGAAAATAGCACCCAACAGCCACAGCAAACCGAAGCAGAGACTGCCGGTGCCGAAGTCCGAAGAGTGGCGGATCAGATGGGAGGTAAGACACCCGACGTGCAACTCACTCCCCTTGAAATGTCGGTGATCAAATACTGTCTGCAATACGCTTACTTCACCGTATATGAGGGTCAGGACGATGACGGTTCGCTATATTCACTCAATGCCATTGAGTATGTGGACGAAGAGCTCGCGGTGGATGGTATCGAGTTTGAGAATAATGTTTGTAAAAAAATATTGGACAAACTCTTTGCCGTCAGCGACAATTTCGCAGAGGCATATAAGAATCGTGAAGCGCAACTTGACGAGGAAATCAATGAGAAGCGACGTGCCGGCATTGACGAAATCGCGGCTAAGGATATTACAGTTGCGATGATCGAGAGAGAGGAACAGCGCTTGGAAGAAAAACTGGCAGAGTTCAAGAATAAGGAGTTGCTGCAATTCCGCAGAGACTATCCGGGTATGATTCTTGCAAGTGATGAGGATGACGAAATCCGTAATACGGTAACCAACTTGCTTACCGAGCCTCATCAGCTGAGCCGGATTTATACACGCACAGAAAATAAAAAGGAATCGATTGAAGAATCCGCTTCCTTATTTATCCGCCGGTCTGTCACGGAACTCAAGGGAGGTGTCCTTAACAGAATACTTCACCAGGAGTTTGCCAATATGCAGAAGGCTCAGGCTGAGAATGATCTTGAGAAGGTCAAGGAGTCGCAGATGAGAATAAATATGTTGATTCAGCAACGCAAGGAACTCGGACGCGAGATTGGTGACCGCATCATCTCGCCTCATTCATTGTAAAATGAGG
>CAZAWP010000008.1:13650-24697 GCA_964488855.1 uncultured Sangeribacter sp.
GCAATGCCGAAGATAAATATATACTTAAGGTAGAGAATCTATCGAAGCATTTTGCCAAGGTGGAGGCTCTTCACGATGTATCTCTAAATATAAAGCGAGGTTCCATCACAGGTCTGTTAGGTCCTAATGGTGCCGGTAAAACTACTTTGCTGCGGGTTATCAACGGAATCCTGGCAAAGGAGAACGGTACCGTGCTGATAGACGGCAAGGAAACTTCACTCAAGACTGCCCGCACCATCGGATATATGCCCGAGGAGAGAGGCCTTTATGACGGCATGACCATTGAGAACCAAATATTGTATTTCGGTGAACTCAAGGGTGGCGACCGTAAGCGCATGCGTGAAGTCATGCACGAGTATCTGGAACTTTTTAATCTCAAGGGTCAGGAGCATCGTAAAATCAAGGAACTGTCAAAAGGTAATCAGCAGAAGGTGCAGATTATTACTACCTTGGTGCATGAACCGTCCTTAGTCATACTAGACGAACCCTTCAGCGGTTTCGATCCCATCAACGGCGCTTTGCTTACCGAACTTATCGAACGTCTTCATGCCAAGGGTGTTACGGTCATTCTCTCGTCTCATAATATGCCTGCGGTCGAGGAAATGTGCAGCGATATTGCTCTGATTAACCATGGTACTCTCCTCGTCGAGGGGGAGATTCAGGATATAAAGGAGGCTTATAAAAATGACGAATTATTTGTCACAACCGTAGATCCTCTTAATATAGCACTGATGGAAAATTCCGGTCTTATTGAGAAGGTGGAACCGACTCACACCAAGCAGCGCCGTAAGGGTTACGCTTATCTGATAAAGAAAAAGGGAAACGTCTCTAATCTCGAACTCATTAAGGAGATAGCCATTCAGAGTGAGATAGTTCAATTTGAAGAGGCTCTACCCTCGCTGCAGGAAATCTTTATCAAAATCGTGGGTAATGATTCCGCTGCCGAAGAAGCGCCTTCTAAAAATCAGTAAAGAGAACACCGATGTTTCTCCACAATGAGTTAGGGGATCATCGTAGTTTTCCTCTAACAATTAATAAAGAGTACAAGGGTTATATAATAAAGAATTAATAAGATATGTCTCAGTTAGGATTAATCATAAAGAATGAATATTTGACGGAAATACGCTCCAAGAGTTTCTGGGTCGCTACTCTTGTCACCCCAATCATCATGGGAGCTTTCTCTATATTCATGGGTTACATAATGGCTCAATCGGAGACTACTTCCAAGATCGCCAATCCTACGGCACCCGATCCCAATGAAATGACCGGGGCTCAGGCTGCGGGAATGGTTGCCGGTGTAGTGTTGGCACTCTTTCTGATGATTTACGGTTCGCAGATTTTCGCCAAAGTAAAGAAGGAGAAGACCAACCGTATCATGGAGGTGATGGCAACCTGTGTGACAGGCAGGACTATGATGTTAGGCAAAGTTATCTCTGTGGGTCTTGTCGGTCTCACTCAGTTGCTCGCATGGGGTGTGATCCTGTTCTTTATCCTTGCGGGTGTGATATTTATTTTTAACATCGACATTCCTTTTGATATTCTGAAAGATCCGCGCGTCATCAATGCCATTATATACACCATCCTTTTCTTTGTAGGGGGATATATATTCTACGGCGCACTTTATGCCGCCGTTGGCGCGATGAGTGACAAGGATAACGAGAATCAGGCTTACATGACAGTACTTACCTTCCTGCTGTTAGGTTCGTTCTATATAGGCATGTATGCCTCGACTCATGCTACCTCCGCCCTCTCGATTTTCTGCGCTTTCTTCCCGTTCACTGCACCGTGTGTAGGGGCTGTGATTGCTATCGGAGGTGACTCTCCGTTATGGATATCACTGCTTTCGATTATAGTGCTGTATGTTTTCGCATGGATTGGCATCTCTTTTGCAGGTAAGCTGTACACCTCAGCTCTATTGCTGAAAGGTAAAAAACTTACCCCCGGGGATATTCTCACATTCCTGCGATCCAAATAATCACCATTCTTTTCTCCTCAAATATTCAAACCTTTCTCCTCAAAAAAGTAAAGAATACTATGGATTTCAAGCTGACTTCAGAATATAAGCCGACAGGCGATCAACCGGAAGCAATCGAAGAGCTTGTGAACGGAGTCAAATCCGGACAGAAGCATCAGACTCTCTTGGGTGTTACCGGTAGTGGCAAGACGTTCACCATGGCTAATGTCATCCAGCAGGTGAAACGTCCTACACTCATATTGTCGCATAACAAGACCCTGGCTGCCCAGTTGTATTCGGAGTTTAAGAATTTCTTCCCCGATAACTCGGTGCAGTATTTCGTCAGCTATTACGACTATTATCAGCCGGAGGCGTATATCCCTTCGTCTGACAAATATATCGAAAAGGACCTGCAGATTAACGAGCAGATCGACAAGTTGCGCCTATCGACTGCTGCCGCCCTTCTTTCGGGGAGACGAGATGTCATCGTTGTCTCATCAGTAAGCTGTATCTACGGTATGGGTAACCCGGAGGATTTCAGTCAGACGGTTGTAAATATCAAGGTCGGTGACCGCATTCCCCGTAACGAATTTTTGCGTCGTCTTGTAGATTCTCTTTACTCCCGCTCCGAAGTGGAACTTCACCGCGGACAGTTCCGGGTAAAAGGTGATACCGTCGACATTATGTTGTCGTTTGAGGAGATTCAGCTGCGCGTCATGTTCTGGGGTGATGAGATAGAGAGCATACAGACCATCGACCCTCAGACCGGTGATGTACTCTCCGAACTCGAAGGATTCAACATCTATCCCGCAAACATATTCGTGGCAAGCCGCGAAAGGACTATCAAGGCTGTAGACCAGATTGCCCTGGATCTCGGCGCTCAGGTTGAGTTTTTCAAAAACGAAGGAAAGATTATCGAGGCAGAGCGCCTCCGCGAGCGAGTTACATACGATATTGAAATGCTCAAGGAGTTGGGACATTGCAACGGCATTGAGAACTATTCGCGTTACTTCGACGGCAGGGCGCCGGGCATGCGTCCTTTCTGCCTCCTCGATTATTTCCCCAAGGATTATCTGACTATCATAGACGAGAGTCACGTGACATTGCCGCAGATTCGCGGTATGAACGGCGGCGACTTGTCGCGTAAGATGAATCTTGTGGAATATGGCTTCCGTCTTCCGGCAGCCATAGATAACCGTCCGCTAAAGTTTGATGAATTTGAGGGACTAACCAATCAGGTTATATATGTCAGCGCCACTCCCGGTGATTATGAGCTCCAGCAGACGGAAGGTGTGTTTACCGAGCAGGTAATCCGTCCCACAGGTTTGTTGGATCCGGAGATTGAGGTGCGTCCTACGATGAACCAGATTGATGACCTCCTCGAGGAGATTCATAAACGGATAGATGCGGGAGAACGCACCTTAGTAACAACTCTTACCAAGAGAATGGCGGAGGAACTCAATGACCATCTCACTAAGTGGGGCATTAAATCGGCGTATATCCACAGCGATGTAGACACTCTGGAACGAATACGTATCCTTGATGATCTGCGTGAAGGTATATATGATGTGCTTATCGGTGTGAACCTCCTCCGCGAGGGTCTCGACCTGCCTCAGGTCAGCCTCGTGGCAATACTTGATGCCGATAAGGAGGGATTCCTCCGTAATCACCGTTCACTGACGCAGACCGCCGGTCGTGCCGCACGTAATGTGAACGGTAAGGTTATTATGTACGCCGATCAGGTCACTGAGTCAATGCAGAAAACTATTGATGAGACCGAGCGCCGTCGTGCCAAACAGATACTGTATAACGAGCGTAACGGCATCGTGCCGACATCGGTTGTAAAACAAAGTTCGGGCAAGGAACTTCTGGACATATATGGTGAGGATGGTGCCATGCGTACCCTTGACCGTAAGGGACAGAGTCCGTCAAAATCGGCACCCAAGACCAAATCCACATCAAAGGCAAAAGCCGAACCGCGTCCTTATATCGAAGAGGAACATCAGGCAGGTATTGCAGCCGATCCGATGGTGCAGTATATGTCCAACGACGAGTTGCGTGACCGTATTGCGCGTGTCAATGCCGAGATGGTGGCGGCTGCCAAACGTACAGACTTCATCGAGGCTGCGCAGTTGCGCGATGAATTAATCAAATTACAGGAATTATATGATGCAAAAACAGCAGTCGTCCAAGGAGCAGAAAAATAATTCCGCACCGGCATATCCGATGTTGCCGCGTAAGCTCTTCCTACCCACTACCCGCGAAGAAATTCAGGAATTGGGTTGGGAGCAACCCGATGTTATCTTGTTCACCGGTGATGCATACGTGGATCACCCAGCTTTTGGTGCAGCTGTAATCGGTCGTACACTTCAGGCAGCCGGATATAAAGTAGCCATAGTGCCGCAACCCAACTGGCGTGACGACCTCCGTGATTTCAAGAAATTGGGTAAACCCAGACTCTTTTTCGGTGTCTCGGCAGGTGCTATGGATTCAATGGTAAACCATTATACCGCTAACCGCCGTCTACGTCATGACGATGCCTATACTCCCGATGCCCGTCACGGCATGCGTCCGGACTACCCTACTATCGTTTATTCCAAGATTCTCAAAGAGCTGTATCCCGATGTACCGATGATTGCCGGAGGTATCGAAGCCTCTTTGCGTCGCGTGGCACATTACGATTACTGGGCGGATAAACTCAAGCCCTCCATCCTGATAGATGCCCCGGCAGATATGGTCAGCTACGGCATGGGCGAACGGACGATTCTCGAATTAGCCAAACGTCTTGACGCCGGAGAAAAGATTTCGGAGATTACGGATGTGCCGCAGACAGCTTTTATTTCAACGGAGAAACCTGCGGAAACCGATGTTGTCCTCAAATCGTACGAGGAGTGTCTTGCCAACAAAAAGTTGCAGTCCGCTAATTTCAAGATTGTCGAGGAGGAATCCAACAAATATCACGGCAATGTTATTTGGCAGGAGGCGTGTGGAAAAATGGTAAAGATAAATCCGATGTATCCTCCGATGTCGACCGGCGAAATAGATGCATCGTTCGACTTGCCATATACACGAGTGCCTCATCCACGTTATAAAGGGAAACATATACCGGCTTACGATATGATACGTCACTCCGTGACAATGCACCGCGGGTGTTTCGGAGGTTGCGCATTCTGTACGATCTCGGCGCATCAGGGTAAATTCATCGCCTCCCGTTCCAAGGAGTCGATTATGAAGGAGGTGGAGCAAATCACCCGGATGAGTGACTTCAAGGGTTATATTTCCGATCTCGGAGGGCCTTCGGCTAACATGTATCAGATGGGAGGCATCGACAAATCCATCTGTGCCAAATGCGTGCGCCCATCGTGTCTGCATCCTGTCAAATGTCCCAATCTTAACAATGATCATTCGGCACTTATTGATATTTATGATTCGGTCAATAAGCAGAAAGGAGTAAAAAAGGCTTTTGTGAGCAGTGGCGTGCGATACGATTTGGCTATGGCTCCTGCCAAAGATGCAAAGGTCAATGAGACAAACCGCAAGTATCTCCATGACCTCATCAGCAATCATGTGAGCGGTCGCTTAAAGGTTGCACCTGAACATACATCGGATACAGTGCTTAATCTTATGCGAAAGCCCTCCTTCGAACTCTTCAAGAAGTTCAAGAAGATATTCGACAATGTAAATAAGGAGACCGGATTACGCCAAAGCCTTATCCCCTATTTCATTTCCTCTCATCCCGGATGTCGTGAGACCGATATGGCGGAGTTGGCGGTCATCACCAAAGATCTTGATTTCCATTTGGAGCAGGTTCAGGACTTCACGCCCACTCCGATGACTGTATCTACCGAAACCTACTACACCGGTTTTCATCCTTATACCGGTGAAAAGGTATATACTGCCCATACGCCGCAGGAGAAAGAGGCGCAGCGACAGTTCTTTTTCTGGTATCAGCCGGAGAAACGTGCGTCGATAATCAAGGAACTGAATAAACTCCATCGTCCCGATTTGGCGGCAAAGCTGTATAATACGAGTAATAGGTCGGGCTCCGGTGCATACGGTGGTCGAACAAACGGTAAACGGTCGGGAGGACGCGATTCAGGAGGTCGGACTTCAAAAAAGAATTTCAGTAAGAAATAACCTACAAGAATTTCCATAAAACATAACCCAATAACTTAGCTAATGAATAAACTTGCAATCGCTATGAGCGCTATCGCTTTGCCTTTGGCACTGACAGGATGCGGTGATTCACAGAAAAGTGATTCTAAAATTATCGAGAAGCCTGAAATCAATATCGAGGACGGTATGATGACCCCCGAGGTATTGGAAGCTTTCGGCAGAATTTCCGAGGCCACACCCTCCCCCGACGGTAAGACAATCATCTTCACCCTCTCGTATGAGGATATTGAGGAAAACAAGTCCAACGCCGAGATATATTCGATCAAGGCTGACGGTTCGGACATGACGCGCCTTACCAAATCAGCTTCCTCCGAAAGCAATCTCGTATGGCTTGAGGATGGTAATAAGATTGCCTTCCTTAAGAAAGATGATGATACCAAGGCTGTTCAGATTTTCGTGATGAACTCTGACGGTTCGGGTGTAAAACGTCTTACTGAAGTGGAGAACGGTGTGGAATGCTTCGCAATATCTCCCGACGAAAGTAAGATTGTTTACGGTTCGCCGATTGATTCATATAACAAAGATAAGGAACTCTTTGACGATCTCCCCAAGACAACAGGTCGCGTGGTCGATGACCTTATGTACAAACATTGGGACGAGTGGGTGACTCAGATTCCTCATCCCTTTGTGGCTGACTTCTCCACTAACGGTGTTTCCAACGCCAAGGATATTATGGAGGGTGAACCCTACGAGTGTCCGATGCGTCCTTTCGGCGGTGCCGAGGCATTTGCATGGGCTCCTGACAGCAAGAGCCTTATCTACGTTTCGCGTAAGCTCAAAGGTCAGGATTATGCTTTCTCTACTGACTCAAATCTCTATCAGTACACGCTAGAAAGTGGCGAGACTCGTCAGCTGACCAACGATATGCCCGGTTATGACACAGACCCCGTATTTTCGCCTGACGGCAGTAAACTTGCCTTCCTCTCGATGGCGACTGCTAAATACGAGAGCGACAAGAAGCGCCTGATGGTGATGGATATGAAGTCAGGTGAAATGAAAGATCTGACCGCCGAATGGGATTACTGGCCCGAGGAGATAGCTTGGGCACCCTCAGGTGATAAGATTTTCTTCGCAGGATATTACGAGGGCGTTTGTCCCGTATTCTCTATTGACGTAAATACTTGTGCCATTGACACTATCGCCAATGAGGTTGCAGATTTCGTCGGTGTTAAACCGGTTTCCGATACTGAGGTTATCGCTCTGCGACACTCCATGCGCTACCCTAACGAGATCGTTGCTGTATCCAAATCAGATGTGAAACAGCTGACCGAAGTAAACAAGGATCTTTTGGCTAACCTCAAACTGGGTGACGTACGCAAGGTAATGGTGCCGACCACCGACGGCAAGATGATGACCTGCTGGGAGATTCTTCCCCCCGACTTCGATCCCAATAAGAAATATCCTGCTATCCTTTATTGTCAGGGTGGTCCCCAGCAGGCTGTAAGCCAGTTCTGGAGCTATCGCTGGAACTTCATGATCATGGCGGCTCACGGGTATGTGGTAATCGCTCCCAACCGTCGCGGTCTTCCGGGCTTCGGCACAGAGTGGAACCGTCAGATCTCCGGTGACTACGGTGGTCAGAACATGAAGGATTACTTCTCGGCAACCGATTATATCCGTCAGCAGTCATACGTAGATGCTGACCATGTCGGTGCTATAGGTGCAAGCTACGGTGGTTTCTCAGTGTACTGGTTGGCAGGACATCACGAGGGTCGTTTTGCTGCGCTCGTTGCTCACGCCGGCATCTTTAACGTGGAGGCACAGTATCTTGAGACCGAGGAGATGTGGTTTGCCGATTTCGATTTAGGTGGCCCGTACTGGGATAAGGAGAATGCAGTTGCTCAGCGCACATACGCCAACTCACCCCACCGCTTCGTAAATAACTGGACAGCTCCGATGCTTATTACAGTCGGTGAACTCGATTACCGCATCCTTGCTTCACAGGGTATGCAGGCGTTCAACGCTGCGAAGATGCATGGTCTTGAGGCAGAGATGCTGGTCTTCCCCGACGAAAATCACTGGATACTCAAACCGCAGAATGCCATTTTGTGGCAGAGGGTATTCTTCCGCTTCCTTGACAAGTATCTTAAGACTGACAAGACAGCTGAGGAGGACAAGGAGTAATCGCGGTTAGAGTAAATAAAGGTTGAAAATAATTAATCCAATAAAAGTACTTATAACAATGAGCGCTATCAAAAATCTGTTTACCGCTGCCATGGTCTTAGGCAGTGCTTTATCGGCATTCTCATGGGGTCAGAAAGGTCATGATACCGTGGCTTACATCGCTGAGCAGCATCTTACACCCACGACACTTAAGGCAGTGGAGAACCTGCTTGACGGCAAGTCTATCGTCTATTATGCCAACTGGATGGACAATGCGTCCAATACTCCCGAGTATGCTTACTCCAAGACATGGCACTACAAGAATGTCGATCCTGATGAGACCTTTGAGAATGCCCCGTTATGGAAAGATGGAGATGTTGTCACGGCTCTTAATCAGCAAATCGAGATTCTTAACGATCCCTCCAAGTCGGACGAAGAACGAGCTTTGGCACTCAAGATGGTGGTGCATTTCGTAGGTGATATTCACCAGCCCATGCACATCGGTCGTCGTAATGACCGCGGCGGTAACCAGTGGAGTGTAAAATATTTCAAGTCACCCTCCAATCTGCACTCCGTGTGGGATAGCAAGCTCGTTGAGTCTGCCCACAAATGGAGCTACACAGAGTGGCAGAAACAGATTGACCGCGCTTCAGAGACTCAGCAATTAGAGATTATCAAGGATGGTACCCCCGAGAAATGGGGTAAGGAGTGTCATGAGATCTCCAAGGAGATTTATGCCACAACACCCCAGGATACCAATATCGAGTATTCATACATCGCTAAATGGACTCCGGTAATCGAGAGTCAGTTCCTCAAAGGGGGTTTACGTTTGGCAGATGTCCTCAACTCTATCTTTGATGAGACTTATCAGCAATCAAACAAGGTTGTTAAAAAATAAGATTTGATATGTAATATTGAGTTGATTATAATATAATTGTTGATTGCTTAAATATTATTTAGTCAAAAACCGTTCTATAAAAAGTGTGTCCGTATTTTTCAGATACGGCACACTTTTTGTATGAATCTCCTCAAAAAATTGATATTCCAATAAACTCTCCTCATAATATATCTCCTCAATATGAATTTCAATCCAAAATATTATCCGCCGTTGATGCTTCCACCCGCCGAACTCAAGGTAGCCATGCGTGGAGACAAGCCGATGGTGTTCGATAAATTGCGGGACAAGTATGTGGCTCTTACTCCCGAGGAGTATGTTCGTCAGCATTTTGTCTCGTATCTCCTTAATCATCTGCATTATCCCGAAGGATTAACTGCAAACGAGATAGGCATTGAGTTAAACGGCACCAAGCGTCGTTGCGACACGGTTGTCTTTGACAACTATGCGCGTCCGATGATGATAATAGAATACAAGGCGCCCGGAGTGACCATCACGCAGGATACTTTTGACCAGATCGTGCGTTATAATATGGTACTGCATGCCAAGTATCTGTGCGTGTCAAACGGGTTGAATCACTACTGTTGCGTTATCAATTATGAGACCAATAGCTATGATTTCATCCCGAAGGTTCCGGATTGGAATGATCTGATGACTCCTATACAAAATTAATGTTCAAGTTCCCGATCCTGACTAATTATCCAAGATAATTAAGCATTTGGATCGAGTTCAAAATTTGCAATCGTGGAAGAAAACGTAACACCCGATTATAACTATCTGTCACTACTCAATGAACAGCAGCGCGAGGCTGTCGTATATAAGGATGGTCCTTCTCTTGTAATAGCAGGAGCCGGATCCGGCAAGACGCGCGTGCTTACATACAAAATAGTGGATCTGTTGGCAAACGGCTTCCAGCCCTACCGAATCTTGGCGCTGACTTTTACCAACAAGGCGGCACGCGAGATGAAGGAGCGTATTGCCTCACTCGTCGGCGAAAAGATCGCTTCCCGTCTGTGGATGGGTACTTTCCATTCCATATTCCTGCGGATACTTCGTTCTCATGCCGAGAGCATCGGCTTCAAACCCGGGTTCACCATCTATGACACCACGGACTCACGGTCGGTTATCAAACATATAGTCAAGGAACTCGGTCTGGATGAGAAGATATACAAGCCGGCAACCATAGCATCTACGATCTCAAACGCAAAGAATGCCATGATTTCGGCGGAGCAGTACCCTCTCCATAAGAATCTCACGGACGCTGACAGACACGCCAAACGTCCGTATACAGCACGTATATACAAGATGTATGAGCAAAAGCTCAAATGCGCCAATGCCATGGACTTTGACGACATCCTGTATTATATGAATATCCTCCTTCGCGATAATCCCGACATCCGTCGCCATTATCAGGAGTTCTTCAGATACATTCTCGTCGATGAGTATCAGGATACCAATTTTGCGCAATACTTGATTATCTCACAGCTGACCAACGAACAGCGCCTGCTCTGCGTTGTCGGTGACGATGCCCAGAGTATCTACTCCTTCCGCGGTGCCAATATCGGCAATATCATTGATATGGAGAAGAAGTACCCCGGATTGAGAATATTCAAGCTCGAACGTAACTACCGTTCCACGCAAAATATTGTCAATGCCGCCGGTTCTCTTATCAACCGCAATACCCGTCAGCTAAAGAAACGCATTTACAGCGAGAACGAAAAGGGTACTCAGGTCAAGGTCGTGAAGACCTATAGCGACCTTGAGGAGGCTTATCTCGTTGCCAACATGATAAGTCAGTCCAAGTACACCGAGCACGATAGCTATGATGATTATGTGGTGTTATATCGAACCAATGCTCAGTCCCGTGTATTGGAGGAGGCGTTGCGCAAGCGAAATATCAGCTATCGCATCTACGGCGG
>CAZAWP010000008.1:24797-27630 GCA_964488855.1 uncultured Sangeribacter sp.
GTGTATTGGAGGAGGCGTTGCGCAAGCGAAATATCAGCTATCGCATCTACGGCGGCCTATCCTTCTACCAGCGTAAGGAGGTCAAGGATGCCGTGGCGTATTTCAGAATGGCTGTCAATCCGGATGATGACGAAGCTTTGAGGCGTATCATCAATTATCCAGCCCGTGGTATCGGTGAGACAACGATGAAGAAACTTACCTCTGCATCCACTCAGCATCAGGTTAGTCTGTGGGGTATCTTGACAGAACTCGATAAATATGATTTGGGGGTTAATGGTGGCACGAAGAAGAAACTGGAAAGTTTCAAGAAGTTGATCGAGGAGTTTATTGACGAAAATGTCAAGGATAACGCTTATGAACTTGGACAGTTGATATATAACCGCACAGGTATCTTGGCGAGTCTGGCGCATGATTCGACTCCCGAGGCTATCAGCAAGCAGGAGAACTTGCAGGAGCTGTTGGGCGGTCTCAAGGATTTTGTAGATCAGCGGTTGGAGTCCGGCGAAGAGGATATCAGCATGCGTGCGTTTCTTTCGGAAGTTATGCTTGCCACCGATCAGGATAAGAATGATGATACCGACCAACCCAAGGTTACATTGATGACCGTCCATGCTGCAAAAGGATTGGAGTTCAAACATGTCTACATTGTGGGTGTGGAGGAGGAACTCTTCCCTTCGGCGATGAGTATGGATTCTATGGAACAGATTGAGGAGGAACGGCGTTTGCTATATGTGGCGATTACTCGCGCGGAGAAATCGTGTACCATCACATACGCAGGATCACGTTTCCGCAACGGTCAGACGATGTTAAGCAGACCGTCACGCTTCCTCTCGGACATTGATCCCCAATACCTCAACCTCCTCAATTCGTCGCTTATAGGTGATGATTCGCATCGGACAATTGATCCGCGTGCCAACTATTACCGTAATACCGTGGTGAACAACCGACCGAGTTATAATACTTCCAATTCTTATAACCGCACTCCGCGAAGTAATGATACTCCCGATAGACTGCGAACCAATTCACGGGCACGTGCTACGCATAAATCGGATAGTGCGGATGTATCTAAACTTTATCCGGGTCTAAAGCGCGGTGTAAGAATCGAACACTCCAAATTTGGAGTGGGTACGGTAGTTGCCTTGTCTCAGGTTTCGGGGGATCCAAGCATTACGGTTGATTTCGGAATTTTGGGCGAGAAAAAACTGCTATTGCGGTTTGCTAAGTTCACGATTCTTGAGGATTGATAGGCTCGCGAGTTAAAAATAAATGGAATGTACAATATGAATAAAGTGGATAAGATAGAAATGGATAATAAAGAAGTAATAAAAAATATCCCTACCCCCGCATACGTGGTGTATGAGGATAAGTTGCGACGCAACCTCGAACTTATATCGAGGGTGAAGCGCGAGGGTGATGTCAATATCATAATGGCATTTAAGGCTAATGCTCTTTGGAAGACCTTCCCTATTATTTCCGAATATATTCAAGCCTCTACTGCCAGTTCTCTTAACGAACTGAAACTCTCGTTGGAGTATCTCGGCAACGAGGTACATTCATATTGTCCTGTCTATACTGAGAAGTCTTTTCCCGAGTTCCTGAAAGGAAGTACTCATATCACTTTTAATTCTCTTGCGCAGTTCAACAAGTTTTATCCACAGATTAAGGAGTATAATGCCACTCATCCGGAGAAACCTGTCTCAGCAGGTCTGCGTGTCAATCCGCATTGCAGCGTGATCGAGACAGACATCTATAACCCGTGCGTGCCGGGTTCTCGGTTCGGCGAAAACCCGGAAGCGGTAGCCAACGGTTTGCCGGAGGGTATAGAGGGTCTCCATTTCCATGCCCTGTGTGAGTCATCGAGCTACGATTTGGAGAAAGTTCTCGAAGCATTTAAGGCTCAATACGGTCACTTGCTTAAAGATGTCAAATGGCTCAACATGGGCGGCGGTCACCTCATGACCCGTAAGGACTATGATGTGGAGCATCTTATCCGGTTGTTGAACGATCTGCATAAGGAGTATCCCAATCTCAAGTTAATCATGGAACCGGGGAGCGCCTTTACATGGCAGACCGGTGATCTGATAACCGAGGTTCTTGATGTGGTCGAGGATGCCGGTATCAAGACCGCGATCATTGACGCGTCGTTTGCCTGCCACATGCCCGATACTCTGGAGATGCCCTATAAACCCGTGATTGCCGAGGCTCTGAGCGACGAAGAAGTCTCAGCTAAAGCTGAAGACCCGGTAAAAAAGGATACAGCTTGTGAGATTTTAGGAGATGAAAAAACACAGAGAGAAGAAAACAGTGCTGACTCCTCTGCGGGTGTACATACCTACCGTTTGGGTGGTAACTCATGTCTGAGCGGCGACTATGTCGGTGACTGGCACTTTGACCACGAGTTGAAAGCCGGTGAACGATTGACCCTCTGTGATATGAACCATTACACAACGGTCAAGACCACCATGTTCAACGGCATCCAGCACCCCTCTATCTGGCTCATCCCTTCGAAGGGTACTCCCCAACTCCTCCGCGAATACACCTACGACGATTACAAAACCCGAATGTCATAACCTTGTTTATTTCTCCCGCATAAAACGTATATAATTTGTCTATAGATTACCACCCGTTTGAATTAATAAAAAACGTCCCTAAAGAAGTTTAATTTGCTTCTTTAGGGACGTTTCAAATGCAGAATCTTGATAGAGTCGTATTGCTATGATTTGAAAAGATGATTTATAAGTAACTATTGAGACTTAGAAAATCTCAATAGTTACTTATATGTTATCGGAGCATTACCTTGTAGGATTGTCCGAGGATGGTGACGATATAAACG
>CAZAWP010000008.1:27730-30972 GCA_964488855.1 uncultured Sangeribacter sp.
TCAAACTCAACCTTTAATTGGTGGTCTGCTTTAACTGCACTGATTGTAAGCTGTCCGTTGGAATCCACCTCGTCGGTAACATCTTCTCCATCCATTTCTACGGACGCAATCTGATAGCCGTATGCAGGAGTGATATTAACTACAGCATCGGTATTCCAATCAACATGTGCGGTGCCCTCGGAACCGTTGATAGACACGCTACCCAAATCATTGTCATAGATAGTGGTGATAGTATAGGTATAAATGCTAAAGGTTACTTCTACTACAACTGAATCCTTGACAGACTCAATGATATAGGGTTCGTTGAACTTATCCTTACTGATCTGTTCACCGTATACAGATAATGAACTGATGTAATGTCCTTCGGCGGGTGAAGCCTGTATAGTAAGCGCCGAACCGTAGTTTACGCGTGTCTCGCCGGTCTGACCGTTGAGAGTGACAATACCCATAGCGCTGTCATAATTGGCAGTCACCTTAAAGGTAATGATCTCGAAGGTTGCGTCGATAGTGATGTTTTCAGTCAAAGAGTCGATGACATAAACTCCTTCGTCGTTGAGCGTAACCTCTCCCCCATTAATCTTTAGAGTTTTGAACTCGTATCCTTCGTTAGCTACGGGTTTGAGAGTTACGCTTGTTCCGTATTGCAACTGTGCCGGAGCGTTTGCATCGTCATTAATTTCAATATGACCGCCGGTGATGGATGTCGGTAAATTGATGTCAAACATGATTGGTGTAAATTCCACTACGATAGTCAAGGAGTCATCAATTTCATTGTAATGCAATACACCGTTTTGTAGAAGAGCAGTACAATTCTCTCCATTTACAGTAACCGAACCGATAGCGTATCCTATCGCAGGAGAGATACCTACATTGAGAGCTTCACCCTCATCCAGTTCGATGCTTTCAGCCGCTTCACCGTTGAGAGTAACCTCGCCATGGTTGTGATCATACTCCACGCTAACGATCATCGCCCCGTCGGTATGAATGTTGGCAAAATTCTTCCACACCTCAGCACTCTTATACTTCCTTTTGCTACCCATCGGAACCGTCAGTTCAGCGGTCGGGTAGATAGACGACGCAAAAACATAATTACCATCACAAATCGGTGGAGTCTTTGCAAGAGTAATTATAGAAGTCAGATTATCACAGGCGCTAAAGGCTGATGATCCAATAGTTTTTAGATTTATAGGGAGTGTTACTTTTGATAATGATGTACAACCTAAGAAAGCTGATGATTCAATAGATATCAAAGTAGACGGAAGCGAGACGGTAGTTATACTTCTTTTGCTTTTAAAGAAAGAATCAGGAATAGTCTGCCATCCTTCACCGAAAACGACATTCACGGGGAAACAATTATCTAAAAGAGGTATCTCTCTATTGAGAATTAGACTATCTACCTGATTGGAAGTAAATATAGGTCCTCCAAATTCAATTGCCTTACTTGAAGTTTCAAAAGTAATTTTGTGTAAATTATCGCAATAGAAGGCTCCAACTCCTATAGATGTAACACTTCCGGGAATCGACAGCTCTGTTAGACTGTTACAATCATCAAAGGCATTTGATCCGATGGATTCTAATTTATTACCAAATTGAATATTTGATATTTGGATACATCCATTAAATGCCCATGATCCGATGCTTGTTAAATTAGAGGGTAATTTTATTTCGGACAGTGAGTTACATTGGAAAAATGCTTTATTCCCAATTGTTTTTAAGGAAGAAGGGAGCGACACAGAAATAATACTATTTCGGGTTTGGAAAAATGAATCCGGTATATTTTGCCAACCTTCCCCAAAAACGACATGCACAGGATAACAATTATCCAATGCAGGGATTTCTCGATTAAGAATAAGACTATCAAGGGGATTTGGGGTAAATATATATGTTCCAAATTCTATTGCTTTACTTGAAGATTCAAAGATAACTTTGTTTAAATTATCGCAATAGAACGCTCCTACACCTATAGATGTAACACTTCCGGGTATAGAAAGCTCTGTTAGACTGTTACAATCATCAAAGGCATTTGATCCTATTGTTTCAAGATTATTACTAAATTGAAGATTTTGTAGCTGATCACATCCGTTAAATGCCCATTTATCAATATTTATTAAGCTCTCAGGAAAGTTTACAGATGTAAGAGTTTTACAGTATATAAAAAATGAGGAGGGGATGGTGACCCATGCGTCGCCGAAGGTGACGTGTTTGGGGGTAGCGTAAGGGGTTTGGGTGAATTGGGTACCGATGAGATTGAGGGTGTCAATCGTGGAGGGGAGAGCGGACGAAGGGATATTGTAGGAACCCTGCAGCAAGGTCAATGAACGCAGGTTTACGCAGTCAGTAAAGGCATTCCTATTAATATCGGTTATGCTGTCTCCTATGACTAACTCGGTGAGATTAGTTTTTAGAATATCATTAAAATTCTGATTAAGAATATGTTTAGTCTTACCGGCGTAAGTGATCTTTATCGTTGGTGATGTGGTCGCCAATTGTAGATAGTCTTCCCTAATACCGGTTCCGAGCATTACGGCACGATCTCGACCGAAATATATTTCCTCGATAGGACAATTGATGAATGGAGACGAAAAAGCTCTCCAACCATTTGAATCTTTATATTCAGGACTACAGATAGCATCCTCACTGTCATTGAAATGGACTGACTTGAGGGAGCTATAGTTGTTGAATGCGGAATGTAAAATAAAGTTTACCGGATATGTCTTGCCACTATAGGTGACCGTAGCCGGTACCGTTAAGGAGGTGATAGACTTGGAAGTTGCACCGGTCAAAGTAGCTACCCCATTGCTTACCGTATAGTTCAGTCCATCGACCGTGAAGGCGGAGGCTGTTGTCCATATCGATAGGCATAGGATTAGTGTCAGGAGTTTAGAGTACAGTCGTCTCATGTCGTCTATGATAAGGAGTCCGATCGGTTCTCTAAACGGTCACCGGAGTAAATTAGGTTATAAAAAAAGAGCGTGAGAACCTTACTTGTTGTCCTTTATTCAAGCAGAGGCCCTGGAATTGCCCATCACTGTAAAAAGGACAACGCAGAAGCCTCACGCAGAATATGCTGATATTGCCATCAGCGTATAATTATCTATACACTAATGGCTTTATATACATATCCAACAGGCATCTACCGTTGTCTCATTCTTGCCAGCGATTAGAAATTTTCCAGGTTTCTGCTTGTCAAGAAAGAGCGTCAAGTAAACGCTACTAAAAAATGTCCGCCGACCCTCCCGCAT
>CAZAWP010000009.1:0-6472 GCA_964488855.1 uncultured Sangeribacter sp.
GTACTGCGAAAGCGGGAGAGTAGGTAATCGCCACCTTACGAAGCGGATCCGATTGCAAAATCGGGTCCGCTTTTTTGTCTTTTCGTTGTAATAAAGTATAGCTCAGTGATGGGTTGCTCTTTTTGTTTGGGATGGCGGAAATAAAAATGTGTTATTTAACATTAAATATTTTTAGAATTAAAATATATTATTTAATTTTGCGGCATGAAAACGAAGGCTCATATAATATCAATCCCCTAATGTTTATGTGAGGCTCCGTTTTTTGTTTTTTATTAAGTAATTGAATATTAATATTTATTAAAATCTATATTGTTCTGATATAAATATTATATTTATATTAATTATAATATGTATATTAATTTGGATTTTTACATATTTATATTAAGAATTACTTAACTATTCAAATCCATATTGAGGCTGACGTGTCGGTCTGAGTGGTACTGTTGCGCTGAAAACAAATAACCAACATATTCATTATTTACTTAAGCTTATGAAAAAGTTTTTACTTTCTCTTGCTGTAGCAACAATGGCAGTTTCTGCTTCTGCTGCTGAGTACACAATCTTTGACATCGCTAACCCAGGCACTTGGGAGACTAACGCTAACGGCGGTTTCTCTAACAGTGTTACTGTGGATGGCAAAAAGTTTGACCTCTCTACCGCTAAGGCTGCTTCAACTACTGAGCTTATCTCACCGGTTGCCAACTCTTACGCTTGGCGTGTTTACAAGAGCTCAGAGTTCACTATCAATTCTGCTGATGTGAACATGAAGACTATCACTATCGTTTATGACGATTATGAGAACAACAAGTATGCTGTAGCTCTCGATTGCTCTGCAGGCTGGACCGGTACTTTGAGCGGTACTACTTTCAATATCCAGAATGCTGCCGGCGCTAACACCATCACTTGCACCGCTGCTACTGCTCAGGCTCGTATCAAGACTATCACTGTAAGCGATGAAGTCACTACTCCTCCTGCTCCGGTAGATCCCACTCCCGGCGAGGGCGATATGATCACAATCTTTGACATCGCTAACCCCGGTACTTGGACTGCTAACTCTGTAGCCGGTTTCACTACCAATGTAACTGCCGGTGGTAAGAACTTCACTATCGAGACTGCTCAGGCAGGTTCTACTACAGAACTTATCTCACCGGTTGCTAACACTTATGCTTGGCGTGTTTACAAGGGTTCTCAGTTCACCATCACTTCTTCAGACATGACCATGAAGACTGTGACAATCGTATTTGACAACTACGAGAACAACAAATACGCAGTTGCCCTCGATTGCTCTACAGGTTGGACAGGTACCCTCAATGATGTAACATTCAACATCACAAACGCTGCCGGTGCAACTACAATCACTTGTACTTCCGCAACTGCTCAGGCTCGTATCAAGACTATTGCAGTAAGTGACGAGGTCGTAACACCCGGTGGTGACACTCCTGTAAATCCCGGTACTTCTACTGTAGTTAAGAGCGTAAAAGAGGCTATAGCACTTGCAAGCGATACTAAGGTAACAGTAGATTTCCCCCTTACTGTAGCATTCGTAAGCTTCAAGAATGTATTTGCAGCTGACGCTAACGGTGATTTCATCCAGATTTACGGTGAGAACAGCTACGAGGCTAACGACATCATCCCCGCAGGTTGGGAAGCTACTTACAAGCTTTACAATGATGTAACTCCCGAGTTCATGCCTGTTTCACTTCCCGCAGCAAGCGGCAAGGGTGCGTTCGATCCCAAGTCAATCGTTGATCCCGCTGAGGTTACAGTTGCTCTCGTAAACAGCGTTGTTAAACTTAAGAACGTAGTATTTGACGCAGCAACTCCCGATGCTAAGGAGAACTTCCCCGGTAAGATGGACGGTACCGAGCTTTCATTCCGCAACAACTATGAAATCGCAGGTGTTGCTGCCGGTACATACGATGTTAAGGTTGTAGTTACCGTATACCAGGGTGTGCCTTCACTCTACGTTATCGAGTATATGGATGCAACTGCAGTTGAGGCTATCGAGGCTGTGGACGCAGAGGCTGTATATTACAACCTGATGGGTGCAAAAGTTGCTAATCCCGAGAACGGTATCTTCGTTAAGGTTTGTGGCAACAAGGCTGAGAAAGTGGTTATCCGCTAATCAATAAACCATACTATAAGGTAATCGGATTGTATCTATCCGGTTACCTTATTTTGTATTATACGCGATAGTGCTTCGCTACAAGAATTTGTATCATAGCAAGATTATGTATTACAAATCGTGCCATAGAACAAGAGTACTATCAATAACAAACAAACTACTTCAACAAATACTTCATCAAAGTTTTCATGAAAAAGCAAGTACTTTCATTAATTGCAGCTGCCTCGGTAATGTCGATGGTTTCCATGTCAGCCGATGCAGCTACCTATACTCTCTATGATTCTGCAAACTTAGGAGAGTGGACCGGCGGTGCTGATGGCTACATAGAAGAAGTCACAGTAGACGGTAAGCAGTTTACTATCGAGACAGTTAAGGCAAACTCAAGCACAGGTATGCGTAATCCAGCAACAGATAAGCATATACGTTTATATGGTGGTGCTGATTTGGTGATATCCTCAACTGATCTGACATTTACAACAGTAACTTTGACATTCAACTCCAATTACTCAAAACAAATGAGTGCTGCAGGTTGGACCGGAAAGTTAGAATCACTTACCTATACAGCTACTAATGCTGAGGGTGCTAATACGATAATTATTACTAATACCGAAGCTGGTCAAGCACGTATTGCATCAATCTCGGTTAGTGATGACCCTGTAGAAGAGACTCCTGTTGATCCCGATCCGATCGTTCCTGATCCCGTTACTGAGGGTGACGGTACTATAGATAATCCGTATACTATAGCAGATGTAATGGCTTCTACAACAGACGCCAATAATGTATGGGTTATTGGATATGTAGCCGGCTATGTATCAGGTATGAGTTGGGATACAGCCGTATTTAGCGCAGATCCTACTGAGGATTCTACAAATTATACGAATGGTACCAATATGATCTTGTCATCCGTTCCCGTAACTGAATCATCAGCCGTAAATTCTGTACCGGTAGGACTTAATACGGGTGTTAGAAATGTCTTAGGTATCTCCAAAAATCCTGAGATTTATGGTGCTAAGGTTAAGGTGAAGGGTAATTTGACAAAATATTTTGGTCAGCGCGGCGTTAAGTCTGTTAGTGAATATGTTATCCTTGATGACCAGAACACTCCGGGTGAGTCTACTGTATTAACTGTATTTGACATTAATACTCCAGGTACATGGGCAAGCAATGCTGATGGTGGTTTCACCTCTGAAGTTACTGTCGATGGTCATACATTTACTTTAGAATCAGCAAAAGGATCATCCCAATCAGACTTGCTAAAACCGGGAGAGGGCTCAGCCGAGTCATGGCGTATATATAAGAATTCCCAGTTCTCTATTACAGCTTCTGATTACACTATGCATACTATTGTCATCACTTACGCCACAGACAAAAAAGGTGAATTGCAGCTTCCTGCAGGTTGGGTAGGTACTCTTGATGACGTAACATATACCCTTGTAAGCACTGAGGGCGCTTCATCGGTAACATTTGTTGCTAATACAGCTCAAGTTCGCATCAAGAGTATCACAGTAAGTGATGCTATTGAGGAGGAACCGGTTATCCCCGAACTTCCCTCTATGACAAGTGTTGCTGAGACAATCACAAATCTTACTAACACTCGTATTAAGGTAGATTATGATTTAACAGTTGCGTTCCGTAATAACAAGAATGTGTTTGCAGTTGATGCTAACGGTGATTTTATTCAGGTATATGGTGACAACAACTACCAAATAAACGATGTAATCCCCGCAGGTTGGGATGCAAATTATGTGTTATTCAATACTAATACACCGGAACTTACACCCGTAAGCGTATTCCCTGAGTCTACTACACAGTCAGTTTTCGTTCCTGAGACAATCTCTGATCCGAGTGTGCTTACTACTGCCAATGTTAATGAGGTAGTTATGCTTAAAGACGTTGTATTCAGCGAGGATACTCCGGCATCAAAGGATAACTTTACAGGTATGATGGGCGAGACTGGGGTAGCGCTCCGAAATAACTACGTGCTTGATAGCGTAGAGGCCGGTAAGTATGATGTAGAGGTTGTTTGCACAATCTTCAACAACGCGGTATCTCTGTATGTGATTTCTTACACTAAGGTGACTTCTACCGGTGTTGAGGAGATCGAGGGTGCTCAGGAGGCTGTTTACTTCAACCTCCATGGTAACAAGGTTGCTAACCCCGAGAACGGTATCTTTATCAAGGTTTGTGGTGACAAGGCCGAGAAGGTAGTTATCCGCTAATCACGGTAAGATATAATTATCATACGATAATAAATAAAATTATCACAAGACGGTAAATAGAATTATCATACGATAATAAATAAAATTATCACAAGACAGTAAATAGAATTGTCATAAGATAATAACAAGGATAAAAGAGGAGGGCTCAGGCTCTCCTCTTTGTCGTTAATAAGTCGTAAAAAAATATTTTGAAAAATTGTACGTAATATATATATTTGTATTTATTAGTGACATAAGCAGCAATCCGGAGGATTCCTGCAGATAGGATAAGAAAGGAAACAATGGACTACCACGACAATGTAAAAGAGCAATCAGAAGCGGGCGCTAATTCGCTGACACGTATATCACCTACCGTTAAGAGAGATGTTGTTGACGAGGAACGACATCCCCTGACCACTGATGTACCGGCTAAGCGACACCCCCGTATCCTGATTATCTATACAGGAGGAACCATCGGCATGATGGAGAATCCCGTCACCGGTGCCTTGGAGCCTTTTGAGTTCGATCATCTTATCGACAACGTCCCCAAGATACGTATGCTCGAATATGAAATCGACAATTTTCAGTTCGAGCATCCCATCGACAGCAGCACCATGAATCCGGAGCACTGGCGGGAGATAGCGCGCGTCATAGAGCAGAATTACGACAACTATGACGGCTTCGTCGTGCTGCACGGTACCGACACAATGGCATACACCGCCTCGGCACTCAGCTTCATGCTTGAGAATCTCCGCAAGCCGGTGGTCATCACCGGTTCGCAGCTCCCTATCGGCGAGGTGCGTACCGACGGTGAGGAAAACCTTATCACCGCCCTTCAGGTGGCAGCTGCCCGCGACGAATCAGGACCTATCGTCCAGGAAGTCGCCATCCTCTTTGAGAACTACCTCTGGCGTGGCAACCGCTCCACCAAGCACTCATCAGATAATTTCAACGCCTTCAAGAGCAGTAATTATCCGCGCCTTGCCAAGATCGGGTTAGGTATAACCTACCGCAAGGATGTGATGTGGCGTTGTCCGTGTCCCGGACCCCTCAAAGTACATTACGATATGGATACCAACGTGATGTATATGGATCTTTTCCCCGGCATCAACGAGCGGGTTGTCCGTCATCAGCTCAACACCCCCGGACTCAAAGGGGTGGTGATGAAGACCTACGGAGCCGGCAACGGGCCTACCGACAAATGGTTTATCGAGGCGATGCGTGAGGCAATCGACCGCGGGCTGGTCATCGTCAATGTATCGCAATGCGACAACGGCAGCGTCACCCCGATGCGTTATGAAGCCGGCGCAACCCTCTCGCAGGCAGGTGTCATCTCCGGTCATGACCTAACCTCAGAGGCTGCCATCACCAAGCTCATGTTTCTATTCGGTCAGGGTAAAGACCCCGAGACCGTCAAAAAGGAAATGGAGACATCGATCGTCGGTGAGATGAACTAAACGAAGAGACTATGCAAGAAATAGGCATAACGGAAAATAAAGGGATTGACAGAGCGATATTGCGATTGTCAATCCCTGCTATTTTAAGCAACATCACCGTACCCCTGTTAGGTATCTGCGACACCGCAGTGTCGGGACATTTGGGGTCGCCGGCATATATAGGTGGAGTAGCGGTAGGCGCCATGATGATAAATGTCATCTTCTGGCTCTGTGGCTTCCTGCGCATGGGTACCAGCGGACTCACCGCCAATGCATACGGAGCCGGCGACACTCGCGGACTGCATATAATATTGTGGCGAGCACTCATAATCGCAGGAGTAATAACGATATTGGTCTGGTCGTGTCAGATACCCCTCGCCGCGCTCCTCCTAAAGATAGTCGGAGCCTCCGCTGATGTTTCGGAGTACGCGCATCTATATTTCACCATCTGCATTTACGGCATACCGGCTCAGTTGGGCATAATGGCAATATCGGGATGGTTCATCGGAATGCAGAACACCGTGGTGCCGATGGTCGTCGCCATAGCCTCAAACGTGTTTAATATCCTGCTGAGCATCTGGCTGACCTTTGGCATCCATCTGGGCTTCAAAGGAGTGGCATTAGGAACCCTTTGCGCCAACTGGTTAGGCGTTATATTGGCAGCAATATTTTTAATCATCCGCCTCCGCAAATTACCCCGCCCGCAAGCCCCC
>CAZAWP010000009.1:6572-9734 GCA_964488855.1 uncultured Sangeribacter sp.
TCCAATAATTCCAATAATACTAATAATCCCTCAGCTTACTCCTGGTTGCGATTTATCCGCATCAACGGCAACCTCTTTTTCCGGTCAGCGTGTGTGATGGGAGTGAGTATGGCAGTGACCACCGTCGGGGCGAGATTGGGCACGGTAACGCTCTCCGCCAACGCCGTCATCATGCAGTTCTTTCTCTTCTTCTCCTACTTCATGGACGGCTTTGCATTCAGCGGCGAGGCTCTTGTCGGCAAATGGTACGGCAGCGGCAACCGGGAGATGCTCAACCGCGTAGTCCGTCACCTCCTCCTGTGGGGTGCGGGAGTGGCAATCGCTTTTCTTCTCATATACCTTGTTGCCGCCCGCGGTATCACCGATCTTATTACCGATAACGCGACAGTGCGCGCCGAAGTCATGCACTATCGACTATGGATTATACTGCTGCCTCCTCTTACAGTCGCCGCCTTTATCTTCGACGGCATATTTATCGGCATGACACGCACCGGTGCCATGTTGGCAGCCACGCTTACGGGTGTCGCCGTCTTTGCAGCCATACTGCTATGGCACAGCGCCGAACTCACCAATGATCGCCTCTGGGCAGCCTTTGAAATATATCTCCTCATCCGCGGCGGCTATCTTTTGATTTTCAGCTATAAGGATAAATTATTATATTTGTAATTACGAGAGGAGCAAAACCAATTGCGATAGGAGTAAAACCAATACGAGAGCACCTGTGACAATATGAGAGGAGCAAATACATATAGAGCGGTAAGAGTCGGCGATGTTTCCGACTGGCGGCTGACGGTTTACATTTCAGCCGTCGGCATGTCGGCGTATCTGCGCAACATGGAGGATAAGACGGCACCCGTCGAGACCCTGTTTGAGGAGACGTGGCGTGACGACGACACCATGCTGCTCCAGCAGATAGAGAATGCCGTCTATGATCATCCGCAGGTGCTCGACGATTTCACCGCCGACATCGTCATCTGCACTCCTAAACTGTTATGGTTTCCCGCTTCGGTGACCGAGACCGAGGACGCTACCCCCGAGGAACTTTTTGCCGAGGTCTATCCCGTTGAGGCTGAGGATGTCCTCATTGATCAATCGGAGGGTATCTTGGGTGCATACACACTTTGCAGCGGACTTCCCGCTTTCCTTTACCGCACCTTCCCCGGCGCACGGGTTAGTCACGTGCAGTCTCTTATCCGTCAGCGCTTTGCCGGACGCAATGCCGACGCTGTAAGGATGTATGTCGACATACGCGAAGGGGAGGCTGATTTCATAATATTCAACGGCACAAAGTTTGTGCAGGGTTGCGTGCATTCCTATCGTCAGGCTTCCGACCTCGTCTATCATATCCTTAACCTGAGCGAGGTCTACGGTCTTAACCCCGAGACACTGCAGGTGCATCTGTCGGGAAAACGGGAAGTGCGCGATGAACTTATTCCTCTCCTCAGACGTCATATCGAATATGTGATGCACTCCATGGTGCCGAGTTTCGTAAACGATGCCGAGATGCCCTTGGGAGCCGCTATCGCAGCTTCGCGCCCGGCATCGGTCTGATTTTATGTCGAGACCCGGCTCGCAATCTGTAAGGGTGCATGACCAAGTCTCACGAAACCGTGAGGATATTTTTATTAGAGAGAATTTAAAGATGAGAATAATACGAGGTAAATATGGACGCCGCCGTTTTGATGTGCCAAAGAACATAACGGCACGTCCGACGACTGATTTCGCCCGCGAGAACCTTTTTAACGTCCTGGAGAATATCGTCGATTTTGACGGCAAGAGTGCGCTCGACCTCTTCGCAGGCACAGGGGCGATAAGCTGGGAGTTCGTGTCGCGGGGCTGTACCGATGTCGTGGCTGTGGAGCAAGCGGCAGTTCAGGCTAACTTCATCCGCTCGGTCAAGGCTAAGCTCAACGATGACAGTCTCACCGTAATCAAAGGGGATGTATTCCGTTACATCGCCACTTGTACACGCACTTTTGACTTCATATTTGCCGACCCTCCGTATAATCACGAGCGCTTCGCCGAGATACCGGAGCTGATACTCAATTCCAAGATGGTGGCACCCGGTACAATCGTCATCATCGAGCATAATAAAGATCATGATTTCAGCGACCTCCCCGGCTTTGAACAGCATAGAGTTTACGGCTCCGTCAATTTCTCGATATTTGAAATCGGAGAGAACGCAGGGGAGGAGACCGAAAAAGAAGAGCCGGAAGATAAATGACGGTAATTCCCTCTAACCATAAGGATCACACCATAGTAAAGCATAACCCAAATGGAACAGGATATAAAATTAGAGCAAGATATAAAGTTAGATAAAGTCGAGGACGCGATCGAGGATTTCCGCGCCGGCAAGTTTGTGATGGTAGTCGATGACGAGGACCGCGAGAACGAAGGCGACCTCATCATCGCCGCCGAAAAGATTACCCCCGAGGATGTAAACTTCATGCTCAAGAATGCCCGCGGCGTGCTGTGCGTCCCCATCACGCAGGCTCGCTGCAAGGAGCTGGGTCTCGATGTGCAGGTCGATGACAACACCTCGATGTTGGGTACACCCTTTACCATTACAGTCGATAAACTTGAGGGATGCACTACCGGAGTTTCCATTCAGGACCGGGCTGCTACCATCCGTGCATTGGCTGATCCCGCTTCGTCGCCCGAGACATTCGGCCGCCCCGGTCATATTAACCCCCTATATGCGCAGGATCGCGGCGTGCTGCAACGTGCCGGTCACACCGAGGCAGGTGTTGATCTCGCCCGACTCGCCGGCCTCGAACCCGCAGCTGCCCTCATGGAGATAATGAGTGACGACGGTTCGATGGCGCGCCTGCCGGAATTGCGCCGCCTTGCCGATAAGTGGGGTATCAAGCTTATCTCAATCCGCGACCTTATAGCTTACCGCCTCAACAACGACAGTCTCGTCGAGCGCGGAGAGGAAGTGGACATGCCTACAGCCTACGGACATTTCCGCCTCATACCGTTCCGTCAGAAAGACAACGGTCTGGAGCATATCGCTCTCATCAAGGGGGATGTTGCCGACGGCAAACCTGTGCTGGTGCGCGTCCACTCTTCATGCATGACCGGTGACATTTTCGGTTCACAGCGCTGTGAGTGCGGCGAACAGTTGCATCTCGCCATGCAGCGCATAGAGAAAGAGGGTAG
>CAZAWP010000009.1:9834-12371 GCA_964488855.1 uncultured Sangeribacter sp.
GTGAGTGCGGCGAACAGTTGCATCTCGCCATGCAGCGCATAGAGAAAGAGGGTAGGGGTGCCATCATATATCTCAACCAGGAGGGGCGCGGCATCGGTCTGATGGACAAGATACGTGCCTATAAACTGCAGGAGAACGGCTACGACACCGTGGATGCCAACCTTCACCTCGGGCATAAGGCAGATGAGCGCGATTATGGAGTAGGAGCCAATATCCTCCACGAACTCGGTATCACCGACATGCGTCTGATGACCAATAATCCCGTGAAGCGTATCGGTCTCGAAGGTTTCGATCTCAAGGTCGTGGAGAATGTGCCCATCGAGGTCGAGCCTAACAAATATAACAGCCGATACATGCACACCAAGAAGGAGCGCATGGGGCACGACCTCCATAAAATCTGATGCAGTAATCAAGGATGAGCTGAATCCGGAGACAAAGGAAAATTCCGACAAACGTAAGAAACGATTTTCTCGATATGAAATTTGACAACATAAAATACTTATTGTTAGGAGCGGTCATCTCGGTAGCGGGTATGACAACTACTGCAGAGGCAAAGAAGCCGCTTGATCACGAGGCATTTGACGGCTGGAAGCGTGTTTACAATCATACCCTGAGCCGCGACGGCAAATGGGGCGCTTACAGCATCAACCCGCAGGAAGGTGACGGGGTATTGGTTTTCTATACCATCGACGGTAAAAAGAAAATCAATATAGAGCGCGGTTATTCGCCGACCATCACAGCCGACAGCCGTTACGCAGCCGCCCTTATCAAACCCCTGTATGCCGATACACGTAAGGCGAAGATTGATAAGAAAAAGGATTTTGACCTTCCGCAGGATTCACTCGCCATCGTCGATCTGCGTACCGGCAATATCGAGAAAATCGCCAACGTAATTTCCTATAAGATAGCTAAAAACGGTTCGGAGTGGCTGGCTTACCAGAGCTGCGACACATCGTATATAAAACCCACGCGTCTCAAGGAGAAAGAGACCGGACGACCGTTGGTAGTGCGTGACTTGCGAAACCGCTCCACAAAGGTCGTTAATTACGTAAAGCACTATGTCTTTAACGAAGCAGGTGACCGCTTGGCAATCACGTCAGCAAAATCTAAAAGCGATTCACTGAGTTCCAACACGGTGGGAATGATTTTGTTACCTGATACAAGCTATGTTATTGTGGACCACGATAAAGCTTTCTACGGCAAACCGGTCTTTGATAAGGCCGGAACACGTATGGCATTCACATGGTCAGCAGATACCCTCGACACCGGCACCAAGGATTGCAGCGTTAGCTTGGTTGATATCAGTAACCACATGCGTTCACCGCGCGTATACCGCCCGGAGTACAAGACATCTGAGGGAATCCTGCTTCCCAACCAGTACACGGAGCCTCAGTTCTCGGCTAACAGCAGACGCCTCATAGTAGGCGTGGCGCCGGTGATAGCTCCCGATGATACAACACTCGTGGACTTCGAGGAACCCACCCTCGACATCTGGGTGTACGATAAACCGATGACTCCTCCGCAGGAGCGCCTCCGCCTCTCCAAACTGCGTGAGCGTACCATGCCCGTTGTCATAAATCTTGCCGACGACCATTCGCAGCTCATTACTGATGTCAAGCTCGCCGACGTGAGCGGTTCGGATGAGTGGAACGGAGAGTGGGCTCTCGTGGCCGACCCTATGCGCTGTGTAGTGTCGCAGCAGTGGGATTACTTCGCACCCATCGACCTCAGCATCGTAAACGTAAACAACGGTGAGAAAGTGGAGATAGGTGTCGCCACCGATTCCGATCCCGCCGAAATGTCACCTGCCGGCAAATATGTTATATGGTACAAGGACCGCACATGGTGGGTCTACGACATCGCAGCCAGACAGTTGCGTGACGTGTCAAAGTCGGTAAACGCCGAACTCTGGGACCGCGATGATGATCATCCTTGTCCCAATCCCGCATTTGGTCTTGCCGGATGGACAGCCGATGACAAGACTGTACTACTCTATGATAAATATGATATTTGGGAAGTCGACCCGACCGGTGTGAAGGAGGCTACATGCCTTACCGCCGGTGAGGGTAAAGCCCGCAATATAAAGATCCGTTACCGCAAGACCGATCCTAACCAGCGCTTTATCAGTAAGGGTGACGTAATGCTTTACGACCTCTTCGATTACACTAACAAATATTACGGCCTCGCCACCCAGCGTTATGGCTACCAGCAGAAACCGGAGATCGGGGTTCTTAACGGTTACTATTACAGCACAGTGAAGAAAGCGCTCGATGCACCGGTGTACTCATGGTTGCGCGGCAACTTCGAGGTTATACCCGAATTATGGGCGTGCAATGGCGTGAAATTCGACAAAGCCGTACGCCTTACCGATGTAAACGAACAGAAGAAGGAATACAGCTGGGGTACGGCGCAGCTTGTGAAGTGGAACGCCTACGACGGCAAGGAGTCTGAGGGCGTGCTTTATCTACCCGAGGATTTTGACCCGAATAAGAAATATCCGATGCTCGCGGTCTTCTACGAGACGGGTTCGGAGGATC
>CAZAWP010000009.1:12471-21150 GCA_964488855.1 uncultured Sangeribacter sp.
CCGAATAAGAAATATCCGATGCTCGCGGTCTTCTACGAGACGGGTTCGGAGGATCTGTATTATCACTACACGATGGAGCCGTCATGGAGCTGGGTAAACTATCCCTTCTACGTCAGCCGCGGTTATGTGATCTTCGTTCCCGACATCCATTACACCCCCGGTATTCCCGGCGAGAGTTGCTATAACTATGTTTGCTCGGGCGTCGAGGAAATGTGCCGCCGTTATCCGCAGATCGACAAAGATCGTATCGGCATCGACGGACAGTCATGGGGCGGTTACCAGACAGCATATCTGGTTACGCGCACCAACATGTTTGCCGCTGCCGGCTCGGGCGCTCCGGTGTCAAACATGACTTCGGCGTTCGGCGGAATCCGTTGGGAGTCGGGCGACTCGCGACAGGGTCAGTATGAATTGGGTCAGAGCCGTGTCGGACGCAATCTCTGGGATGGCACCGAGCTGTATATCGCCAACTCTCCCGTCTTCCATGCCAACCGTGTGGAGACACCCCTCCTCATCATGCACAACGATGCCGACGGCGCAGTGCCTTGGTATCAGGGTATCGAGATGTTTATGGCATTACGCCGCCTCGGCAAACCGGTATGGATGCTCCAGTATAACGATGAGGCGCATAATCTCCGTCAGCGTCGCAACCGCCGTGACATAACGGTGCGTCTCCAGCAGTTCTTCGATCACTACCTCAAGGATGACCCGATGCCTAAGTGGATGAAGGAGGGGATACCCATGCTCCGTAAAGGTCAGGAGAAAGGTTATCAATTAACCGGCTCCGATAAATAGAATTAGTTCTTGCAAATGTAATTAATTGTGGCAGGTAGAATTAATTCTAATAAATAGAATTGATAAAAAGATGAAACACACGATTTTGATAAGTGTAATGTTGGGAGTGGCAGCCGTGTCGGCAAATGCAGCCGATACCCAGGCGGTCGCTCCGGCAGATACACTCAAAATTAACACTATCATAACGGGTAACCGGGTTGCCGGCGGCGATGCCGCGACACTGCTGGTGCCGATAGCCACCGAGATGATCGGACTGCCGTACGAGGATGTGGTAAAAACCGACCCCACAGGTATGCCACGTCCGGGACTTGACGGCTTTGACGATATGTCGTTTGTCAATACTGTCATAGCCTTGGCGAAGATGAGTGTGGCTCCCTACAACTGTTCGTGGAAGGAATTGCCCGACTATCTCGCTAAAGTCGGCTGGCGTCGTGGCGAGGCAAACAATTATGCTTCGCGCATGGTGTACGGCAGCGACTGGATCGTCGATAACCGTTCGCGAAACGTCATCAGCGAACTCACCGAAAACTATTCAACACTCTATCGCACCAAGTCTCTCGATTACATGAGCCGTCACCGTGACGAAATTCCGGCACTGAAGGATTCGGCACGCTACGAGGCAGTGCGTATGGTAGAGTTCGGCTATCGACTCCATAAGATACCGCACCTGAAGCGAGAGGCTATCGAGTCCAAGGAGATACTACCCGAAGTAAAGGATGGTGATATTATCATGTTGTTGGGCAACGATTCCGATTTCGATTTCTATACGATGGGGTTCGTGGTCAGACGTCCCGACGGACTTCATCTCATTCATGCCTCAAAGGCAGATGGCAAGGTAGTAGAGGAACCCGAAACCCTCGGACGGTATATCAAGCGTAATGTCAAGAAGATCTACGGCGTGCGATGGCTGCGCCTCAAAGACGATTAATATGTCAGAGGTCAGAGTTATGAGGTACTAAGTGATTACTTAATCCCTCATCACTCTGACTTAATACTTTATATTATGATTAAGTTTGTCAATGCTAAGATAAATATAGGATTGCAGATAGTGCGCCGGCGTGCTGACGGTTATCACGATCTGCAATCGGTGTTTTATCCCGTGGGGAAAGAGGTGGGGACACCGGAGAATCCCGTAGCTTTCTGCGATATTCTCGAAATAACCCCTGATGTCCATGACGGCGGGTTTGAGTACGTCCGCAGCGGGCGACCCATAGACTGTCCCTTAGAGAAAGATTTGGTTTACCGTGCCGCGAGACTCTTTTTTGACACCGTGGCAATACCCGAGAATTTCCGCATCGAGCTATATAAACGCCTTCCGGACGGAGCCGGAATGGGAGGTGGCAGCGCCGATGCCGCCTTTGTGCTCTCCACGCTAAATGAGATGACAGCCGCAGGTATCTCCGAACGGGAATTGATGAAGATGGCGCGGATGTTAGGAGCCGACTGTCCTTTCTTTATCTATAACCGTCCGGCATACGTGGAGGGTATCGGAGATATAATAGAGCCGATTGAGCTCGACCTCTCCGGGTATCATCTTCTGATCGTCAAACCGCGTATCTATATATCAACCAAAGTGGCGTTTGCCGGCGTGACCCCTCATGAGGCATCCTTTGATCTGAGGAATCTATCTAAACTTCCGGTAAAAGAGTGGCAGGGGGTTGTAAAGAATGATTTCGAGGACTCACTGTTTCCGCAATTCCCCGAGCTCGCGGAAATAAAGTCGCAATTGATAGAGCAAGGTGCGGCATATGCGTCGCTGACCGGCAGCGGTTCGGTGATCTACGGATTATTTGCGGATCATGCCAAGGCGCGGGAAGCCGAAAAGAGATTTACCTCCAATCCAACCATAGAGCATGTCAGTTTGTTAAAGATATGAGGCAAATTATAAAAGTGACACATACCCGTCATAAAAAATAGATGATTCCACTCACATTTTTGAAAATGAGGGTTCATTATTGTTAATTTGGCTTAAAATTTGCTTAACAAAAATTATAAAGACAGCATATTATGGATAAAGAAAATATCAATAAAGAGGCACCCGAGGAGTTGCAGAACGAGGATGCAGTCGTTATCGACGATGTAAACCCTACCCCCGCTGAGGATAGTGAGGCAATGGAAGAGACTGCCGAGGGTGTGGATACCCTGGAGGCAGAGAATGCCAAACTTAAGGAGGAACTGGAGAAACAGAAAAAGGAGTATCTCTTCCTCATGGCGGACTACGATAATTTCCGCAAGAGAACTATCCGCGAGAAGTCGGAGCTTATCAAGAACGGTGGTGAGGCAGCCTTCAAGGGTCTGCTTCCGATCGTGGATGACTTCGAGCGTGCCCTCAAGGCTTCGGCTACCACTGACGATGTTGCTACTCTCCGCGAAGGTATGGAGCTTATATATAAAAAGATGGTGAAATACATGGCGCAGAACGGCGTGAAGGAGATGGATCCCGAGGACCGTACCTTTGATGCCGACCGTCATGAGGCAATCTCGGTTGTCCCGGTTCCCGATGAGGAGCAGAAAGGTAAGATACTCGATACTGTTGAAAAAGGTTACACTATCAACGACAAGGTGCTCCGCCATGCCAAGGTAGTTGTCGGTCAGTAATGTTTTGTCAGAAACGGACGTATTGTATAGACGACTTCAAAAGGAGACCCGTAGAGGGAAAATAATATGGCAGAAAAAAGAGATTACTATGAGGTGCTTGGCGTCAGCAAAGGCGCAAGTGCTGACGAAATAAAGAAGGCATACCGAAAGATGGCGGTGAAATATCACCCCGACAAGTATGCCAACAAGTCTGAGAGCGAACGTAAGGCAGCCGAGGAGAAATTCAAGGAGGCTGCGGAGGCTTACGACGTACTCAGCGATACCGACAAGCGTGCACGTTATGATCAGTTCGGTCACTCCATGGGTCCGCAGGGCATGGGTGGAGGTGCCGGCGGTGCCGATTTCGGTGGCTTCGGCGGTTTCGGTGGCTTCGGCGGCGGTTTCACCATGGAGGATATTTTCAGCCGCTTCGGTGACATCTTCGGCGATGCCGGCGACTCATACGGTAGCGCACGCCAGCCGCGTAAGCATGTGAACAAAGGTACAGACCTCCGAATCACTGTCAAGGTGTCGCTCAAGGACATTGCCAACGGTGTCGATAAGAAACTCAAGATACCCAAACAGGTGGCATGTGAGCACTGTAACGGTACGGGTGCCAAGAATGGTACGGCGTTCCATACCTGCGAGCGTTGCCACGGTACGGGATATGTATCGACCGTCCAGCAGACCATCATGGGTGCAATCCGTAGTCAGGCGGTTTGTCCCGAGTGTAACGGCGAGGGTAAGATCATTACCGAACCCTGTACTTACTGCAACGGTACGGGCGTAAACAAGAAGGATGAGATTGTGAGCTTCCACATACCCGCCGGTGTCGAGGACGGTATGCTCCTGACCATGCGCGGTCAGGGTAATGCCCCGAGAAACGGTGGCGTGCCCGGTGATCTGCTCATCAAGATTCAGGAAGAGCCGGATCCCGATTTGATCCGAGAGGGCGACGACCTGATATATAACCTTATGCTTGACTTCCCGACAGCTGCATTAGGCGGTTCGGCGGAGATTCCGATGGTAGAGGGTAAGGCACGTATCAAAATACCTGCCGGTACACAGCCCGGTAAGGTGCTCAGACTGCGCGGTAAGGGTCTGCCTAAGATGAATTCATCGGTTAAGGGTGACCTCCTCGTCAATGTTATGGTATATGTTCCCGAGAATCTGACGGACGCTGAGAAGAGCGCTGTCGAGAGCCTCAAGGATCAGCCTAATGTAGTGCCTACACAGGCAACCAGCAAGCGAATATTCTCCAAACTGCGTCATATCTTCAATAAGGAGAACCGCGGTGTAGATTAATTCTCTGAAAGTATAGTTTATAGATAAAAAGTATATAGAGAGCCGGATAGTTACCGGCTCTCTGTGTATAAAGATATAGTAATATTAATAGATAAATCTGTGATGAATATGGATTTCAGCAACGAACCCATTGATATTGTCTTCCTCTGGGTAGACGGTAGTGACCCCGAGCACCGCAAGCGTCGTTTTGCGGCGATGGGCAAAGATCAAAAGGAGTTGGCTGACGAGATAGGTGGCGAAACGCGCTATTCCAACTTAGGTGAGTTGGGATGGAGCGTCGCGTCAGTTAATCGCTATATGCCGTGGGTAAGGAAAATCTATATCGTCACTGACCGACAGGATCCGCTGCCGCAGTTAGAATTTACCCGTCAGCATTTCGATAATCCGATACCCGTCGAGGTTGTGGATCACACCGATATTTTCGGTGAGGATGCGGACTTGCTGCCGGTGTTCAACAGTATCTCGATAGAATCAATGATATGGCGCATTAAAGGATTGAGCAGATTCTTCATCTATTTCAACGATGATATGTTTGTACTCAATCCGATGCGCAGGGATGAGTGGCTCACAGATGATGGCAGGATGATCATTCACGGGCATAACATACCCTTATGGTTTGCGAAGTTGGGTGACCGCTTGCGTCGCGATAAGCAGGGTCATCATGTCATGGGATTTAAGACAGCCATGATAGCTGCCGCCGAACTGTTGGGCGCCAAGAAGATACCGTATTATTACCACACGCCGGTGCTTTTGGACAGAGAGTTGCTGGAGAAATATTTTGCCGAGCATCCGGAGCCGTTGCGTCGTAACTCACTGCATAAGTTCCGCGCACCCGAGCAGTTCTCGGTGCAGATACTTAACAATATCTTGGCGGACCGCGAGGGGCGGCTCATTCAGGATCGAGTAAACAACAATCTCTTTTTGAAGCCGACCTCCGACCGTCCGGACTACCTCACCGAGCGCCTCCCGCGCGCCGACACCAACCCGGCTTTGCGTCTCGGCTGCATCAGCTCGCTCGACCGCGCCTCCGACCTCCAGCGCGCCCAATTCCGCTCCTGGATCGAGTCCCGCCTCTCATGAGGTAAAAATTAATGCAGCATATTTCTTGTTGTCGATATTAAATTCACTGTAGTGAAGTTACTGCGCGTAGGGATATTTATAGTAAAAGGAATGGATGTTTTATCGCGTTATTGTAAATTATAAAAGAACAGACAGTATTTGTGATCACAAATACTGTCTGCGTATTTTACTTTATCATTTCTGTATAAGTAACTATTGAAAGTTAATTATTGAATGATAGTCTTCTTTCCATTTATGATGTACAGTCCGGGTTGCAGGGATTCAATATCGTAATACCTGCGTCCTGTTATATCGAAGATGACATTGTAAAGATTTGCCATTTCCCCCTCTACAGATTCCACGCTGCTTCCACTGTATTCGCTACCTAAGTATTCCAATTCAAAATTGTCAAGCAACGTCCATCGACCCGTAGAGAATTGAGCTCCTGTAATACTTTTAGCTCCAATCTTTAAAGCGTTGGATGTTACTTCCTGTACCATACTGTTAATAAATTTTCCTTTATCGAATGCCGCCCGGGCGGATGTTACGCCTACGGGGAGTTTCTCTCCTTCAGGCATATCTTCAGCGGCAATAATAGGCTTCTGTTGAGTATTCATATATAAGACAACATCACCCTTAAATGCACGGGTATATCCTTGTACTCTCATTCTATAGAAACCATTAGGAATATCAGTAATAGTTTGTGAAAAATTGAATTTCTGCTCAGGGAGTTGTACCATATAATCAGTCTCTGCTCCGGCACGGGAGTATGAACCTTCCCAAGCTTCAATGCGTGTGTCATTACGACCGAATCCGGGACACTTAATCAGAAAGGTGGCATCTTTGGGAGACTCTTCTGTACCGGTTAGCATCTCTTCCATAAGATCATCATAGGTACGTATCTCCCATAGGGCAGCCTCAGAAGTCGGATCATTCAAGTCAATAGAAACTTTTTTCCCATTACCGTATCCCCAGTAATTAGTACCATCTACAGTCATGGTTACAATATCAGGCTCCGGGTACTCGATATCGAAAAACGCAATAGGACTATCCAGATAACCGTTAGAACCGGCGTAATGATTTGTAGAACCATTGGCAATGCGTGTATCAATTGCTACCTTGCCACCGGATTGTGGTATAAACTCTACGTCCAATGGATGTAAATCGAATATAGCGTAGGTCCCCCAGGAATCACCGGCATTAAGGTATAATCCGTTGGCCTTGTTACGTAAATAGACGCGGGTATTTACATTTTCAACTTCATTTATCTGAGCCAGTGAATATACTTCAGGACCATAGTATTTTATAGATATATTGTCAATTCCCATCCATTTGAAATTTGGAGCTTCTGAGCGGATGCCGAAATTGAGATTACCATCCGTAACATAGACCGCCAATTCATAGTAACGTGCTATTTCAGACGTCACGGTGACTGATGCATCATTGGCGAATACCTTTACAGTTGCGGCTGTTTCCGTACCCCCGTCAATAGGACGGCTCCTGAAGGCTCCGATTGTGACTTTATAAGTGCCATTAGGAAGTTTTTTCGATTGCATAATTTCTCCGATAAATGAATTGTCGTCATAATTTTCAAAGAAATTCCCGGTCATTGCACCGTCTTTATTAGAAGCAGTCTTGCGGTTGGTGGCATTTGAATTATTAATCCACCCTTCTGTACCATAATCAAAACCCGGATTGTCTATAGTTACTTTACTCGGTGAGTATAAGGTGTATTCCGGCTTGTATTCCATTACATTTATTAGCTTGTCGCCGGAATCATCCATTAAAAAAAGTTGGGGATGACGTATGAAAATCTGATTTGCGTAATCGATATTTTCATTACTATGTATTGAGAGAAGTAATTTACCGTCAAAAGTCTTGAAGAGATTCCCATGACCATGCTGATCCGGAGCGATGGGAAGATTTTCGTGAATCCAAGGACCATCAAGCGTACCACTCTCTGAATACGCGACACACTCCACGTAATTTTCCCCACGCCATGATGTCCACAACATGCCCAATTTACCGGTCTGAGTATAGAAAAGGAATGGGCCGTCCGTTACAGAACTGGTGTTGAATTTACCCTCCTTGGCACGTATCATTACATGTCCTTCGCCGATTGTGCCGGTTAAATCATCTTTGAGAGGTATATACTCTACAGTTCCATTCTTATTTTGAATCCACTCATGGCAGTAGATAAGATATAGATTACCATTAGTGTCTTCAAACAGCGAGCCATCGAGTGTGCTTTTTTCGGCAGGAACGTAAGTTTCGTCTCCTCCCGGTATAAGATTGTAGGGACCCTCCGGAGCATCGCTACGCAGTACATGCACGGCTCTACGAACATGATTGGCATCGTCAATTATTATATCGCGATTTATCAAGGTGGGCAACATGTAGTAATACTGACCGTGTTTGTAAATTTCAGGTGCCCAGACTCCGGGTTTCTCGCTAATCCAATGGTTTTTGTTACCGCCTATAGGGTAGACCGGTCCTTCCCACATCTCGAGATCAAGGCTGGTCCATACACCACCTCCGGTACCGGTCATGTAGTACATACCGGTCTGCGTATCTGCCATAATGAATGGGTCACTCAGACTAATATCGCTTCGTAGATTCCCTGCGTTTAATGTCAATGTATTTAGGGCGTGCAAGGATAATCCAGCACACAAGATGAGTCTTTTCATGAATATGATAGTTTATAAAAGATATGTAATATACTAATTTAGAGGATATAGTCAATATATAAGACCCATCCCCTCCTAAAATTATATATATTTTTTATATTACACAAATAAAAACCAATTGAGCGGATGCTTAAAATTCAGGTTTGAAGTAAAGGGAGTTGATGAAGATTCGGAGCAACGGATCATTGATACGGTAACCGTCATCATCTTTTACCACAAGACCGTTCTTAAGTAATATACCGAGGGCGCTCTGTAC
>CAZAWP010000009.1:21250-30049 GCA_964488855.1 uncultured Sangeribacter sp.
CATCATCTTTTACCACAAGACCGTTCTTAAGTAATATACCGAGGGCGCTCTGTACTGAACTTGCCGAGGAAAGGGCGTGTTTCTTGATAAATGCGCCGCTTGTCGGACTTTTCACAATCCGGTCTTTTGCTAAGGCGAGAATAATCGCTTTCTGACTGATAGTGACGTTAGAAAGTATCTCTCTATATATTACCTCATTGGCTGCCAACATCCCTCGTAATGATCTCTTTACTTCTTCCTCACCGCATATAGCTCCCTCAGCAGTGTCGGCAAAAGCACCGTTCATCGTCCGCTGAAGATAGAAAGTGTTTCCGTCAAATAGCTTGAAAACGAATCTTAAAGGAATTTCTGCCAACTCCTTATCTCTTTCATTAAATAATCGTTGGGCAAAGTCGAAGTATATATCTTCAGGAATGGCATTGAGATGCATGATCTCCGCACTGTTATAAAAAGGTCTTTTAGAGGAGACAAACATCTCTTGGAGAAGAGACCTTTCACTTCCCGCGAAGATAAATGTAGAATTGGTGGCCAGCTGAATATGGGATCTGAGGATGGCTTCTACATTTTTCTCAGGGTATTTGGAAATCTGTTGAAATTCATCGATTACCACTATTACCGGTTGTTCACTTCTTTCAAGATACTCGAATATTTCATTAAGGGTATATTCCGGATTTGTCAGGTCACCTATTTGCAAATCGAAAGTCGGTGTGCCGGTAAAGGGATCGAACCCAAAAGTCCCTTTTAAGGATTTGAGCACTGCCAAGAATTTCCGTAATGCAGATTCTCCTTTTTTACTTAATTTATCGAAAATCGCCTTCCCAAGCAGGAATGTGAACTCCGCTAACGAGTTGGTTTGAAGAATATCGAAAAAGAAAGTAATATAATCCTCCTTTATTTCTGCCGAATCATGTAGGGCAGTATAGACGAGTGAGGTCTTACCCATTCGTCGCTGAGAAATGAGGACTGTATTGCGTCCATTTAAAATATTTGTAATCAGATTTTTCTCTTCGGAGATGCGGTCGCAGAAATAGGGGCGTGAGATTCTGTGACCTAAGATAAAGGGATTGCGTGGTTTTTCCATAACGATACTTATAGGCAATCCAAAGATAGTAATTTAAAACAAATTATGCAAACAGCATTATGTAATTTACATAATGCTGTTTGCATAATTTACTTATGGGAAGCGGGGATTAGCGGATTACGACTTTCTCGACGGTGGCGCCGTGGCGTTTGATGTAGATGCCGGCGGCGGGGTTCTTAACGAGGCGACCGTTGAGGTCGTAGTAGAGGACGGGAGCGTCGGCGGACTGGGCGGGGAGACAGCCGATGGCTGCGGCGGCATTGATGTAGTCGCTCATCTCCAGACGGTAGATGTTGTCCCACTCCAAACCCTGCAGATCCTCGGGGAGGTCAGAATCATCAGCCTCGGGAACGCGGGCTTTCTTGTTGTCACGGTCGGCGCGGGGAGCATACCAGTCATCACCCCAGTCGTCATCGTCACCCCAATCGTCATCATCACCCCAGTTCATCCATTCGAGGTATGCTTCCTGACATACGTAGTCGATGGGGTAACCCTTCTCGGCATCATACTCCACGAGACCGCGCTGTGCCTCGTAGAGCTCGCGTTCACCATCATAGTCCTCGAGGTAATACGAGTAAAGCAAGAGACCGAAGGAATCCAACTTCACGCAGTCGAGCGAAGAAATCACGTAAGGATCATCCTCACCCTCAGATAGAATCAACTCCTCCTTATATGAACCCATAGCGTCGAGTACAGTGTATTTCTGCACCATCGAATACTCGCCGTCATTGACGGTGGCGATATACGAACCGTTGGCATCGGGGTATTCCTGATTTACGATACCTACTTCCTCGCCCTCAGAGATATAAAGGGCGGATTTGATACGGTTGGCACCCATTGAGAGATTGTCGTCGAGCGAGAGTATCTGACCGTCGGTGTTCTCCCAGACGATGTTATAGTAAGCCTCGCCCGGCATCCATACCAGTTCGGTACCCTCATCGTTCCATGTCAGGATAGTCTCGACAACCGAGTCAGCCACACCATCCTTATAGGTGATGGTAAGACGCTGTGTAGGATCGAAGATACCATCGTAGAGTACCGCGGTCTCAACTAAGGTTACGTTGCCGGCGGCATCGCGGGTCACTGTACGATGATAGTTATTGCCGTTCTGCACCCAGTTGGCATCGGAGTACATGAAAGTCTCGACCGAAGTCTTGAAATCGTGCACGCGGCTGTCGTATGCGATCTCCTGGCGTGAAGAGGGCTCGAGAGTTTCCTCAGTCATACCCAACTCCTCGTAGATCTTGACGGGTTCGTCGTACTCATCATAGGTATAGGAAGCGCGCAGACAGATCTCGTCCCCCTCCATGAGAGAGGAGACAGTCTCCACCGACTCCTTGCCTGTAGTGGTGAAAGAATATTTGTGCAGCTCGACGGGAATCCATTCGCCGTACCATTCAGAAAGGATCTGCTGAGTGGGACGCCAGATGGGGGCTGCATCGACACGGCGTGCACCGTTGTTGATACGGCGAGCCTTTACGGCAGAAGCCTTTTTTGCAGAAGAACTGCGCTCCATGACGGCGGCACGTTTTGCCAGAAGACGGTTAGAGAGTTCCGCCTTGGTGATGTGGCGGGCACTGACAGCCGGCAGAGTAACGGCTGCGGCTGCTAAAAGAACGTAAAGATTTCTCATAATAAATAGTTGCTTGAAAAATTTCCGGATTTCCGTTTTTAGGTCATGGAAAAGAGGAAAATAATTAAGAAACTTTCTAAAAATTAAAATTGATGTTAATATTTGTTGCAAATATAAAAAGTATTTAATAGATTTGCAACATAATGACAGATAACAGTAATAAATAATTATTTTATCAGTTGCTTTAATTCAGTTACATTTTGTATAATGAATTTAAAGCTAAAGATTAGTATTTAAGTAACTATTGAGAATTAATAATATTGATAAGTAATAATTGTAGCCTGCAAAGCTCCGGTCATTAATTTTCAATAGTTGCATGCTTTCACGAATTAATTCTTAACATCAAATAGAAACTAATGAAAAAAAATCTACTGCGATTAAGCGCTGTCGGACTGGCATTGACAGCTTCGGCATGGGCAGTCTGGTCGGCAGGTGAGGGCGACACTCCTTACTTTACCGATTTTAGTGAGTGTAGTTTCTCCAGCAAGGTACCCGACGGATGGGTCTATCAGGACGACTACAGAAGTGGTTATGAGAACTATTCTTTGACTGTGAATAGTTCGTATGGTATTGACAACTCCAAGTGTATACAGTTTGGTACCCAGCTTCTTGAGGCAGATGATCCATGGGGTGACTGGTATGACGCACCTCCGCGCAAGGAGGAGGCAAGCGACCCGCGCGTCGGCCACCGTATGGCACTTGTTGTGACTCCCCCTGTTAAAGGTGTGGTTTCCTTCTATATCCGTCCGCGTAACGAGTATCATACCGGTAACCAGTTCTGGTATCTTTATGATGTAGAGTTGAGCGGCAACAAGTATGTGGCTGATTCAGAGCATCCTCTGGCTTATACAACCACTACTGAGGTGCTTCCCTCAGCCGGCACTACCAATGAGTGGACCAAGGTTACACTCAACGTCGGTGATGAGTTCAAGCGCATCGCATTCCACTGCTCTAATCAATATATGGATAACTTCACCGCCGAGAGCGTTGATATTCCGCCGGTATACGAGATGAGCATCTTGGGCTTTGGCGTAAACAACGAGAACAACAATAAGAATATCTACTGCGACGAGAACGGTAATGTTACCATCCCCGTCAAGTTCATGCTTACCAACAAGGGTAACGTGCCTTTGACACCCGGTATGGAGAACTATTCTGTTGATATCAAGCACAACAACGATATTCTTTATCACTTCGAGGTTGATGAGACCATCCAGCCCGGTGAGGACAAGAACTTCACACTCGAAATTCCTTACACACTTGCGGATCCGCAGGTAGATGAGAAGAACTTCCTCATCAAGGCTTACGAGAATATCAGCGGCAGCTATACCATCTCGGGTGAGACATTCCAGCTCTATGCCTACACTCCGATCATGGACATCTACAAGATAGATTCAGCCTCTACGGTTACTTCTGTCGATGCCGGCATGTTCCGCGGATCGAAGACAGTTGAGGTTCGTCTTGTAAATAAGGGTAGCGCACCCCTTGAGGTTTATGATATGATTGCCGGTGACGGTGTTGCTCTCAAGCAGACCGCAGAGGATGGTGAGGGTCTTATTGATGTAGACTTCCCGATCACAGTTGCAGCCGGTGAAATGATGCCCGTAGCATTGGTATTCAGCGGCAACGACGAAGTCCTCTCAGGTGACGTTTCATTTGTAAGCAACACAGTAGAGTCAGGTTCTAAGGTAAACTTCCCCTATACCGCAGCAGCAGTAGCAGAGGGCACTTATATGAACGACTTCGAGGATAAGGTAATTCCCACCGGCTGGTTGCTCAACAAGACCTCGGCTTGGAAACCCTACACTAACAGCAATAATAATGTGCTTTACTCGGCAGCTATGGCTTCTGATGTAGAGAAGATCATTACACGTAAGCTTGTCTTCGATGAGGGTGAGAAACTTCAGTTTGCCATTGCAGCAAGCTCGTTCTACAGTTCTCCTTATCCCTACCTGAAGGTTTACTATTCAACAGACCGCGCCAACTGGGTTGAGCTCCTCAACATCCAGGGTGACTCCAAGGGTGGCGACTATGCTTATCCCTCTCCGACATATAAGTACTTCAGCGCAGCAATGCCCGAGGGTGAATACTTCATCGCCTTCGAGGGTATGAAGACTTATCTCGACAATGTATTCGGTGGTAAGATTATCGCCGTACCGCACGACCTTTATCTCTCTGACTTCAAGGCTACCGCATCGGTAATGGCAAACTATCCCGTCAAGGCATCTGTCAAGGCTACCAACTACGGAGACTACACCGAGGGTGCCGAGAGCTATGACCTCAACCTTATGTGCAACGGTAAGGTAGTGGCAACAGCAGAGGCCGTGGACATCGAGAACGGTGTATCAGGTGCAAAATCATTTGAGTTCAGCTTCGTTCCTCACGAGGTTATGGAGGACGCTGACCTTCAGGTAGTATTCGCTACCAAGGATGGCTCATACTCAGTAGGCTCAGAAGTTGCCAAGCTCAATGTAATACCTGAGGTTATGGTAAGCGATGTTACAGTAGGTGAGATTACTTCTAAGACTTCATCTAATAGTCCCATCAGAAGTATATACAATAATAGTATTACCCTTATGACCTATAAGGCGGAGATGATGTCAGAGATGATTGCCGGTGACAAGATCGCCAAGCTGACATTCTATTATAAGTATGATGCTGATGATGTCCGTAATCGTAACACACGTCTGTGGATTGCCAATGGTAACGATATAGTTAGCTTCGGCGACACAACCCGCATGACAGAGGTGTTTAATGCGACAATCGAGTATAACCGCACCACACCTGAGGTGGAAGGCATGTATCAGAAGATGGAGTTTATGCTCCCCGCAACTTTCGAATATGATGGTACCGGTGTACAGATTATGTGGCGCTCTGAATGTTCAAGCTATAAGACGACTCCGTTTGCAAAATTCGATGCAACTAACGGTGCTTCAGTTCAGGCATACGATGATGACTATATATTAAGTAACGGCACTTCGTATAAAGACAAGAGCAAGAATTACTATTCTGAACTTCCCGTCATCAGCTTCGGTCTTGACAAGGAGGCTGTGACTGTAAACGGTATGGTTACTGACCGCGAGACTATGGAGCCGGTTGCTAACGCATTCGTTGAGATGGTGGCTACAGATGCTGACATTATCTATACTGCCCAGACTGATGAGACCGGTAGTTTCACAATGCCGCTCTTCCAGCCTGACCACGAGTTTGAAGGTACAGTGTTCGCTCACCTCTATGCTGACGGTAAGGTTGCTCCTGCATCTTACTTAGGTGACACCGAGGCTCTCGACCTCAAGATTGCTCACAACAATGTAGAGTCTACAAGCCTCGTTGTTGAGCAGAATGGTAGCCGCGTAAGCTTGGCATGGGATCACGTTACTCCGGGTCGTGTCGATGACGCTCCGGTATACGAGATTGAGGTCAATGGCAATCTCGCCGGTTCGACAGAGGAGAATAGCTTCGAGATCGAGGACATCAACCAGTTCGCCGGTTTGGCTCGCTCGGTAAACAATGACATCTGTCTCTACACCAAGTTTGGCGAGGACCGCACCTCGGGTACTTCGACTCTGTTCGAGACCGTTAAGGTATCGGATATGGCAGCCGACGAACTCGCAATTAAGGTTGTTGCTAACGGTGTACACATCGAGGCTCCCGCTGAGGCTGTTGTAACAGTAGTTACCGGTGACGGCGCAGTTGTAAACCGCATCGTGGTTGAGGCCGGTGTTACCGAACTCTCATTAGAGCACGGTCTCTACGTAATCAACGTTGTTTGCGGTGATGCCAAGGTTGGCAAGACTGTACTTGTAAAATAATTAATCGGTAAGGGTAAAAGGTAAAATTTACCCTTGCCGAATCCCAAAGGAACGCGGCAGGTGATACTGCCGCGTTTCACCATTATTTTAGCAGAAGCAGAAGATTTTTTCCGGCAGAAACTGAATAGTTTATCAGTAGAAACTGAGCGGTGATATATCTCAGCAGAAGCTGAAAAGTTAAGCTTTCCTATCTAACTAAAGCGCGAATATGAAAAAGATTGTTGCAATGGTCGCGGGGCTGATGGCAGGAATCCTGCCGGTAGTCTCGGCGCCTATTATCAAGCACGGAGAGTTAGTTAATTTGGATAAGAGGCCTACGCGCGGCGACGTAATGAAGATGTCGCCCAAAGCTCCGGCAGTCTCATCTATCAGTAAAAACAGATTGAAGTCGAAGTTGCCTGCCGGCGACCAAGGGGTTTACGGATACCTCGGGTATTCGGATAATCCGCAGTTTCAGGTAGGCTCGTACAACATCACTGCCGACGGTTATACCCTCAAATGGGTCGACCCTCTCTACTCGGAGACTCAGCTGTCATTCACTACCGGCTGGTACCGCGACGGGCGTGTCTGCGGTTTCATGCCTTACTATTACCTGTCGCAATTGGTGTCAGTGCTTTATCTCGAATATGATGAGGCTACCGGCTACCCCGTGGAATTTATGGACAACGATCTCAACAGTTCCGTTTATGAGATCTGTGCTTATAACGAAAGCGACGGCTATATCTACGGCTATGGCTTCGAGGCATCGACGGGCAACTGGCAGTTCCTTCGCTCACCCGGCAACGATCCCTTCGCTATGGAGGTCATCGCCGAACTCAAAGGCACCGGCGAACGGCAGATCTGTTCGGCGCTGACCTATAACCGCCGCGACAAGATGCTCTATGGTGTCAATGCCTCCAATAAACTCGTGCGTATAGCGCCCAACGGCACACAGACCGAGGTCATGTCGTTGTCGCAGTATGCAGTGCCATACGTTTCGGGACTCTGCTACGTGCCCTCCGAGGATGTCTTCTACTGGAACGGCACACTCAAAGCACCCGGGATGCTCTCGGAGGTGGCGTATCTCTACAAGATAGATACGGCAGCCAAGAAAGTCACCGAGATATTCGAATACGAGAATACCGAGCAATTCTTCTTCTTCTATACCACCGGAGGCGATTTTGCCGCCGGCACACCGTTGGCACCGACCAATCTCAATGTGACACTTTCAGGTAACGGCACCGGAGCAAGCATCTCATTCACCATGCCTGCGACGCTCACCGGTGGAGCGGCGGCTCCCGCAACGATGGACTATGCTGTATATGTAGACGGTAAGGAGGAGAAAACCGGTAATGCGGCATCCGGAGCAACCGTCACCGAACCGCTCACGACAACCGCCGAGGGAGAGCATCAGGTTACTGTCTATGCTCTTGCAGGTAATGTAACCGGCGAATCAGCGGCTACGACTTTCTATATCGGCATGGACGTACCGGCAACACCGGCGAATATCACCTTCACCAATCAGCAGGTAACTTGGGACGCCGTGACTTCCGGTGCACACGGAGGCTATATCGACGCTTCGGCTGTCAGCTATAAGGTTTATATCAACAATGTCCTTGAGGGTACCACAACAAATACAGTGATGCCCGTGACTATCGCAACCAATACACCTCTTCGCGCATATACTGCCAAGGTGGTGGCAGTCTGCGATAGCAAGGAGTCGGCTCCCGGATACTCCAATACCATCGTTGAGGGTGCTGCCCTCCAACCCGATGTGGTTATTGTACCGACCTCGGATCAGGCGGCTGTCTGCACCGTGGTTGATGTAAACAATGACGAGCGAGCATGGATGTTCAACCCAGAGGGTTATTTCCAGTCTGACTATAACGAATATATGCCGATGGATGACTGGTTGTTCCTCCCCGTCATCGACTTCGCCAACAAGGATGAACTGTACTCAGTGGCCTTTGATGCCTGTCTGAGCAGTGCTACATATAACCGGGAGTATCTTGAGGTATTCTTCGGCACATCCCCCGCACCCGAGGCCATGACGACTTCTGTTATGGGTCGCTTCTCACCGGCTTCGGAGGATTATGTTACCTACAGTTCGCTCTTTGGCATCGACGCTCCCTGCAAGGGTTACATCGGTTTCCACGCTTGTTCGGTGGCAGACCAGTACGGTATGCAGGTCAAGAACATCCGCATCAGCAAGACGGGTATAACCGGAGCTTCACCGGCAGCTCCTACCGCGTTGAAAGTGACCGGAAGCGGCACCGAGCTGCTTACGGCAGCGG
>CAZAWP010000010.1:0-1703 GCA_964488855.1 uncultured Sangeribacter sp.
GTAAGGGACGTTTGATCATCAAAATAAAAAATCTCGGAGCCGGGGTTAAAAAGCCAGTGAGGAAGAGCAACAACGCCCTGCCCGCGAGCGGGGAACTGCCTCCGGCAGTGGCTCCGCGCAACGGCGATAAAAATAAAGAACAATGAAAGTAGGGAAAGTAAGGGACGTTTGATCATCAAAATAAAAAATCTCGGAGCCGGGGTTAAAAAGCCTGTGAGGAAGAGCAACAACGCCCTGCCCGCAAGCGGGGAACTGCCTCCGGCAGTGGCTCCGCGCAACGACGATAAAAATAAAGCACAATGAAAGAAGGGAAAGTAAGGGACGAAAGGTAAGGGTAAGGTAAAGGGAGGTGGGATTAGGATGATAAGGATAAGGATAAGGATAAGGATAAGGATAAGGATAAGGATAAGGATAAGGATGGTAAGGGTAAGGGTAAGGGTAAGGGTAAGGGTAATGCAAGGGAAAAGGGATGGTAGCAAGGAGGGGGGGTATGAGGGAGAGGTGGATATGAGCAAGAGGATTAAGGGAGGATGTGGGGTTAAAGGAGGCGGGGGAGGAAGATGATGGCGGCGATGATGACGGAGATGAGGGCGGAGATCAGGACGGCGGCGGCGGCGATGTCTTTGGCGGCGCCGATGAGGGGATTGCGCTCCTCGGTGACGGCGTCGCACACTTTTTCGATGGCGGTGTTGATCGCCTCGGCACTTATTACGGCGCCGATACATAACAATACGAGACACCACTCGATGGGTGTGATCTTAAATAGAAATCCGCAAATGACTACCAATATTGTCGCTATGGCGTGTATCTTGGCATGCGCCTCGTTGCGGAAAAGAGATGCAAGTCCGCGGAAAGCATAGCCGAAGGCTTTTTTCCTTTTTTGCCAATATGATGAGGGTGTTTCTGGAGTCATAATAAGAATAAATAACCCGGTTAATGTAGGGATTAAAAATTAGAAATTAGAAATTAGTAATTATGGATAAGGGGGGGTTTAGTGAGACGGAGTTAAGAATTAGAAGGAGGGATTAAGAATTACAGATTAAGTCTAAATGGGATATTCTAAATGGTATATAAAGGGATATATCCGTGGGATTAGGATTAGAAGTCAAAGGCGAGGTATGCGCCGACGGTATTGACGGAGGCGGAGGGACCGATCTGGAGATTATGTTTGCGGGCGAAGGGGGTGGTGAAGATGTAGGCACTTGCGGCACCGATAGCAGCACCGACGACCGTATCCCATACATAATGCCGGTGAGCGAAGACTCTCCCCCACCCCACGTATGTGGCGAGGGCGAAAGCGGGCGCACCGAAAGCCCATCCGTAGCGCCGCTGGATAAATCCGGCGGTCGCCATACATGTGGCGGTGTGTCCGGATGGGAAAGAATGGGTATCAGACATGTCGGGGCGCCACTCCTTGACGGCGTATTTCAGTCCGTAAGTGACTGCGGCAGTAGCGGCTGCTACCTCAACTCCTTGCAGCACGCCTTTCCAGTCCTGCAGGCATAAGGCGGTAACCAGGGTTACTGTCGGAAGTCCCAGAGTAATGACGTCGGTCGATTTGCGCACGGCATTCTGATGGCGCGATGCGACGAAGTCACCCTGCCGCTGAGCCGTCGCCGTCGCAAGGCACCCGATCATCGCCAAACATATTATAAAGATCTTGAAGTAATGTCTTATTATTTCGGTCATAAACAATCAGGTTA
>CAZAWP010000010.1:1803-3688 GCA_964488855.1 uncultured Sangeribacter sp.
ATTATAAAGATCTTGAAGTAATGTCTTATTATTTCGGTCATAAACAATCAGGTTAGGTTAAATAGACGTATAGTCAGATTATAATGTAGACTAACAGCCGTGGTTAGTTAAGCCGATGCTAACTTAATAACAAAATCTGATACTTACAAACAAAATCTGACACTTACAAACAAAATTACAGTATAATGGGCGGTCACAGCAAATAAATTATTGCCATTCTGACCGGTTCTGTTTATAGAAGTGATTTACGGGTCCGTGACCTTTACCGATGGTATAACCGGCGCCCGATTCGATTGCGTTGGATATATAATCCTTACCCAATCTGACGGCATCATTGAGGGAATGCCCTTTAGCGAGGAAAGATGCGATGGCAGAGGAAAGGGTGCAGCCTGTGCCGTGCGTATTAACGGTATCTATACGCTTGGACTCCAGATAAATGGTTTCACCGGTCTCAGCGTTATAGAAAATATCGGTCAGTATTGCGTCCGAAAGATGTCCGGCCTTCAGCATTACAGACGCACCCATCTGTGATAACTCGACAGCTGCTTCGGGCAACTCATTCTGACTACTGATTTTCCTCCCAAGAAGGACTTCTGCTTCAGGAATATTGGGGGTTATGACGCGGCTTCGCGGAATGAGCACATCACGCAACATGGCGACTGCCTCCTCTTCGAGAAGAGGGTCTCCGGAGGTTGCGACCATCACGGGATCAAGAACAATATCCTTGATTTCGGGGTACTCATCGAGGGTCTGCCTAACAGTCTTGATTAGATCAGCTGAATGAAGCATACCGATTTTTACAGCATCAGTACCGATGTCATCAAGAATGGAGTGAATCTGGGCAGCCACAAATTTTGGCGGCACGGCTAAAATGTCGTAAACGCCGACGGTATTTTCATCGACCAGTGCTACAATAGCTGATGTCGCGTAGCAGCCACACGCCGATATAGTCTTAATATCCGCCTGCATCCCGGCGCCGCCACTCGGATCACTGCCCGCGATGGTCATCACACGACTATAAGTTATAAGTCTTTTTCATAAGTAATTCTTTAGTTACTTAGTCTGTCATTATATCTTCCATTTCTCCAAGTCATAAGCGCTGTCCCAGAACATCCATTCCATCTTTGTTGCCATGATGAATGCCCGGGTCATTTGTTCTCGTATCTCGGGAGTGGTCTGTGCTGCCAAGAGATCGCAAATCTCAATTGCTTTAGCTGTAGAGATAGCAAAGGATTGGTCAGCATACGTCTCGATCCATCGGGAATAAGGATTATCGGGTGTACTATTTTTATGGATTTCCTTGCCGACCAGCATATAAATCCAGAAGCAAGGTAAGATAGCAGCAGCTTCGACTTCCACAGGCTCTAATCCTTTTGCCGATTCGTAGGAGCAATAAAGCAGACACGTAGGAGTCGGCTGAATATCGGTAGTACAGATGTCTGAAAATGACGCATGAAGAGCATTCTCTACGAGTATACCATCCAAAGCGAACTTAAGGAAATCCTCGCGCCACTCCTTGACGGGTAACCGGGAGGCGATATGAGCCAACACCTTGCTATAATTTTCGATATAACATGCGTCCTGTCTTATATAGAAAGTAAACCTTTCGCGGCTCAAGGATCCAGCTGCCAATTCCCGGACAAAAGGAAGCTTCAGAATATCTTGATATATTCCCTCCACTTCCTTCCACACCACTTCACTCCATTTCATCATCGGTCTGAATGTCTGATTACTGTTACACTTTCTTTTATAGCTCCGAGCTGCATCTTCTATCTCTTTTAGCTCCGAGCTGCATACCTTCTATCTCTTTAAGCTCCGAGCCTCATCTTCTATCTCTTGAAGCCGATTACGGCTACATAGTCTCCGCGGTCGTACCCTTCAGAGG
>CAZAWP010000010.1:3788-27370 GCA_964488855.1 uncultured Sangeribacter sp.
TATCTCTTGAAGCCGATTACGGCTACATAGTCTCCGCGGTCGTACCCTTCAGAGGGTTCTTCGGCAACATCATCCGAGTAGAGAGGATGCGAAGTAAGAGTCTGCATAAATTCCAGATCTTTAAATCCGACTTTTTCCATGGTCTCAATTTTCTCAGCCGTAGTCCGCCAGTTAGCCGCCTTTACCAGCTCGATGGGATAAGGATTAGGAGGGAACACGCCCCTGACCAAAGGATGATCCCAGCTACCTAACGCCTTAGCGAGATTATACATAGTACCATAACCGGACTCTTTGGGTACGTCGATGAGGATAAGTTTACCGCCGGCAGGGAGATTATCATAAGCCTTTTTAACAACTGATTCCAGATCCGATATATAGCTCGGGCTACCATTGAAAAGAATGGTATCATATTTACCATTGCCAAAATCTCCCTCCTCAGCAGTAGAGATAACCACATCGACACCTCTTTTTCGTGCGATGTCAGCCATACCTTCAGCCGGTTCGATGCCATGGGGGATGGTGATGCCAAAATCATCCTTTAGAATTTTCTCGAACAAGCCACTGCCGCATCCCACCGAAAGAATATTTTGCGATCCCTTAAGCGTGGCAGCCACGAGTCTTGCCTCCGAAAGGAGTACATTAGCATTATCCATAAACCATGCGTCATAGAGCGAGGCATGTTCATCAAAACTATTTTTCATTTTTACAGGTCAAATACATTAAATTGTAAATTCTTGAGATCCACAGTCAGGATCTTACCCGACAAAGTCTCTCCAAAACCGCATATAAGTTTAATTGCCTCCGTAGCCTCAATGCACCCTACAATCCCCGGCAACGGACCGATCACCCCGCCGGCAGATTTAGGAGCATCGATCAAAACCTCGATGTCGGAATAAAGGTCTGAGTATCGCGGTCCGCCGGGAGTAAAAGTGGAAACCCTGCCATCAAAATTACCGATAGCTCCATGGATCCATGTTTTCCCGAGTCGGGCACAGGTCTCGTCAATAAGATACCGTGTCTTATGATTATCCGTGCAGTCGATTATAATATCATATCGTGAAATTATATCCTGAGCATTGACCGGGGTAAGCCCTTCCTCCCACAATTCAAACTTCGTATGAGACGATAACTCGGAGAGGCGAGCAGAGGCAATATGAGCCTTAGGTTTACCTTCAGTGTTTTCGCTATATAGAATCTGTCGATGCAGATTACTAATGGATACTACATCATTGTCGCACAAACCTAACCGCCCGATCCCGGCACCGGTAAGATAGAGAGCGACCGGCGAACCGAGACCTCCGAGCCCGACAATAAGGACTGATGCCTCTAAGAGTCTTCGCTGCCCCTCCTCACCAATCTCCGGAAGCATTACCTGTCTTGAATACCTTTCTATACTCATTAATATTATAGCTATTAGTCCTTGATTAAGACTACATATTAGACATATTATTACGTCAATATTAGTCTTTAAACGCTGATATTTAATCGAATACTTTATCCCAGTCCTTCCATACCACTTCATAACCACCCCGGCGTATGGCATCAGCTACTTCGGCAGGGGTTCGCTCGTCGCTTACGGAGAATTGTTCCAGCGATTGCGGATAGGTATAGTAGCCACCGGGGTCTGTCTTGGAGCCCGCGCTCATCGAAGTGACACCGAGAGTCATCATATTATCGCGGAACGAGGGATATTCTCTTGTGGAATAAGAAATATCGACATCATGGTCGAAGATGCGGAATGCAAATGTAAGCTGACAGAGTTCGCGGTCACTCATCACGACATTTGGTTGAAAACCACCGGCTGCCGGGCGCATCCTCGGGAAATTCACGCTAAATCGTGAGCGCCAGTAATGCTTCTGAAGATAACGCAGGTGAATCGCCATCATAGTCACATCCGTTCGCCAGTCCTCAAGGCCTATCAACACACCCATACCGATCTTGTGGAGACCTGCCATTCCCATGCGGTCAAAGCCATTTAATCTCCACTCAAAAATCGATTTCTTACCGGCTGGATGATAAGTCTTATATTTGTTGCGGTTATAGGTCTCCTGAAAACATACCACACCATTAAGACCGGCATGAGTAAGTCTCTCATACTCTTCCGATTTAAGCGGCATCACCTCCATAGAGAGGTTGTTAAAGTAGGGGCGGCATGTATGCAGAGCTTCCTCTAAATAATCGGGGCCGGCGACTTTCGGATTTTCGCCGGTGACCAACAGCAGATTCTCGAAGGGACCCAACTGTTTAATAGCCTTACACTCATCCTCGATCTGATCCGTCGAGAGAATAACACGCTCGAACTTATTGTGATGGTTAAAACCGCAATATACACAGGAGTTAGTGCATGAATTGGTTATATACATCGGTATATACATCGAAATGGTCTTTCCGAATCTTTCCTGCGTATAATGACGGCTTAGGGCAGCCATCTGTTCGAGATAGGGAGCGGCAGCCGGCGAGACAAGAGCCATGAAATCCCCGATGTCAAGGCGCTTTTTTGATAAAGCCCTCTCAACATCTGCAGAAGTCATCGACATTATCCTGCGGGTTGTTTCCTCCCAGTCATATTTGGCTAATTCGTCTGAAAACATCACGAAAGGAATGAAGTTAAAGGACTGCTTGCCTCCGCCATGCGCGATACCGATCCAAGACCAGCACAATACGCCTTGCGCCCGGCCTCTACCGCCTTGGCAAAAGCACGTGCCATCTCAACCGGATTATTGGCTATGGCTATGGCAGTATTCACCAATACAGCATCAGCACCCATTTCCATCGCTAAAGCTGCATGAGAAGGAGCGCCCAGACCGGCATCAATCACCACCGGCACACAGCTCTGCTCTATTATTATCTCAATCATATCCTTGACGACGATACCCTTATTTGTCCCTATAGGAGCTGCCAAGGGCATTACAGCCGCCGTACCGGCATCTTCCAACCTTTTGCAGAGCACCGGGTCAGCCTGTATGTAAGGTAAAACTATAAAGCCGTCTTTAGCCAGTTCCTCAGTTGCCTTTAGAGTCTCTATCGGGTCCGGGAGAAGATAGCGCGGATCCGGATGTATCTCAAGTTTAATGAAATCAGTCTCAAAAGCCTCGCGCGCGAGTTGGGCGGCGAACACTGCCTCCTTTGCATCCCTTACTCCTGAAGTATTCGGGAGAAGCTGAATGTTGGGGCGCAAGACATGTGTAAGCAATTCATCTTCGCTATTGGCGGTATCGATTCGCTTTAAGGCTACCGTGACCATCTCCGACCCGGATGCCTCGATAGCCTCTCTCATGATGCGGTTGGAACTGAATTTTCCCGTGCCCACAAAAAGGCGGCTTGAAAACTCACGTCCTCCGATTGTCAGTTTTTCCATATATCGATGATTGATTTTGTAGTTTTTTCTTTATCCTCGGCCTTAAGTATAAGTCCGGATACTGCCACTCCGGATACTCCGGTGCGACGTAAGTCGCTAAGATCCTCCAAAGTAATACCTCCGATTGCCACCACCGGAAGATCTATACCCTCCCCGCGGAAATATGTCATTATGGAGGCATACCCTTCAAGACCAAGTATCGGGGACAGACCTTTTTTAGTGGTAGTGAACCGGAAAGGTCCGAGACCTATATAATCCGCACCCGCCCGGTAAGCTTTAAGCATATCCTCCTCAGTATTGGCGGTAGCGCCGATGATTTTAGACTGACCGAGTATTTTACGAGCTTCGTCTACCGGCATATCCTTTTTACCGAGATGCACACCGTCGGCACCAACCGTTTCTACTAAATGCACCCTGTCATCCAAGATAAACGTGGCTCCATAATTGCGGCAGAGAGGAAGAATGCGCCTGGCGATTTTTATAAATTCCGAATCGGCAGCCTCCTTCATCCTCAGCTGCACCCACCGGCATCCGCCGCGGAGCGCGTCCTCGACGCCGGCATCGGTATGAGTTATAAATTGAAGTATCTCCATATTAGATTTCCATGCCTCAGAGAGCATTGCCGCTCCACCGAATCCGAATTCCTTTAGCTTACTGATTTGAGACATTGTCACCCCTCCTAAAGCGACCACCTTACTAAGATCGGCATTCATTAACTCCTCATCACTAAACCGACCCTTATATCCGGGTTTCGATATGCTGTCAAAGACCGGACTAAGAGTGACATAGTCAAGATGTGAAAAGCGGATTGTTTCCCCGATTGAATGACAGCTCCGGCTCATGAGTCCTGACCACCCGGAAGGAGGCGCAGGATTGCGTTGGTTAAGATGCACGCCACCAAGATTATATTTGACGCCAAGGTCGAAATAATCATGCACGGATAGTAAGGGATAGTATTTGTCCGGTATTTTTTCTATTAAAGCTTCAACCTCCCTTTTTGCCGCCCCGGGCTTACGTATATGCACACGTGACCATCCGCTGTCTAAGAGACGGCAGATGGCAAGATCCTCGCGATACCAAAAATTGGGGGTGGTAATGGCTATCAGTTTCATCACCCGCCGCATACTGCAGTAATAACGGTAATGTTATCTCCCTCGGAAAGTACTGTGGACTCCCAGTCCCTCTTCCTCACCACTTTGTTATTAACCGCTACTGCCACACCGGCTGTGATTGACTGAATCTCATCGAGCAGTCCTGTGACCGTCAATGAATCGGAATCCGTAATGAATTCCTTTTGATTTACAAACAGTTTCATAAATTACTCCTTTCGTCGGTATTATCCGCTTCAAGTTCATAGGGTCTGATCTCAGCCTCTCATACGGATATGAAAGACACCCCTGTTAATATTAAAGGATGGAATGGAAGCGCACGGCTCCATTCCATCCGTAAAGTTAATACAAGATTACCAATCCTGCAAAATTTATTATGTATTAATTTATGTATTAATTATCGTCAGTAATCCCAGTCGAATGATAGCTGGTCTACATAGAGCACGGCGCCGGTACCACCTGTGAAGTAGTCGCCGTACTTGGACGAGGCGCAGGTAATCTGGAGATAAGTCGGTACACGAGAGGTATCGCGATATTTCAACTCTATCTCGAAGGGTTGATAATCGGTCATCTTACCCGAATATACCAATTCACCGTACGCTATAATCGACTCGGAGTTGGGATCAAACAGCTGACGTGTCTTGGGATTGGTACGCACCTCGAAGGGAGCCGTCCAATCGGCAAGCGCAACGTAGATATGACAAGTGTCGGGTTTACCCTTCAAGTCGGCAAACTCAGCGGAGGCATAGTTAATATCGGCAGTTTCATACTGATAGTAACCTTTCAACTTGGTGGGACGCAGCGTCCACGGTCTACCGAAGTCAAGGATACCATTAGTACCGTCTACCTTCTTGAATGTGCCGGTGAACACCGAACCGGCGGCAAGTTTACCGATACCGAACAAACCGACGAAGCGGGTATCAAGCATGGCAGCCTTACCCTGTCCGGTGGGAGTATGGTCGGTTGGTTGAACGTTGTACTGGTTCATCGTAGCGGTTCCTGTATTACCTGTATCCCAGAACTGTACTCCTCCTTCAGCCCATGGGCACCACATCTTGCCGGTAAAGTACCAGTTCTCAAAGTCACCGTTGGGAATATCCTCGGTGGCCTGTGTTGTCACCGAGATGGCATTACCAACATCTTCACCCGATACTGTACGAACCTCGTACTCAGTGAGAGGTTCGAGATGGGGTATATAACAAGAGAAGGCACCTTGATTCTGAGTAACATATTCTGCCGGAACATCGGTCCAGTCAGTGTCACCGGCCTTACGGTACTGGAAGCCGTTTTTCACATCGGCGGGACCATTTCCGTAAACCCAAACGACCTTTGACCATGCGTCGGCACGATCGGTTGCCACCACGAGTTCGGTCAACTGTGCATAAATCGTCCAATAGACCGAACGACCGTGACTGATGACAGCAACGCGCAGCGGATGCGAAAGATCGAGAGGACCGGGCTTCAAGTCGGGGTCAATAGTGGTCACTCCGGGCGCACCAAGCTGCACACTCTCAAGAGTGAGCTTGGACAAGTCCGTACCCTCCGGCATGCTGACGATAACGCGATGACCGAGAGGGTCAATCAGCGTCTCACCTATCTGTCCCTTGACGGTAAAGAAACGCTCGATATTCTGTATAGCCTTAATCACCCACTTGTATGACTGGTAGCGAGTGAGTACAACCGTGATGGGATCGGTAATATCATAGGTACCCTCCGCGAGGTTTGGATCACTCTCGCCACCCTCGGTAATCTTGTATTCGCTAAAGCGGACGTTCTGGATGTCGGTGGTGGGCTCGAGATATAATGTTACCTCAAAGGCGAGCGAGTCGATATAAGCATCCTTTGACTGACCCTCGGCAGCAATCGCCTGAATTTTCTGAGTGATACGGGGATACGGCAGGTCATTATGTATACACCCTGCGAGCGACAAAAGCAACACAGCGACCGCACCTATCAGAGCTGATTTAAAAACGGACTTACGCGTCATAGTAGGGATCATATATGTATACCGAGACCAAAGTTGATATTAAAGATATTGAAGCGGAACTGAGCCCCCGAAGTGAACCGGTTGCCGAGATAGACATCGTCTTCGGTCTGCTTTTCATTTTTGAGATTGAAACCGAAGATACCGAACGAGACGTTAAACGACACGTTTTCCATTACGTAAACCCTCACGCCCGGTGAGAAGTTAAGGGCAGCCTTCATGTAAGTCGTATGCGTATTTTTTAACGCATCACCGTAGGGGCGGCGATAATCACTGTTTCCCGACGAGAAAGCGAGTTCGACTTCATTAACAATTCCGAATCTGCCGTTACGAGTGATACCGAGGTAGTGCGAGAAAGTCAGACCGGCACTGTAACTCTCGTTACGATACATGATATCATGGATATTGAAATTCATATCCTCGTCGATGTCAATATTAAACGAGCCGATGTTACCGGATAAACTTGAGTAACCCAATCTAAGACCTATCGACACATTGTTTGCTATTGAATACTTGACATACGGATTGATTGAGAAGCCGTAAATGCCGAGGTCAATATCGTTAAGGAGGTCAAACAACCCTAAATCTTTGGTAGTAAATTCGCCGTAAGACACAGTCAGACCGATCGCCCATTGTCCTTTGGGAACAAAGAGGTAGTTACCCAGACCGCGGTCGAAGCGTCCGAGATTACGACTCTTGAGCACCATGTTGATTGTGTCACCGTTCCATAACACCTGTTCCTTATCCTTGACGGGATCCCAGGATTCAACCACACGGGAGTGTCCCTGCAGCAATCGCATCACATCCGAACGAAGCGAATCGGGGACGTAGATATATGCGCCGCCGACGGTGGTGACAGTGTCAGCTGACGCTTGCGGCACCGGAATGGCAGACTGTGCATTACTACTCAGCACAGTCATTATCAAAGCAAATATGCCTATCAATAATTTCTTCATATACTTTTAAGAAATATCGGACTTTATCTCTGTTTAATATGCTTAAGCAACGATCCTAAACAGTTGTCAGAGATAGAAAGCCATTCCGAAGGTTATTGAAAACAGGTTAATTTTAAAGTTTGCGGACTGCGACTTATGATGCGACACATAAATCTGATCCGTTATGGACTTGGTATCCTTATAACTGAAGCCGAGCACACCGATATTAACTTCGAGTGCCGAATAGTTATTGAGGAAAACCGCCAGACCGGGAGCGAGACCTACATTGAATTGGAAATTCCGTTCGTAGCTACCGGTAAGACTTTCGCCGTAACCGCTGGTAAGTTTGGATTGACCGCCCCCGAAAGTAAGCTGCACCTCGTTGAAGAATCCGAAACGCTTGGAGCGCCCTATCGAGAAATAGGTGCGCAGGATACCGGTGAAATAATAATTATGCGATAGCGAATAGAGATGATCGGCGTTGAATTCAGTTTCATCGTCGAGCACGATATCGGCTTTCTCAAGTTTGGTCAATGAACGGTTGTAACCGAACTTGGCGCCGGCACCGATGTCATTGGCAAACATGTAGCACACCATCGGACTGACCTTAAACGAGTAAGTATCGCCCGATAACCCTTGAATCACCAGGAACTGGTAGTTATTTTGATTGGATTGGGTAAAGGACACGGAAATACCGGTCACCCACTGCCCCTTAGGTACAAAGACGACAGATTCGAGCTCGCGCTTAAACTCATGAATGGGTTGGTCGGCACGAAGTTTCTCGATGTCGGCGGGGGTTATATGGAGGGTATCCGGTTGCACCGGTTTTACGTCATCCGGAACTATAAACTCCGTAACTACGGGCTCCGGCGTTACGGTATCCAATAACGCAGCATGACTCTGCGTCCCGTCGGGACACAGAGCCAGTGCACATAATATCAAGGGTTCAATCATTTCTGCATGGATAGAAATTATTCGTAAAGCAGCTCAAAATCATCGAGATAGAAGACGCTCTTGGAGCTACCGCTGAAGAAGTCGCCAAACTTCGACGCTGACACTACGATTACAATATGGGTAGGAGCCTTGGTCTGGGCGCGCTCGTTGTATTCGATCGGAATGACAAGCTCGGCAAGTGCACCGTCAGGACCATAATTTTCCTTAAGAGTCACCTGACCGTAAGCTACCACACACTCATCGTCCTTATTGAAGAGTTTACGATTGTCCGGGTTGGTACGTATCTCAACCGGCTCAGTGGTGAGACCGACATAGATCTGACCCTGGTCGATACCACCATTGACGACCTCGATAAATTCTTCGTTACCACTCTTGATTACATCAACAGTACCGGGACGGTAGTTCGCATAAACCTTGAGAGCGGTAGGATGAGTGCCGTTATATTCACGACCGAACGAGAGGACACCATTGGTTCCATCAGTCTTAACGTAAGTACCGGTGAAAATATTACCTGCTGCCAACACGCCGACTGCTTTATCGGAAGCCAAGCGGGCAGAGTAATTACCTGAGTGTACCATATCGGCTGATTTGTTGGTAAGAGTCTTGTTGGCAGTAGCCGCACCCTCGTTACCTGAATCCCAGAAAGTACGCTCCGAGATACCGGGGAAGGTTACATTCTTAGTACCGAGCAAAGTTTTAGCGGAATAAGTATCCCAATCCTCGAACGACGCATTGGGTATCTTAAAGATGCTTTCGGTAACGAAAGTCATGATAGTCTTGCTCTCGAAGCCATCTGCATAAACCGCATACTCGTATGTAGTACCGGGCTTGAGGCCGGAGAGTGAAACTGTAAACGAAGTACCATCGGCACGAGTCATGCGAGCGGGAGCATCGGCAGCGACACGGTTCCACGCGGACTCACCCTTGGCACGGTACATGATACCGTAGCCGGTAGCGCTTTCATCCTTGAGGAAACCGGTAAGTTTGGCAGTGCTACCGGTGATTGCCATAGGATTAGCAGCCTTGTCGGGAGCGGGAGATGCGACTACCGGATCGGGAGATGCGATAGCGTCATCAGTGTTGGCGATACGGAAACTGAGTTCAGTGCTCTTGTGAACACCACCGTTATACTGATTGTCGGTAGCAACGAGTTTAAGAACATACTCAGACTCGGCGGGAGCGAGAGCGTCAAGATACTCCTTGCTGAAAGTCAGGAAGAGTTCCTCGACGGGCTTACCTGTTGAAGCATCATTGCTTGAGTTGATAACCCACTCGATACCGGCGGCATGAAGTTCGTTCTTGCGGAGGTCGGTACAGGTGATGATGTCGAGACCCTCACCAAAGAGAGGATCATTTTCAAAGCCCTGTACATTCTCGATACGGAAACCGGAGAAGCCCATGAATGCACGTGAGTAGAACACCACGTCATTGAAATTGCCGGGCTTCGCGATTAACTGGCCCTCGCTATCATAATCCTCTGACGAAAGAGCCGGACGGCTGAAGATGTCGATATTATCCTCGATGACGGGGATATCCTCAATCTCGATGCGGAGCCAGGCCCCACCCTCGTTCTGCTCGTAATTGTTGGTGATACGGAGCACATATTCATGAGCGCGCTCAGCGTTCTCGATTTTACCATCCTTAAAGATTGCACTGCCGTCGAGTGCCTTACCCTCTATGCGGTACCACACATCCTTATCAGCATTGGGGAGCATGAAGTAACCCTTTGCAGACTCGATATTGGCGGGGGTAAACTCGAGTTCACCGCGCGAGTGACCGAAAGTGATCTTAAGATCCGAGATACCGGCATCAAGAACCTCGGGATTAACTGAAACTATGACGTTAGCGATATTGACGTTGAGCGAAAGAGTATTTTCACCCTCGGCAATCTCAAACTTCTGATATGCGCGATAGAACTTACTTGAATAAGAAGCAGACACCGAGTCACCGGTCCATGCCTCGGCAACGTAGCTGCCGGTGTTGAGGACAATCGACGACGGGATATTTTCAATGCCTTTGTATTTATGGAGGAGGCCTTTGTTATCCTCGATATAAACCACGCAGTTGCTTGCCAAGGCATCGACATCAAAATCTCCGTAATCACCGCGTGTCACCTGAACATCGCTGCGGATCTGAGAATTAATCTTGAGATAACCCTCTCCCTTGCCAAACGGGGCATCAGCGGTACAAGCGCCCAAAGCAAGGGCAGAGACACCGCACGCAGCCAATATATAATTAATATTTTTCATTTTGCTTCAATTTTGAGATAAAGGGTTATTCGTCTACATGAAGGATAATGCTCTTGACGGTGGTGCCGTTGGCATCAGTCACAGTGAGTATGAACTTGTGATCACCCGCAAGAATCTGAAGCAGTCCCATAAATGCCGAGATGTCGATTTTCTCATTGTGTTCGCCGGCGATATTTACGGGGAAACCGAGATTGCTCAAACCTTCCTCATACTCACCGGGATTAACGAGACTCATGTTTGCATTCAGACCCATGCCGCTCAGCTCGTCGGCATTAAGAGCCTCTGAGATGATTTGGACGCTGAACTCAGTGATACCTGCACAGCTGTGTACATTGACACCGCACTGCATACCCGGAGTCACTGTGGTCGGTGTGTCGAGCTTGAATCCGAAAGCACCCTCGATATAGGGAGCGTCGGTAGCCTCATGGCTATCCATGGCGACAACCGAATTGTCGATAAACTGACAATCGTTCTTATCATCGGGATCCTTGCCCGGATCGTTACCCGGATCATTGTCGTCACCCTCAGTGGGACGCATGTCATCGACCGGACGCTCATCCTCGGGCATGTCGATGTCGCGATTGATGTCAGTTACGGTCACCGAAGCATCTACGAGCACATTACCGTCGATGTCACTGTTCTGTGCCGAATCGTGAGTATGGAGACGGAATTTCAACTTATAGTGGTTACCCTTGGCAACGCTGTCGTAAGATTTGGTCTCTACGGTAGGCACACCTTCCACAGTACCGTGGAACGTCGCCACGAGGCTTATACCCTCTGTATGACGGAAGTGACCGGCTGTCTTGTTGAGGTGATGATCGAGGGTATAGATAAGACCCTCGTTGTCACCGACCTTTATCTCAACGTATGAATCAGAACTCATGGCGCCGATAAGTTCGCGGTCGAACTCCACAGACACCATCACGTTCTCAAGTTTACAGAGGATGGGAGCGACATCATCGGTGATTTTCTCGGCGCGTATGTTAAACGACTCCGATTTACCCATGTAGTAAGGAGACTCAAAGGCAGCCTCAACATCCTCACCGTATGTAGCAGTTACGGTATAGGAACCAACCGGGAGTGATATGACTTCCGGCATCTCCGAATATTTGTAAGTTACGGCAGGAGCATCATCGCCCTCGCGGTTAATGATGACAGTGAAATCATCAGCCGATATTTCATTTGCCTTAGTGGTAATAATCTTATCGCCACCCGTCTTGTCAATCTGAAGAGCGGACTTGGAGAGCTGACCCTGCGCCTTGTCGTAGGGGAACGGATCATCCTTGGAGCATCCGGTCACCACGATGGCGCATAGAGGGAGCAGTAAACTATATATTTTTTTCATGATTTATTTTCCGTTTGTATCTGCTAATCTGTTTATTTGCGCGAGCGGACGCGTGAACGAACCGGGGCAGCCGACTTGTTATAGTCCACACCCACGTTATCGACGGTGAGAACCGAACCGATAGCCACAGCCTTGGCGCTGTTGTCACCCTGATTACCGTTACCTAAGGAAGCACCCTGATTAAGAGCAGTGCCGGAAGGTACGTTTACGGTCACGTTTGACTCCTTGGTTGAGCGGAAAGACACATAGAACTTGGCAGCCTTCTGTCCGAAAGGATAGCCGTTTAGATCTATAGTGACTGTAGAGAAATCACCGGATGCATCAAGAGTACGTTCACCGGATGCGATTACGTTATTTGAAGCATCCAATACCTTAACCTCCGCTACAGCGTGCTCACCGGCAATCGGGGCATATTTGTAGTCGAACTTCAACGAAGCCGGACGCGATGCAAAGGCAATACCCTCGCTGCGGTTAGCATTACCGTCGAATGAATAGCTACCCAAGAACAACTCGCCCGAAGCCTTATCAAGGGCATCGTAAGCCGGCGCATTCTCGCAATAATATTTGGTATTGAAAGCTCCGCCGGATGTAGCAGGTGAAGTACCGTTATGATTGTAACCTACCGAGCGAACTATGGCAGCATTACCCTGAATAAATGTTGAGGGCACCATGAACCATGAATTCTGGTTAGCAGAATTGGCGTAGCATGTAAGATCGTTGAGAGTGACCCAGCCGGCGGGTTCAAATACATTGATGTTACACTTCAACTGATAGCTGACCGGTGAAACCTTGTATTTACCACCGAGTGCAATGCCGTTGAAAAGAATCTGACGACCTGTTGCGTCGAAAGAACCGTTGGGAACCATCACCTCAGCCTCTGTATGGAATGAGGGAACGGCGATCTTAGAGCTGTCGTCGGCACCGATGCAAGTCTGGAAGGCGGGATACTCGGTATCGGAATCAAGGTTGAGGACGGTTATGATACCATTCTCCACGTCACGCTGGAGCTGTGATTCCTTGAGTGCATTACCATTCTGATAGATTGTGAGCGAGTTTACAACCACTTCCTGAAGCGAGGGTTTCTCAGCCTTGACGCGGAAGAGTACCTTGGAACTGAACGCATCTACATCCAATGTATATTTGGGAATCTCCACATTTATGCGGGTAGTGGATGCAGCAATCTGTGTGTTACCGTAGAAAGCATTTACATCAAAGGCTGCGCGCAGTATGCGGGGAACGCCCAAGGTGTAAACGTATGAATACTGAGCGCCACGGGTAACATTCTCGGCAATATTGAGGATAGTAGCCTCAACCGGCTTGCCGTTGTCATCGGGCACTTTAAATATTACATTATCCTTAACTGCGGGGCAGTTGGTTGTCAATGACACCTCAATCTGCTCGCTATAATAAGCGGCATCCCCTACGGCCTCGATAGTGATTTCGACGGGCGTTACAGTGATGGTGTACTTTGCTGCCTCACTCTCGCGGGTAAGGGCATCCTTGATGCGCAGTGTCACCGTGTGAGTGCCGACAGGCAGATTGGCAGCAAACTTGGAGAGGTTGAGGACAGCCATCTTGTCGACATTGCGGAAGAAACCGCCAGCCTCGAGACCGGAGTCCTGAATAGCCTTCTGAATATCTGCGGGAGCATTTACCAGCTGTACCTCCTTACCGAATGCCGGAGTATATGAGGTAGAAGATATGGAGAGATTTGCCTCCTTTAAACCACCGAATGCGATTGCGTGGAAACGGGGATTTGCATTGGGCTGAGTGTTCTCAAAAATCTCCTCGGCACCGTCAGCGGGCATACCGTAAGCCTCGACAACGGGAGCCGAAGCATTGAAGAGCTGGTCACCGAGTTCAACCTCCACGACCTCAGCCTCTACGTTTTCCTCGAAATTGATATCGAGAACGAGGTCACCCTTGCTGCCGCCGCTCTTGACACCGATGGTGACAACATAATGATACTGAGGGAGAGCCTTGAAGCCGGCAGGCTGTATAGTAACCTGTTTGCCGGCACCGTTGGTGATGGTCACGGCGAGGTCAATTTCCGACGGAATGACGTACGCCGGACGTGTCTCGTTCTGCGAGAACATAATATAATCGTTGCCCTCGCTTCGTACAGCGGCACTGTGAAGCGGGAAGGCAGCGTTAAACTCATCGGTATAACGGATAGATACCATCGCGTTGGCAAGGGTGGCAGTCACGCTCACCTCCTCGACGGTAGAGGGATGTACGGTAAATGAAGTTGAACCCTCGAAATAGGGAGCATCAAAACCTTCACGGTCAGCGGCACCGTAAAATGCGCGGAGCGTGTAGTCACCGATTTTGAAAGATTCCTCACGGTTGAAATCGGCGAGGCGTGTCCATGTCTGGGCGAACGAGCCGTCGCTTTTAGTCAGGGCGATGCTGAAATCGGAAGCATCGGGAATGACCGCGCTCTCGGCATCATTGGCGCGAGTCGCTGTCAGCACCGAGCTATCGGTCTGCAGCGATAGAACGATTCCACCCTCCTCACGTGAGCCTGTCCACGGATTGTCGTCGTTACACGCCGTCAATCCCAGAGCTAACGCCGGCAGAATCATTACTGCTTTTAGATGTTTCATATTGATGTTATTTGTTAGTCTAAGTTCAGGTCAGGGAATGGAAAGAGGTAAATTTACCCTGATTTTTCCGATATTTATCCAAGAATCTTATTCATAATAATGAATTTTGAGACTCCGGGATAATAAAACTATCGGTTTGATATGTTATATTATTGACTTTAGTCAGGAAGGGTGCTTTGAAGCAAACACCTTTTCCGGCAACAAAAGTACAAATTAAATTATAAACAAAATAATTTTAGAGCAAAATAGATTATTATTGTGCCAATCTGTCCAATATTTTAATTAAAAATTAGGTTGATTTGGTCTTTTTTGCGCAAATTAGAATAATTTACAAGGTTCAAAATCCCGGTTTTCAACCTCATTAAACATTCCGAAAATTCCAATTTTGACAATATGAAGTATTTCAAATCATTATTACTCGCCCTTATCGTGGCATTCGGCGTCACCGGCACCGCATCGGCGCAGGGTTTAACTGACCTTCTCAAAGGAGGCACAGTCGGCAACATCCTTTCAGGCGTTTTCTCGCGCAGTGACATCAAGATTTCCGACATCGCCGGCGAATATGAATCTACCGGTCCGGCTATCACATTCCAGGGTGACAATTTCCTAAAAAAAGCGGGTGGTGTGGCTGCCGCCGCTACCATCGAGACCAAACTTGAACCTTATTATAAGCAATATGGTCTTACCGGCGCAAAGATGACAATTAACTATGACGGCACTTTCGAGCTCGTTGTCAAGAAGATAACATTAAAGGGTGAGATAGAGGAGACCGGCGAAAAGGGTATTTTCAATTTCAAGTTCAAAGCATTCGGCAAGATTTCCTTAGGCTCTGTAAAGACGTATATCGAGCAGAGTTACGGTCAGATTCATGTAATGTTCGATGCTACAAAGATGAAGACCCTGGTATCTACCATCGGTAATTTCACCGGCATCAAGTTAGCTAAGGCGCTCAGCTCTATCCTTGACTCTTACGACGGCCTCTGTGTCGGCTTCAAATTCGACAAGACCGGCAAGGTGGAGAATCCCAACGCCACAGAAACTCAAGGCACATCGGGCAACAATGCAGTTTCCAATATCCTTAACGGCATCTTTAACCAGGGTAAAAACTCAACCGAATCGGGTGAAGAAGCTGTGGAGACTGTAACTGAATCGGAGACCGTAATCGAGGAGACTCCTGCAAATGAAAATACGGAGAACAGTCAGGGTTCTTCAAGCGGTTTAGGCACGCTCATCAATATCCTTAAAAAGAAATAACCGGAGTTTAAACAGTAAATAAAAATCGTCGAGGTTTTAGTAACCCCGACGATTTTTATTTGTCATTATTTTAAATCTGAGCAATCCGCGCGAGATATTTACCCAAGATGTCGAACTCAATATTTACCACCGTGCCGGGCTTGATGTCACAGAAGTTTGTATTATCATGGGTATAAGGTATTATCGCCACCTTAAAGGTGTTGTTATCCGGCTCGCAGACGGTCAGGCTTACGCCGTTTACCGTTACAGACCCCTTGTCTACGGTAATGTAGCCGCGTTTGGCGAGTTCGCGGGGCACATCATATTTAAATGTATAATACCAGCTGCCATCCATCTCCTGAAGGTCAGTACATACAGCAGTGGTATCCACGTGACCCTGCACGATATGACCGTCGAGACGACCGTCAATCTTCATGCTGCGCTCCAGGTTTACGAGGTCACCCTCCTTGAGTAGACCCAAGTTGGAACGGTTGAGGGTCTCGGTGATGGCAGTCACGGTGTAGGTCTTGTCGGGATTGAGCGAGACGACCGTGAGGCAAACGCCGTTATGCGACACACTCTGGTCAATTTTCAAGTCATCAACAAACGAGCATGAGAGGGTGAGGTGGAGATTACCACCATCCTCCTTTAAGCCTGTGACTTTACCGGCTTCTTCGACTATTCCAGAAAACATATATAATCTTCTTAAGTTATTTCTACTAATTGTAGCTTTATCTACTTTAGTATTTCTACTATTGTTACAAATAATAATTTCTGTTTCACAACAAAAGTAATAAAAAATTTTAAAGATAGTCGCGAGATTTTATTATATTTACGGCACGGAACCAAATCTGTATGTTTAAGATTCTCATACCCCCGTCCAAGCGTTCGCTGCAGTCATCCGAACTGCGGACAGACCTCAATGTGACTGTAATAGGAGCCAACGGCGCGGGTAAGAGCAGATTTATAGAGCAGTGCAGTTTCGGCGACAATCAATCGGTATTACGGCTGTCTGCGCTCTATGCCAATGGTGTGACGCCTCCCCATAAAGTCGCTGGGCTAAACGGTATCTTTAACGCCTTGCTGACCAACGACCGCATACTGAAGCGTGCACGCGAAGCCTGGCATAAGATTTTTGGCGATGCAGATAACGATATTCTAAAGATCGACGGGCGCATCGTTTTCTCGACGGCAGCCGGCAGCGACCTCATCGAAGCCGAACGACTCAGTCAGGGAGAGCGGAGTATCCTCTTCCTAATCGGTGCAACGTTATTGGCACCGCGTCGCTCGATACTGATTGTCGATAATCCCTCTCTCTTCATACACCCCTCGATACTGTATCTGTTATGGAATGTCATCGAGGATCTGCGCAAGGATTGCCTCTTCATCTACAACACGGTGGATGCGGAGTTTGTGGCCTCACGTACACGTAACCTTATAATCTGGATCAAGGATTATAACAGTGCCGGCACGTGGGACTACGAGATAGTTTCGCCCGACGGATTGACCGAGGAAATGCTGCTGCAGCTCACAGGCGCGCGTCGTCCGGTTATGTTTATCGAGGGCGACACGGGTCATAGCATCGACTTCAGACTTTATTCCGCCGTGTTTCCGGAGTGGCGCATACGTCCTTTGGGTTCGTGTAGCAAGGTCATAGAGAGCGTCAGGAGCTTTAATGACCTGCCGGTCATGCACCACCTCAAGATCAAGGGTATAATCGACCGCGACCGCCGCACTGTAGAAGAGGTCGATTACCTGCGCCGTAAGAACATACTCGTTCCTGAGGTTGCGGAGATAGAGAATATTTTCCTGTCGGAGAATGTGGTCAGGGAAATGGCATTGTATCGCAGGCGCAACCCGGACCGAATCCTGAATCGTCTTAAAAAAACAGTTTTTAAGATTTTCAGGGCGCAGATGGTCGCACAATCGCTCCAGCATACTCGTTATATGATTAAGAGACGTGTGGAGTATAAGATAGATGCAAAGTTCAGCTGCATCACTGCCCTTGAGACCCATCTGCGGCAACTCATAAATGAGCTCCAGCCACGCGAGGAGTATAACCGGTATAACCGCGAGTTTGCCACCATGCTCACTCAGCAGGACTATGCCGCCGTGCTTCGCGTCTTTAACTATAAATCAATGCTGACGGCATCCAATGTTTTCGGGATGCTCGGCTACCAGACCAATGCGGATTACATCGACGATGTAATCGGCATCATGCGCGGCAATTCGCGGACTGCCGAAAACCTGCGCATGGCGGTCCGTGATATTTTGAAAGCAGACGAGGCGCCCCCTCCTCCTCCCCCGGCAAAGTTGGAGAAGAAGTCGCTTCATACCCCTGCTGTTCCTGAGCACGGGAACAAATACGGCAGGAAAGCGAAACACAAGGATACTGACACTCAGAATAAAAAGCGCGACAGACACCGTCGCAAAAAACAAAATAATTATGAAGAAAAAATTAGCCATTCTACGCGATGACGCTTGGCTCGAACCATACGCCGATGCCATCGAAGGACGCCATGAAGATGTACTGCGCAAACTTAATGAACTTACAGCCAACACCGACGGTTCATTAAGCGATTTTGCGAACGCCTATAACTATTTCGGTCTTCACCGTCAGAAAGACGGTTCATGGGTATTCCGCGAGTATGCCCCCAATGCTACCCGTGTATCAATGATCGGCACGTTTAACAACTGGGTCGAAGATACTACCTACTCACTCATAAAGAGCGAGGATGGCGTTTGGGAAGGCACGTTTGCCCCCGACATGATCCATAACGGCGACCTCTACAAGCTCCTCATCACATGGGATGGCGGTCAGGGTGAGCGTATCCCTGCCTACGCCCGTCGCGTGGTACAGGATCCCGAGACCAAGATTTTCTCCGCCGAGGTCTATGCTCCCGAGCATCCTTATAAATTCAAGATTAAGAAGTTCAGTCCGGATGTCCGTCCGTTGCTTATCTACGAGTGCCATATCGGTATGGCAACCGAGCGCGAGGGTGTGGGCACATACGAGGAGTTCCGCACCAACATCCTGCCCCGCGTAGCTGCCGACGGTTATAATGCCATCCAGATTATGGCCATCCAGGAGCATCCCTACTACGGATCGTTCGGCTACCATGTGAGCAGCTTCTACGCAGCCTCCTCACGCTTCGGCACCCCCGATGACCTCAAGCGCCTTATCGACGACGCACACTCCATGGGTATCGCCGTAATCATGGATATAGTTCACTCTCATGCTGTCAAGAACGAAGTGGAGGGTCTGGGCCGTTTCGACGGTTCGTATGACCTCTATTTCTACGGTGACGGCAGACGCGAACATCCGGCATGGGATTCGCTCTGCTTCGACTACGGCAAGGATTATGTGCTTAACTTCCTGCTCTCTAACTGTAAATTCTGGCTTGAGGAGTATAAGTTTGACGGCTTCCGTTTCGACGGCGTGACCTCGATGCTCTATTATGACCATGGTTTAGGCAAGGCATTTACCAACTATGGTGATTACTACGACGGCAATCAGGACACCAACGCTCTCGTTTACCTCACCTTAGCGAATATCCTTATCCATGAGGTCAATCCCAAGGCAATCACGATCGCCGAGGAGATGAGCGGTATGCCCGGCCTTGCCCTCAAGTTTGAGGACGGAGGTATCGGCTTCGACTACCGCATGGCTATGGGTATCCCCGACTACTGGATCAAGATGATCAAGGAGAAGAAGGATGAGGACTGGCACCCGACCTCGATATGGTGGGAGCTTACCAACCGCCGTGCCGAGGAGAAGACCATTTCATACTGCGAGAGTCATGATCAGGCACTCGTAGGCGACAAGACTATCATCTTCCGCCTTATCGACAAGGAGATGTACTGGCACATGATGGTCGATGACAACAACTTTACCGTGGAGCGAGGCATGGCTCTGCATAAGATGATACGCCTCGTGACTATCGCCACCATTAACGGCGGTTACCTCAACTTCATGGGTAATGAGTGGGGTCATCCGGAATGGATCGACTTCCCGCGCGAGGGTAACGGCTGGAGCTACAAGTATGCACGCCGTCAGTGGGAACTCGTGGACCGCGAGGATCTTAAATATAAGTTCCTCAACAAGTTCGATAACGACATGGTGGAAATTATATCGAACCAATACAATTTCCAGAGCCTGCCCGTAGAGAAATTATGGGAAAAAGATGATGACCAGATTTTGGCATTCCGCCGTGGAGACCTTATCTTTGTATTCAACTGGAACCCGACGAAATCGTTTACCGATTACGGTTTCCTCGCTCCGGCAGGTGAGTACGAGGTGATCCTCGACAGCGACAGCAAGGAGTTCGGTGGCTTTGGCAATATCAACGACACCGTGCACCACTTCACCGAGGCTGATCCTCTCTACACACCTTCAGGCAAAGGCTGGTTGAAGATGTATCTCCCGGCACGTACCGCGCAGGTTCTCCGCATGGTCAAGGCCAAACCGCGTCGCACTGCCAAGACTGCCAAGACCGAGGAAGTAGAGGCTCCAAAGGCTGAAAAGAAGGCTACGGCAGCAAAAGCCAAGACTACTGCTAAAGCCTCTGCAACCAAGACTACTAAAGCCTCCGCAACCAAGGCCAAGGCTTCTACCGCCAAGGCTAAGGCGACGGCGACTAAAACCACTCGTAAAAAAACAGAAAAATAATGAAGAAAATCATCATAGCCATCGACGGCTACTCGTCATCGGGCAAATCAACCATGGCGCGCCAGTTAGCCCGGCGTATAGGTTATGTATATGTGGATTCGGGCGCAATGTATAGGGCGGTTACGCTCTATGCAATGCGTGCCGGCATGATCAGCGACGGCGCTGTTAAAACTGACCTTCTCCTCAACGCTCTGCCCCAAATCGAAATCTCTTTCGTACCTGCGGGTGAGGACGGCATACAGCATACCTTGCTTAACGGAGAGGATGTGGAGCGCGAGATCCGTTCGCTCGAAGTGTCCTCGATGGTGAGCCCCGTGGCTGAGATTCCCGGTGTGCGTCACCGCTTGGTGGCTCTGCAGCAGGATTTCGGCAAGGAGAAGGGTATCGTAATGGATGGCAGGGATATAGGTACTACCGTCTTCCCAAATGCTGAGATGAAAGTCTTTGTGAACGCCAGTCCCGAGGTGCGCGCCAAACGTCGCCTCCTCGAACTTGAGCAGAAGGGTGATAAGGTGGATTATGAGGCGGTGCTGAAAAATATCCGCGACCGCGATTATATCGACACTCACCGCAAGGAATCTCCGCTATGTCAGGCTCCGGATGCTTTTGTACTTGATAACGATAATCTCACACGAGAAGAGCAGCTGCAGATCCTTGAGGACATGTTTAACAAAATCGTTGGATAATCCGCATATTGCAATATCGTTACATTAATTACAGTTGATGTCGATGCAGATATTTATTATTTATATCGATGCCAAAAATAGAAATTGATTCAAATTCCGGCTTCTGCTTCGGAGTGGTCACCGCCATTCAGAAGGCAGAAGCCGAACTTCACAATACGGGCGCTCTCTACTGCCTCGGCGACATTGTCCATAATGCCTCGGAGGTGGAGCGCCTCAAGGCGTGCGGTCTGGAGACAATTACCCATGAGGATCTAAATGCCCTCCACAACCGCACCGTGCTGTTGCGCGCCCACGGCGAACCACCATCGACCTACGAAACGGCGCGTGCCAACAACATCCGTATCATTGATGCGACCTGTCCGGTGGTGCTCCAGCTCCAGCGGCGCATCAAGGACTCCTACACCCGCCATAAGGCGATGCTCGAAGCCGGCGAGATAGAACGTATGCCCCTTATCCTCATATATGGCAAGGAGGGACATGCCGAGGTAAACGGTCTCGTGGGGCAGACCAACGGTGAGGCGATCGTAATACAGAACGTATCAGACCTTAAGCCTCTCGACCTGAGCGGTCACGTTATCCTTTACTCACAGACCACGAAGTCAATCAATGGCTTCCGCGAGGTAGTGGACCAGATTAGCCGTATCAAGGGGGATGATACTGATTTTGAGTATTATGACACCATCTGCCGACAAGTGGCAACCCGCGGAACCAAGATACAGCAGTTTGCATCTTCACACGATATTGTTATCTTTGTGAGCGGTGCCAAGAGTTCCAACGGCAAGGCTCTCTTTGAGGAGTGCCGCAATATCAATCCCCGCACCTATATGGTAAGCGACTGCAAGGATGTCGATTTCTCGGTATTCAAGGATGCGGAGACCATCGGCATTACCGGGGCCACCTCTACTCCACGCTGGTTGATGAGCGATATTGCCGAGCTTATCAGTGCCCATTACAATGATAATGAAGTAAAATCCTAATTATGACGGACAAGCAGGATGAACGATTCATGCGGGCTGCCCTCGCCGAGGCGGAGGCTGCCGCCGAGCAGGGGGAAGTACCTGTCGGGGCAGTCATTGTTGCCAATAACCGCATCATCGCGCGCGGGCATAATCTGACGGAGACCCTTAAGGATGTCACGGCACATGCCGAGATGATGGCGATAACTTCTGCCGCAAACACGTTAGGAGGAAAGTATCTGCCGGACTGCACGCTGTATGTCACCGTCGAACCGTGTCCGATGTGTGCCGCTGCCTTGGGTTGGGCGCATATAGGGAGAATCGTCTACGGTGCACCGGATACTAAAAGAGGTTTCTTCTCTTACTATACTCCCGAGCGGACACCGCTGCATCCCAAGACCGTTGTGTCCTGTGGCGTTCTCGAAGAGGAATGCAGCCAATTGATGAAAGATTTCTTCAGCCGTCTGCGCCGGTAGTTTTCTTCTGTAAGACATTACTGCTAAGACTATATAATATAGTTAAGAGTAGTCGTTTATATTGACTGACCATACATTATGACAAATTCAGATATACCAACACAGACACCCTCCCAAGGGTCGGAGTCCCGCCGTTCGGCGGCTAAGGCGTGGATCGAGGCGATGCGACTGCATACCCTGCCGGTATCGATCGGTGGTGTCGTGGCTGCCGCCGGTTGCGCAGTCTATACTCACACTTTCTACTGGCTGCCGTTTGTGATATGCCTTGTGTTCGCCCTACTGTCACAGATAATTTCCAACTTCGCCAACGAATACTTCGATTTCGTCAAGGGTCTCGACAAGAAGGGTCGTGAGGGGTTCCGTCGCGGTGTCACCGAGGGAGACATCACTCCTCAGGCGATGCGCAGGGTAATCATTATCTGTATGATTATAGACTGCCTTATTGGATTGTCGTTGGTGTATTTCGGCGGTTGGTGGCTGATTGCTGTCGGCATTGCCGTCATGCTTTTCACATTCGCTTACTCTGCCGGACCTTACCCCCTCTCACACCACGGCTGGGGCGAGGTTGCGGTTCTCATTTTCTTTGGCATAGTGCCGGTGGTAATGACATGCTACGTACAGAGTGACAACTGGGTTGCTCTTCCTCTCTCTCTGCCGGTCGGCATCGCTGTCGGACTGATGGGGGCGAATGTGTTGATTGTAAACAACTACCGTGATGTCGAGGATGACAGGGCCGTGGGTAAGCGGACTTTGGCAGTCATCTTCGGACGTAAGGCTGTAGGCACTCTATATTTCGTCAATGGACTCATCGCCGTCATCATCGTGGTATGGATTTCATTGTACAGGGTGCCGCTTATCTGGCAGTTGGTCAATTTAGTCTACATCAATCAGCACTATATCCTCTGGCAGACGCTCCGTCAGTCGGAAGGTGCCCAACTCAATGAGCTCCTCGGTAAGACCGCCGGCATGATGTGCGTCTACTGCCTCGCCATTTTGGTAATGTTTGCCACCCATCCCCTCCC